>DATAUH010000176.1:0-23174 GCA_036268375.1 Bryobacteraceae bacterium | reverse complement strand
ACGCCGCGGCTGCCGGGATTTTTTCGCGAGTTTGTGAATCTGCCCGTAGCCAATCTGCTGCCCCTGCCGGCGCAAGTGTCGCTGGAAATGGGTGCGGTAGTGGAGCCTCTGGCCGTGGCGCTGCACTCGATGCAGTTCGCGTCGATTGCCGCCGGTGACACGGTGGCGATCATCGGTGGGGGGCCGATTGGGCTGCTGACGGTGGCCTGCGCCAAGGCAGCGGGCGCGAAGCGAATCTGGGTTGTGGAACCGGTGGCGCACCGGCGCGAACTGGCCATGCTGTTAGGCGCGGACGTGGCGCTGGACACGACGGAAGTGGGACAGGTGGTAAAGGACACCGGCGGGCGCGGCGTGGATTGCGCGATCGACTGTGCGGCCAAGGCGCACACGACCAACGATGCGATCCGGATGGCGCGAAACGCGGGGCGCGTCGTGATCACGGGAATTCATTCGGAGATGCAGGTGGCGTTTGAGATGTCGCCGCTGCGACGCAAGGAACTGAGCGTGTTTAACGTGCGGCGATCGAATCACGAATCGGGCGCGGCTCTTGAGATGATTGCAGCGCGGCCAGAGCTGTTTGCGCCCCTGATTACGCACACGCGGCCCATGGACCGCATTGCGGAAGCGTTTGCCATCGCAGAAGGCTACCAGGATGGCGTGGGCAAGATAATCGTGAAGCCGTAAGCGCGAAGCTGAGGGCTGCGCTTGTCAAAAGCTAATTTGGGGCCGCAGATGAACACAGATAAACGCTGATAAAAACTTCGGCTTCTATCGACGCTTGTCCTGGGGGCTCTCGCCCGATTTTCTTAGAGCTTTTCGAGCCGCGCAGTGGCGTCGCCGAACTGTTCCAGCTTGATATCGAAGCGATCCATCAGCGAAAGATAGAGGCTGCACATCTTGCGGTTGTCTACGCCGGCATCGAGGTAGTTCAGGGTGCGACCGGTTTCGAGCGTGCCGCCGAGGCCGCCTGCAAGCACCACCGGGAGCCGCGTGTTGTCGTGCTTGCGGCCGATCCAAAGGTTCGAGAGGAACATCAGGCAGGTATTGTCTAGAACCGTGCCGTTGCCTTCCTTCATGCTGTCGAGCTTGGAAGCGAGATAGGCGAACTGGCTGACGTGGAAGCGGGTGATGCGCTCATACGCGTCGTTATTGTTGGCGTGTGAAGCAGAGTGGTGGCCGTCTTTTACGTCCAGGAACGGATAGTACATGGCCGAAAGATCGCGCGAAATGATGAGCGAAGCGACGCGCGTCTTGTTGGTCTGGAAGGCGATGGCGATGATGTCGCACATCAGGCGGGCGTGGTCGCGCAGGTCTTCCGGCAGGCCGTTGGCCGGCCGATCCATGGTGGCGGCGACGGTGTTTTTGGCTTTGGCAGCATCGTCGGCGTTGTCCTTGGTTTTGCGCATGTTTTCGACGCGCTTTTCCACTTCGCGCACGCTGGTGAGGTATTCGTCCAGCTTGGTCTTGTCGCCGGAGCTGATTTTGCGCGTGAGCGCTTCGGTGCGATCCTTCACGCGGTCGAGGAGGCTGACGTTGAGCGCACTGCCGCGATTGTCGAACAGGTTGTCCCAGGCGAGCGACGGATAGATTTCGACCGGCACCGGCGAATCCGGCGTTTGCCAGGAGAGGTGAGAGCTATAGGCGAGGGAAAAGTTGGATTCGTGATAGCCCGTCATCGGCGGGTCGCAGGCGAGCACGATGCTCGACTGTGGCGTATCGACGCCGATGTGGTTGGCGATCATTTGATCGACGCTGATGCCCGAGTGGATGATGGCGCCTTTGGAGATGTGCGCGCCCGAAAGCAGGCTGCCGGTTTGGGCCGGGTGGATGCCCTGGTTGGTGAGCGATTTGACGAACAGGCCATCGACGACGTTGATTTTGGTCTTCAGCGGTTCGAGAGGCTCAAGCGTCTTACTGAGCTTCATCGCGGCGCCGTTTCCCTCGGCGCTCCAGTGATCCTCATTGACGCCGCACCCCAGGAAGACAACGCCGAAGCGCTTAGGGAAAGCGGACCCGGCGGGTGTGTCCGCTAAGGCATCGAGCGACTCGAGCCACGGCAGGGCCATGGCGCAACCAACTCCGCGAAGTACGGCGCGGCGCGAAAAGCGCGGCGAGGAATTCTTCTGCGATTCAGGCATCTTCATCACCTTTTGGTCTCCATCTGGGCTGTTTGTCGCGCCTCCGCCACGCGCGCGTTCAAGAACTGCGGACTGGTGACGATGGTCTCCACCAGAGAATCGAACCGGTACTCCTTAGTAGCCAGTTTACTCTTCATTCGATCGATCAGCGCTTCATCGGACAGCTGCAACGACCGGTCTAGAGAATAGGCGAGTAATTTGCGGCTGAGGTTATCCACAAAATCGGCCTGGCGGTGGTCGCGAATGTACGTTTCGATAGCTTCGATGCCAGAGCCGGTCCAGCCACCGGGGAATTCCGCGTGGGCATCTATGGGACGGCCGGCGAGGTCTTTGGCGCGCGCTTCGCCGACCGGGCCGTAGCCTTCGAAAGCGAGTCCGAAGGAGTCGAATTTGAAGTGGCAGGCGGCGCACATGGGAACGGAGCGGTGCTTGGCGAGGGCGTCGCGCAAGGGCAACTCGGATTTAGATTCGTCGGCGGGGAGTTCGGGAACGACGGGCGGAGGGGGCGGAATCACCTGGCCGAGAACGGTGTGGACCACCCAAAAGCCGCGCTTTACGGGGCTGGTTCGCAGGCCGGGCGAATTCTGCGTGAGGAAGACGGCCATGGGAAGTATGCCGCCGCGGCCGTATTTATCGGCGTCGTCGACGCGCACCCAGTCGTCATTCTTACCGGGCACATCCGGCATGCCGTAATGCTTGGCGAGCGGCGGGTTGACGAAAGTGTAGTGGCCGTAGATGAGATCGAGCACAGAGCCGTCGTTGCGCGCGAGGTTTTCGATAAAGCGCACGGGCTCTTCGAACATGGCGGCGCGCAGGTCGTTGTTGAAGGTGGGGAAGCGATCGCGATCGACGGTGTTGGTGGTTTCGAAATGGCGGAAGTTGAGCCAATTGCCTGCGAATTCGGTGGCGAAGCCGCGAACTCTCTCGTCTTTCAACATGCGGCGGACTTCAGACATCAGCACGTCGGATTTCTGCAGGTCGCCGGACGCGGCGTGACGCAACAACTCCTCATCGGGCATGCTGGACCACAAGAAGTAGCTGAGTTTACTGGCGAGCGCGTAAGAAGAAACCGGGCGAGCTTGGAAGGGCGCCTGATTTTTCAGATTCACCTTGCGAACACCATTAGGGGACGTGGCGATGTTGGCGTCGAGCAGGTCGACGCGATAGAGGAAATCGGGGGACATCAGCACGGACGTGATGGATTCGCGAATCGCGTCTTCGTGGGACAGGCCATTCTTTTCGCGGAGCGTGTGGTAGTAGGCCGTGAGATCGGCGGCTTCGGCTTGGGTGAGCGGGCGGCGATAGGCGCGCGCGGCAAAGCGCAGGATCGCCTCGACGTGCTTCGGCTCGGCTTCCGTGTGCTCCTTTTCGAGACCCCGCAGAACATTGTTGACGTGCTCGAAGTGCTCGCGAATGGCTTGCGCGGATACGGGATCGTTGACGGGGTTCGCGGCCGCTTTCGCGAGGTACTTATCGCGAAACTGGAAGATGACGGCTTCGTCGGTGATTGCGTGGTTCAGCGGACGTGGAGAGCCGGACTCGGCGCCTTTGCCATCGACTTCTCCGCTTTGATTCATGAAGTACTGAACGAAGGTGCGGGAGGTGTAGCTGGCGATGAAATCGAATTCGTCCCAGAGGCGATTGAGCTGGCGATTGCCTTCGTCATCGAGGATCAGCTCCATGAGCGGGCGATCGTCGCGGAAATAGCCCATGGTGTTGTGATAACCGGCGCTCAGGAAACGGCCCTTGTCCTGGGAATCGTCGGGGAAATAGCGGCCACGTTCGGAGACGAAGAATTCATCGGGGAAAACGGAGGCGAAACGCTGGAACGCGGCTTCATAGCGGGTGCGATCCGCTGCGGGAACGATCAGATCCTGGTCCGTTGCTCGGGCCTTCGCGGTGAGCGCCGCCCAACGGGGCGCGGCCTCGGCATGCAGGCCCGGGTACCTGGGAATGGCCGGTACAACCGGAGCAGGGTCAGTGTCGTTACGCAGATCTTTGGGGTCGCTTTCGCGGCGGTGCGCGGCGAATTCGTTAAGCTTCCAATCGAGCAGCGGCTGCGAACCGGCGGGCAAGCCACGCACAATGGGGGCGGCGTACTGCATAGCCGTGTCGTGACGGATCTTCACAACGAAGTTGCGCATCGCGACGCAAGCGGGATGGATATCGTCTCCGCCAGGCGCGGGCAGCTTGTTGAACATCGCCTGCAATTTGGCGACAGGGCCGATCGCGTCTTTATCATGCAGGATGCCCCAGACCATGGGCAGATATTTCGCGCTGACGTGGGTTTCGGCGGCGACGGAGGCGAGCGTGGCGCTCTTCTGTCCCAGCGCGGCGCGGTGTTCGTAGCGCCAGGAGGCCTCGAAGTAAGCTGCGTAATCGGTGGGCTGCTGGTGGTAGAAGTTAACGATGCGTTCGATGGCGTATTTGTCGCGATCGGTTTCGACCAGCATCGGGTACAGCGCGAAATCGATGCCATCGGGTGTGAGGACGGCGTGATCGGCGACGGCTCGCGCGGCCTGCAGATATTTGTTCAGCAGGGCGGGGGACATGGTGAGGGATTCGCCCGAGTTGTCGAAGCCGGCGGTATTGGCGGGGTCGACAGGGAATTCGCGGGCGGGCTTAATGTCCTGGCCGGTGAGGTCGCGAACGGTGTAATCGTACTCAGAGTTGCTCAAGCGCCGCGGCAGAACCATTCCAGGATCTCCGGCGTTGCGGTGTATCTCTGCGGCGCGCAGCGACTCGATCCAATCCATCACCTGCTTGCGCGCTTCCTCGGGAGGCTGCGGCATGGGCTTGGGCGGCATCTCCTGCGCCGTCAGACGCGAGAGGATGAGCGACCAGTGCGGAAAGTCGTGCTCCACCTGGCTGAGGGTGGCGAAGGATTTGAGGTCGAACTGCGCCGCCGGCGATTGGCCGCTGTGGCAACTTACGCAGTATTTAGCAACGAAAGGACGGACGTTCTGTTGGAATTGCCGGTCGAGAGCAGCCTCTCCCGGCGTGCTCCGGCCGCCGGACAGAGGCAAGGCCGCGATGGCGAGCGTTACCGTAAAAGCTCGAAGCTGCATAAGGGAGTTAACAATATCATAGCGGATCGGAAAGGGCCGAACAGGGAGATTTCTTACTCTCGTGTCAAAAAGATAGACCTTATTCGACGCGCTGTGTTCATAAAGCTGATAACGCGAGTGATTTTGGGACGAAATGTCAGGCAAGCCGGGGAATAGCCCTGATAGGATTCTGGCTGGAGCCATGAAGCCGGGTGATGCGGAACGGTTGCGAACGGTGGTGACGGACTCGCTCGATGCCGCCGCGGAAGTGCCGGGGTTGGCGCGCAAGGCGTACTATAGCCGCACGCAATTCCATCGCCTGTTTCGAGCGCTGCTGGCGGAGACGCCCGCGGCGATGCGGCGCAGGCTGCTGCTGGAGCGCGCGGCGTGGAGGCTCGGGCGGACTGCCGACGCGGTGACGGAGATTGCGCTGGATGCGCAGTACGGGTCGCTCGAAGCGTTCACACGGGCATTCCGGCGGGCGTTCGGGGCGTCGCCGAGCCTGTACCGGCGGATGGGCGCGACGCATTTCCGGTTGCGGGGCGCAGGCGGTGTGCACTTCGTGGCTGCGGGAACAACGAAAGGAGAGCTGGAGATGGACCTGTTTGATCGTTTTGCCGGATATGAAACCTGGTACACGCGGAAACTGTTGGAGCATGCGCAAGAACTGACGGATGAGCAGTTGGACCGGCCGATGGCGTCGCCGGAACTGTTGCCGTGGCACGAGCCGGAGCGGAATTTGCGCGAACTGCTGGACCGGATCGTGTTCACAAAAGAAGTGTGGACGGCCGCGATGACGGGCACAGCGATGCCAGAGGTGAAGCGGCGGCTTTCACCGGCCGAGATGCTGGCGCGATTCGAAAAGGCCGAAGCGGAGTTTCAACGCGTGATGTGCGCGGTGCGGGCGCGCGGCGGCTGGGACGACACGTTTGTGGATGAACTGTGCCAGCCGCCGGAGCAGTTCACGTTCGGCGGGATGCTGGCGCACGTGATCACGTTCAATTCGCACCGCCGGTTGACTGCGGCGGCGATGATGCGCGGCATGGGTGTGGACAGCGTGGGATTTGGCGACCCGATCGATTTCGAGCGGCAAGCGACGGGCGGCGCCTGAGCAGCGCCGCACATTATCATGAAGGTTCATCCCTTCATGAGCACTACTTCACTCGACAAATCGAAAATCAAAATACTGTTACTCGAGGGCGTGCACCAGAGCGCGGTGGATTCGTTTCGCGGCGACGGGTACACGAACATCGAATATCATCCGAAGTCGCTGGCGGAGGCCGATCTGTTTACGGCGGCGGCGGACGCGCACTTCATCGGCATACGCTCCGCCACCAATTTGACCAGTGCGTTTTTCCAACATGCGCCGCGGCTGACTGGCGTTGGCTGTTTTTGCATCGGCACGAATCAGGTGGATCTGGAGGCGGCGCAGGACCGCGGCATTCCCGTGTTCAATGCGCCGTTTTCGAACACGCGCAGCGTGGCGGAACTGGTGCTGGCGGAAATGATCATGCTGTTGCGCGGCATACCGTTTCGCAGCCGCGCGGCGCAACGCGGCGAGTGGATGAAGACCGCGGCGGGCTCGCGTGAGGCCCGCGGGAAAAAGCTGGGCATTGTCGGATACGGGCACATCGGTTCCCAGTTGAGCGTGTTGGCCGAGATGCTGGGCATGCAGGTGCTGTTCTACGACATCGAACTGAAACTGGCGCTGGGGAATGCGCGGCCTGTGTCGTCGCTGGACGCGCTGTTGGAAGCAGCGGACGTGGTGACGCTGCATGTGCCGGAGACGCCGCAGACGCAAAAGATGATCGGCGCGGCGCAGATTGCGCGGATGAAGCAAGGCGCGCACCTGATCAACGCGTCGCGCGGATCGGTAGTGGATATCGAGGCGCTGGCGGCGGCGCTCAAGTCGAAACATCTGGCAGGCGCGGCGATCGACGTGTTCCCGTTAGAGCCCAAAACGGCGAAGGACGAATTTGTGTCACCGCTTCGGGAGTTCGACAACGTGATCTTGACTCCGCATGTGGGCGGCAGCACGGAAGAGGCGCAGCAGAACATCGGCCTCGAAGTGGCGGGCAAGCTGATTAAGTACAGCAATAACGGATCGACGATCACGGCGGTGAATTTTCCGGAAGTATCGCTGCCGGAGCATCCGGGAAAGCACCGTTTGTTGCACATCCACCGCAATCAGCCGGGCGTGCTGTCGAAGGTGAACGCGATATTTTCCGAGAAGCACATCAATATCGCCGGCGAATATCTGCAGACGAATGCGCGGATCGGTTATGTGGTGATCGATGTGGAAGACGGCGGTCGCGGTGAGACGCTGGAGGCGAAACGGCTGCTGGACCACGTGGAAGGGACGATTCGCACGCGTGTTTTGTATTGAGAGAAGACTGGGAGGCGACCGGTTCGCCTCGCCTCCCGTTGCACTGCGGCTAGAAGACCAGTTTCGCTGAAACCTGGAGCTGGCGGGCGGTGTAGAGGCCGTTCGCAGAGGACGATCCGGTAGGCAGCAGGAACGTGGGATTGGGCACGATGCAGCCGTTTCCGCTGCCAGCGACGCTGGCCGGGCATGTGGCCGCGCCTGGAGCGGCGAAGTTGAACGCGGTGGTGTTCAGCGAGCTGAAATTTGTGAAGTTGAACAGGTTGAAAGCTTCGCCCAGGAACTGCAGATGGACGCGCTCGGTAAGCGCGAAGCTGCGCATGATGCGCACATCCACCTGTTTGAGATGGGGACCGATGTAGACGTTGCGGCCGACTTGCGGGGGCCGCCCACCGGTGCTGCCGCCGGTGTTGGTGATTTCGCCGCCGGTGACGCCGAAGTCCACGCCGCCCGAAGGAAAACCGCTGATCTGTGCGAACAGGGGCTGGCCGGTGGCCGCGGTGACGACGGTCGCAAACGTGAAGCCATCGAGGATCAGGCGCGTGGGCTTGCTAGCGATTTTCTTCGTGAACTGCGGCGTGTAGACCAGGCTGGTGACGAACCGGTGCGTCTGGTTTAGATCTGAGAGCGAGTTCTCCTGCTTCTGATTTTTCGGGTCGAGCGGCCAATCGGTGCCGAAGAAGGTTCCGTTCGCGCCGCCGACTGCGCCGTCGTCAATAGATTTGGAAAACGTGTAGTTCATCAGCACTTCAAAGCCGTTGCTGTAGGCTTTGCGCAGCGAAAGGACCAAGCCGTTGTACCAGGCGTTCACCACGCTATAGCCGTTGAGGATGACGCCGGTTTGGGTGTCGATACGCTGGTTGTACCAGGGGAGCGTGATGCTCTGTGCGAGGCCGCCGGCGGAGTTCAAAACGGAGTAAGTGTGCGTGGTGGTGGCCGGCGCAACGTTGGCGTCGACATACACCGGCAGGTGTTCCGCGCGGCTGAAGAGCCAGCCGGCGGAGAGACTAATGCGGCCCGGCAATTGATGCTCGACCGTGACTTCCCCCTCATGCACCATCGGATTCACGAAATCGGGTACCAGGCCGTGACTCAATTGCGTAAGCGCGGGCGGCGTGAAGGGCGTCACCTGCGGCGTAAGTGCGCCAGCGAAGGGCGCCGTGGGCGTGGGACCCGGAGGCGTGAAGATGATATTGGGGAACGTAAGCTGCGGGCACGTGGCCGGCAGACAGTTGAAGGTCTGCTGATAGACGCCGTTTTCGACGCGCAGAGCATAAAAGGTGCTGTCTGAAGTTTTCGCGTAGAAGATGCCATAGCCGGCGCGTATGACGGTGTTCTTTTCCGGCTGCCATGAGATGCCGATGCGCGGCGCGAAATCGTGCTTGGGAATGTTGAGAGTGGATGTGTAGTAAGTGGTGAGGGGCGTGGCTGTGTTGGGCTTGGGCGGCTGCGGTACGGTTTGTATGTCGTAGCGAAGACCAAGGTTCAAAGTAAGATTCGGCCGCGCTTTCCAACTATCTTCGAAGAAGCCCGCGTAATCGTTGTCGTAAAAGTCATCCTTGCCGACGCCGGTGATCGGGTCCGTAACTTGCGTGAAGGAGCTGTAATGTCTGCCGGTAAGTCCATCGCCGGCATTTACTCCATAGACATCCAGCGCCCAGGCATTGAATGCGGCGGAGGCCGATCCGCTGTAACTGTAGATGCCGCCGCCCTGGAACAGGTTGATGGCCAGCTCGTGGATGAAGTTGAAATCGAAGCCCATCTTCATCTGGTGGCGGCCGCGCGAGATCGAGAGCGTGTCGGCGATCTGATAGCGGTGCTCGTCGGGGAAACCGGGGCGGGGCAGCGCGTTCGGCATGCCGTACGCCATGACGCTGGCGACGGTCACGCTGGGGCCGCCTGAATTCGCTTGTGTGACTTCGTCGTCAACGCTCCATTGAAAGCGAAGATTGTTGACGACGGTTGGTTTGATGACTGAATCCCAGTTGGCGACGAGGAAACGCTCGTGGAGAACAACGGGGCCGTTGGCCGTAATCGAGTTGTTGGTGACGGTTGTGCCTGAGTTGTAGGAATTCGGCGCGTGGTAATTGTCGAGATCGAAACCGGCGCTGAAGCGGTTGTTCGCAGTGGCCTGGTAATCGAGCTTGGCGAAGCCTATGTCGTTGACGCCGGTGCGCCCATAGGAGCCGATCAGCCCCGCGAAGTAGCTATTGGCTTCAGAGCATTGAGGGGCAGTAAGCGCAGTCGGGCACGCCAGGGGGAATTTAGAGGTGCTGATGTAAGTGACGGGAAAGACTTTGCGCGATCCATCGTAATTCGCGAAGTAGAAGAGCTTGTCTTTGATGATGGCGCCGCCGGCGCTACCGCCGAACTGTTGTTGCTGGTGAACGGGTTGGGTAAGAATGCCGTTGGCTTTGTTAACCGGATCGAGCGCGTTGAGCGAAGGGTAGCGTAAGTAATAGAAAAGGTCGCCGTGGAAGGCATTGCCGCCCGACTTAGTGACAGCGTTGACTACTCCGCCCGCGGCTTGGCCGAATTCCGCGCTGTAATTACTGGCGCTGACTTGAAATTCCTGAATGGCGTCGAGGCTGTAGATGTAGGGAACGCCCGTGGTGGCGGCGCTACGGCCGCGCGCTTCGGAGAAGAATGACTGATTGTTATTGGCGCCATCGACGGAATTGTTGTTATACAAACCGGAGATGCCGCGGTAAGATACGAGCGCGCCATCGGTCGTGACTCCGGGGGTCAGGAGGACGAAGTTATCCCAGCGGCGGCCAACGATTGGCAGGTTCTGGACCAGGTTCTGGTCGACCACCTGGGAGACTTCGGTCTTTTCGGTATCGACGACTGGCGCTTCACCTGTTACGGTGACCTCGGTCTGGGCAGTCGCGAGCGGCATTTGCAGGTCGATGTCAAGTGTTTGCCCGACTTGCAGCGTCAGATCGCGGCGTACAACCTTCGCGAAGCCAGCCTTGTTCGCGGTGATTTCGTATCTTCCGGGTTGGAGAAAGGGCGTGATGTAGACCCCGGCGCTGTTGCTCTTGGTCGCATAGTTCACGCCTGTATCGGTTCCATGAATCACTACTGCGACATCGGGAATGACGGCCCCGGATGCATCCGTGAGCGTTCCGGTGATGGTTCCCGCGGCAGCGGACTGCGCATGCGCCGGACCGGTCAGGATACTGCAGACCAAGGCAGAGAGCGCAACCAGTAACATGGCAGGCGCCCCGGAACGGCGGATTCCAAAACTCTTCAATCGACTCATTCAGTTCTCCTAATTGGGCCTAATGAAGCAATTACTGATCGGCCAAGCCGAATAAGTTACTTATCTTATGTTGAAGATGGCTAGGGTTTTGGGCCGGCGACGGGGCGCAGCCCCTTCTTACGAAGATAGGCAATCAACTCCGCCGGGTCATCCGATATGATCGCGTCCACTTTTGCGTCGATCAATTTGTCCCAATCGGCGGGCGAATTTGCCGTCCATGGTACCACCTGGAGGCCGGCGCGGTGGGCTGCGGCGACCTTTTCGGGTGTCACGAGGTGGAATTCCGGTGACACGATCTCCGCCTTGGCGGCTGCGGCGGAGATGGTGGGAAAATCACGTTGATCGTTTTCGACTAATGCGGAGAGCCGCACGGAAGGGGCCAGTTTGCGCATCGCCACGAGCGTTCGAAAATCGAAGGATTGCAGGATGACGCGGTCGTCAAGGTGATATTCGCGAATTTTCGCGAGCACCATGCGGGAAAATTCTTCGGGCGAGGGCGTGTACTCGGGATGGTCGGGGAAGCTTTTAGTCTCGATGTTGTAGAGGAACTTGCCGTGCGTGGCCAGTTTAAAGACGTCATCGAGCGTAGGCATGCGCGTGCCGGGTACGGTCTGCTGCGTTTCGAAGCGTGGATTGCGTACGGCGCCGCAATCCCACTGGCGCACTTCGGCGAGCGTCAGTTGATGGATTACGGCTTTCGGTGAGGGGCCGGTACAAACGGGCGGTTCAAGTATAGGGTCGTGCGAGATGACAATGACGTTGTCTTTCGTAACCGCCATGTCCATCTCAAGGGCGTCGACGCCTTGCGATATGGCGTATTCAAAAGCGGGAATTGTGTTTTCGGGACGACGGGCGCGAGCGCCCCGGTGACCGTGCACCAGGATGCGCGGCGCGTCTGCCGCCCCGTAAACAGAAGCCGCCAGCATGACTGCGGTTAGTAGCTTCCTACGCATAGCGGATGATCCACCAGCGTTTAGAATATCGCCTTCAGCGCGAACTGAATCTGTCGCGCCGGATATGTGGAGCGGATGGTTCCGAACGACGAGTTTCCAAAGTTCGTGTTCGGAATGCCAAGATTCGTATGGTTGATCACGTTAAAGAACTCCGATCGGAACTGAATGCGCGCGCGTTCGGTGATGTGGAAGCTCTTATCAACCGAGAGATCCCACTGTTCGAGGCCGGGCGCGCGGAATGCATTCCGGCCCAAGTTGCCAAATGGCGCATTCGCGCCCGGAATCGTAAACGTGTAACCGGCGAAATAATTGTTGATTAACTGCGACTTACTCTGGCTGGTGGAGCTGCCGCTGACGTTGGGGCGTAGAAACGGCTGGCCGCGATAGTCATTGGAAAGTCCGCTGACCGCGTTGGCCGTGGGGGGCGTGTAATAGACACTCAGCGGACTGCCAGTATGCGCGGTATTGATGGTATTCAACTCCCAACCGCCTAACACGGCATCGATAACCGGATGCCAATTGGATCCGAATTTGCGGCCTTTACCAAAGGGGAGTTCGTAGACGACGCTAGTGACGTTGTTGAAGCGCACGTCGAAGCTGGAGGGCCCGGCTTCAGCAGAAAGGTTGTGGATGTTTTGCGGGTTGGCTTCGACGTACCCGGCAAAGTATTCCAAAGCCTGTTCGGAATCGCCGATGGCGTTGCCCCATGTGAATGAGTTGAGGAAGTAGAGGCCATGTCCAAAGCGATGTTCGAAGCGCCCGGAGAGCCCGTTGTAGTGATTGTTGCCGCCGGCGTAAACCCAGGTGATCGGGCCATAAGTGGGAATAGGCGCGCGCTGTTGGTAAGTCAACGTGCCGCCCGGGGCGTTGGGCGTGGCTTGGTTGTAATCGGCGATGATCGGCAGGCGGAGACTGTGGTTACCGTTATAGGCGATTTCGACCACGGTATCTTTTGTGATTTCGCGTTGAAGCGATAGGAACCAATTCTGAATGTACGGCCAGGGCGAGTTAGCCGGGATGTAATCCACGTTCGAAACCAGCGGATTGAAGTTAGCCGGATTCGCGATATTGGTGCTGAAGCTATTGATCGTGGTCAGGAAGTTCGCTGGTACGGGACCGCCAGCCGGAATGCTCTGTGTAAACACGCCGAAGAGAGCTTCGGGCGCATTGATGCCTTCGATGGCGCTGCCCACGCGATTGAAGAAATCGTAGCTGATTCCATAGCCGCCGCGAATGACCGTTTTCGGCAGGAAGTTGTACGCGAAGCCGAGGCGGGGACCGAAGTCTTTGTAATCGGGATGAACCAGCGCACGTTGGAAAAGACTTCCGCCGGTAGCGCGGATCATGGTTCCGGTGGCGGGGTCGAAATTCGACCAGTTGTTGTCGCGATCGACAAGCGGAGTGGCGAATTCCCAACGGATACCCAGATTCAAGGTAAGTTTCGGCGTAACGCGCCAATCGTCCTGAACATATGCGGAGTAAACTTGCTGCCGAAGATTCGCAACAAAATTATTTCCCAGGTTGACGCTGCTGGGCAAGCCGAAGATGAAATCGGCAAGGTTATAACTTGTGGCGTCAGCGGCGACGGCGCAGTTGGATGACTGGCCTAACTGTGCGCAGGTGGGTTTACTGAATTGGCCATTGTAAGTGTCCTGGCCATAGAGGGGGTTCACGTCGAGAACTTCGGTGCGGATGGCGGCCAACTCGAATCCAGTCTTGATGGAGTGACGGCTGGTGATCTTGGTGAAGTTGAGTTTGGGCCCGAACGAGGTTGGATTCTGGAATTGCGGGTTGCTGGTCTGGCGCCCGAGCGAGGTGGCGAAGCCGCTGATGCTCTGCGTGTTCAGGCCCCCGGTGAGGTTTGAGGACGTGGGCAGACCCTGGAAGCCGAACATAGACTGCAGGCTGGGTCCGCCGATGTAGGGCGGCTCTTTGCCGGCCAGAACGTGCGTCCAACCGAAGCGCGCTTCGAGAATCGAGGAAGGTGAAACGGTCCAGGTGTATCCGAGCGTGGCGTTCTGTTGGATGGTGTGAATGTATCCGTTTCCATCGCCGCCAGATGGACCCGTAAGATCGGGCGCGTAGTATTGAATATCTTTGTGCTGACTCCAACGTAAGAAGGCGGACATCTTATCATTGATCTGCCCGTCGACCTTTGCGTCGTACTTGTCGCTGTAGTCGCGAATCAAGAGTAACGCTTCGTCGTTGGTGGAACGGCTCGTTCCTCCAGCATTGGTGGCAGGCAAATTACTAAGCGCGTAATAAGCAAACGGGTTTAACTGTTGAATCGGAATCTGCGTGCCGGCGGGATAAACCACATTGGTCAACGGATTGACGACCGCTACCGGGAGGATACCCGCGCGATCGGTCATAGTCGGGATGGAATCAAAATTGAGATAACGCTGTAACTGGCGGTAACCCTCATAATCCGCGAACCAGAAGAGGCGATTCTTGATGATAGGTCCACCGACGGCGGCGCCGAACTGATTGCGCTGCAGAGTGGGTTTCGAAAGCAGTGGAGTAAATTGGAAACCCACGGCGTTGAGATCCGTATTCCGTAGAAACTCCCAGGCAGCTCCGTGAATCTGATTACCGCCGGACTTGGTGACGGCATTAATTACCGCGCCGCCAACGCGTCCGTACTCCGCGCTGAAGTTGGAAGTAATTACCTTGAACTCGGCGATTGCGTCGGGCGAGGGGTTGATGGCTTGCGCCGAGTAACTCTGGTTACTGGTGCCGTATGCGTTGTTATCGTAGCCATCGAGAAGAAAGTTATTGTAAGTGCTGCGCATGCCGTTAACGTTGAAGGCGGCTTCGCGCGGCGTACCGCTGGGGGAAAAGGAGGCGGAAATTGGCGATTTCACGGTATTAGTGGCCAGCAGCGCCAAGTCGGCATAATTACGGCCGTTAAGAGGCAGTTCAACCACCTGCTGGGTGTTGATTACCTGACCGTGTTCGCTGGAATCCGTCTGCAGCGGCGGCGCGGCGCCAACTACATTGACCGTTTCGGTTACGGCGCCAACTTGAAGAGTAAGATCGACGCGTTGTCGGGCGCCTACGTCAACCGTGATATCGGAGGCGACTGCTTTCGAAAAGCCCGGGGCCTCCGCGGTTACTGTATATTTGCCGACTTTCACCTGTGTGAATAAGAAATTGCCGTTGTCATCGCTTACCGCTCGGGCGGCTATGCCCGTCTCTTGATTGAGCAGCGAGACGTTCGCCTTCGCAACGACGGCTCCGTTCGCATCCTTCACCGTACCGAGCACATCGGCAGTGTCATATTGCGCGAGGGCACAAGGCATAAGTGCGATAAGCAACAAAAATAACTTCATTCGACGATTTTCCTCCCGTGAAGCGTATCATGATGATGAACGCAAAACTGTTTCAATGCAATGACAAATCGTTTGAGAGCTGGAGCAGATGTTAGCTGCTTACAATGGTTTCCTGACTTAACGTTTAAGCGGCGCAACCTTATATGACGCGAGCCGAGCAAATAGGTCGCATCGACAATCACCCGGAGACGTGGGACATGATAGTCGCGGGTGGCGGCGCAACCGGCGTCGGAGTTGCAATTGATGCGGCGGCCCGCGGCTACAGCGTGCTGCTGCTGGAGCGCCACGATTTCGGGAAGGGCACGTCCAGCCGGAGCACAAAGCTGGTGCATGGCGGCGTCCGCTATCTGGAACAGGGCAATCTTTCGTTGGTAATGGAGGCGCTGCGAGAACGCGGCCTGCTGTTACGCAATGCGCCGCATCTGGTGCGCAATTTAGGGTTTGTAGTGCCCACTTATGATTGGTGGGAATCTCCGTTTTATGGAGTGGGACTCAAGATCTATAACTTACTGGCCGGCGAGTATGGTTTTGGAGCTTCGCGCATCCTTTCGAAGGAGCAGACACTGGACCGGTTGCCGACGCTCAACACCGACGGGTTGCGTGGCGGGGTCATTTACTTCGACGGGCAGTTCGACGACGCGCGTTTGCTGATCCATCTGGTAGCGACCGCTTGGGAGCAGGGCGCCGCGTTGCTGAATTACGCGCCGGTCATCGGCTTGCTCCGCGACGGCGATGGATTTGTGAATGGCGTGCGCTTTCGCGATCAGGAAACAGGCGAAGAGCGGGAGGCGCGGGCGCGCGTAGTGATAAATGCGACCGGGCCATTCACGGACGCATTCCGGAGTATGGCAGAGCCAGAGGCGGCGCCGATTATTGCGCCCAGCCAAGGCGTGCACCTGGTGTTTGATCGGTCTTTTCTGGCGAGCGAGAGCGCGATTATGGTGCCGCACACCAGCGACCGCCGCATTCTGTTCGCGATTCCGTGGCACGGTCACGCGGTCGTCGGCACCACCGACACGCCGATCGATGAGGCGGTGCCTGAGCCGCACGCATTCGAGCAGGAGATCGATTTCATTCTGCAAACGGCGTCCCTCTATCTGGCGAAAAAGCCGGCGCGCGAGGATATTTTGAGCGTATTTACCGGCATTCGGCCGTTAGTGAAGGGCGGAGGCGCGGGCAATACGGCGTCGCTATCGCGAAGCCATACGATACGCATCGAAAATTCGGGCATGATCACCATTTGTGGCGGCAAGTGGACCACTTACCGGCACATGGCGGAGGACTGCGTCAACCAGGCGGCCACGTTCGCGCGCCTTCCGGAGCGCGCCTGCCCGACCGCGAATCTGAATATTCACGGGCATCTGCCGAACGCGGACCGCTACGGCTCTCTTAAGGTGTACGGCTCCGACGCTGCCGCGATTCAGCGGCTGATGGAGAGCGATGTGTCCCTTGCGAAGGCTTTGACGCCAGCATTGCCGTACACGGGCGCGGAGGTGGTGTGGGGCGTGCGTGAAGAAATGGCGCGAACGCTGGAAGATGCGCTGGCGCGACGCACGCGCGCCCTTTTTTTGAATGCGCGAGCAGCGCTCGAGATGGCGCCGGCCGCCGCGCAACTAATGGCGCGCGAGCTGGGGCGCGCGGAGGATTGGATTGACAATCAACTCCGCGACTTCACGGCGCTGGCGGCGGGTTATCTGCCTACTGCGACAGCTTGACCTGCGACGCGTACCCGGTAAGTTCCATGTAGCCGGCGCCCGTCTGCGAGCCCTTGTAACGCACCGCGCCTTCCCAATAAACCGGCGACGCGGAACCCGCACCGGTAGAAAAATCGAGCTCCTGATTTGGAATAGCGGCCGTACATTCAAGCGAGACGCCGCGCGATGGAACCGCAAGTTTCCACTTAATGGGATAGCGCGCGCCGGTGCGTGGACTGCGCCACCAATCGAGCGGCGTCATGCCGATTTCGCTGCGCGCGAGGGGCGTGGAGTGGCCCGCCGCATCTACGAAAGTTCCCGCGATGTATGGCGCGCGCGCGGCATCGCGATTGCGCAGTTCGTAAAGCATTAGCTCGGTGTGATTGGCAAGCTGTATGCTGAACCAGTCCCAGCCCTGAGCGGACGTTTCAAGCAAATTAGTGAACCATTCGTGGTCCATCCAGGCCGCGCCGCTGACGGCGGTTCCGTTGACGGATCCCGAAGCGTCCAGCAGCGGGAAAGACACATAGTGCGATGCGTGGCCAGGCGCGTCCGATTTCAGACTGATGCCGTTTACGCCATGGATGACCGGCGCGGTTTCGGGCGCCAGGCGTAACGTGAATTGGACGCCGTTCTCGCGCGCACTGAGCGTCTGCTCGCCATTGGAGAGGTTCCAACTTGCCTGCCAGTTGCCGTTCCATATGCGGCCTTGTTCCAGCGATACGCCCGCCAGGCCCGGGCCCGCGCGATTGATGCGATCGAAACAGTGGAAGGACGGCGAATCGATGTCAGTAAGGGCGAGATGCGCGAGATACAGATCGTCCACACGCCACGCTGAGGGGTTCGCAGAATCGCGCTGCTGGCCTTGCCGGAAGAAGACCAGCTCGAAGCCGAAGTGATGTCCCGCGGCGGTTTGCAGGTTGCCGGTGTAATACCACCACTCGGTTTTGTAATCGGGATGCGAGAAGTGATCGCGCGGAAATTGATAGACGTAGCCGGGCTGCGCCATTTTGTACCCAGGCGCGAACCATAAGGCCAATAGAAACAGAAGCAACTTTCATTTTACTGGGCAAGGCAGTGTACGGCACGCTCTCGACGTGCGCCAATCATATTTTTATAGAATGGACGAGATGAAACGCTCACTTCTGTTTCTCGCGATCTGCGCGTCTGTCGCGACGCCTGCCGACCTTCCCACACTGCGCGGCTTTTCCGCCGGCGCATCCAGAACCGAGCAGGATTGGGAGGCGAAGTTTCGCGCGTTGCCCGATCCGGCGGCGATGCGGGGATACATGCAGCGGCTATCCGCGCGACCGCACCATGTCGGCTCGCCGTACGACAAGGAGAACGCGGAGTGGCTTCTCGCGAAGTTCAAGGAGTGGGGGCTCGACGCGAAGATCGAAAACTTCGACGTGCTGTTCCCGACGCCCAAGGAGCGCGCGCTCGAGTTAGTGGAGCCGTCGCATTTCACCGCGCACATACAAGAGCCGGCGGTGGCGAACGATCCGACGTCGAATCAGACCGCGGAGGAGTTGCCGACTTACAACGCATACTCGACCGATGGCGACGTAACGGCCCCGCTGGTGTATGTGAATTACGGCATTCCCGAGGACTACGAACAACTGGAACGCTTGGGTATTTCCGTGAAGGGCGCGATTGTGATTGCGCGCTACGGCAACTCGTGGCGCGGCATCAAGCCGAAGGTGGCGGCGGAACATGGCGCCGTGGGCTGCCTGATTTATTCCGATCCGCATGAAGACGGCTATGCCGCTGGCGATGTTTTCCCGGAGGGACCAATGCGGCCCCGGGACGGCGTGCAGCGCGGCAGCGTGATGGATATGCCGACCTATCCGGGCGACCCGCTGACGCCAGGAATTGGAGCGGTGCCGGGCGCGAAGCGTTTGGCGCTGAATGAGGTGACCACGCTGACGAAGATTCCAGTGATGCCGATTTCGTACGCAGATGCGCAGCCGCTGCTGGCGGCATTGAAGGGACCTCTGGCTCCTGCGGCCTGGCGCGGCGGACTGCCGATTACCTATCACGTGGGCGCTGGGCCCGCGAAGGTGCATCTGAAACTGAAGTTCAACTGGGATACGAAAACGTTGTACGACGTGATTGCGCGCATTCCGGGCAGCACCTATCCGGATGAGTGGATCATTCGCGGCAACCATCACGATGCGTGGGTGAATGGCGCGGAGGACCCCGTGTCGGGATTGATTGCGGTGATGGAAGAGGCGCACGGTTTCGCAACGTTGATGAAGCAGGGATGGAAGCCGAAGCGTACAGTGCTTTTCTGCGCGTGGGATGGTGAAGAGCCTGGACTCTTGGGGTCGACGGAGTGGGCCGAGACACATGCGGCGGAACTGCAGCAGAAGGCTGCGGTGTACATCAACTCCGACACCAACGGCCGCGGCTTTCTATCGGCGGAGGGGTCGCATACGCTGGAGAAGTTTGTGAACACCGTGGCGCGCGACATTCAGGATCCCGAAGTGAAGATGACCGTGGCGCAGCGTTTGCAGACGGGCCGGCTGGTCCGTGCGGGCAGGGGAGGGGCGGCGGCGCCGGCCGCGCAGGGTGGCGGCTTGCGCGCCGAGTTTCCGATTGGCGCACTGGGGTCGGGCTCTGACTATTCGGTTTTCATTGACCACTTAGGCATCGCGTCCTTGAACATGGGCTTCGGCGGCGAGGATCGCGAAGGCATTTATCACTCGATCTACGACGACTTCTACTGGTACACGCATTTTTCCGACACTGATTTCGTCTACGCGCGTGCCTTGGCGCAGACTGCGGGTACCGCGGAAATGCGGCTGGCCGACGCGGAACTGCTGCCGTTTGATTTCGACGATTTCACCGCCACCGTGCATCGATACATCACGGAAGTGGAGAAGCTGGCGACTGATGAACGGGCGCAGATCATCGAACGCAACCGGCAGATAGACGAAGGCGCGTTCACTGCCGCCGACGATCCGCGCTTCCCAGTGAAGCCGCCAGCGAAAGAGGCCGTACCGCCGTTCTTGAGTTTCGCGCCGCTGGAGAATGCACTGGCGTCGCTCGAGCGGACCGCGCAGGACTACGACAAAGCGCTGGCGCACGCATCGGAAAACGGCGCTTCGGCGTTGGCGCGGGCCGAACTGCGCGAGGCGAACGCCAAGCTGATCGCCGTGGAGCGCTCGCTCACATCGAAAGAAGGGCTGCCCAACCGGACGTGGTACAAAAACGAAATCTACGCGCCGGGATTCTATACCGGATATGGCGTGAAGACACTACCGGCGGTGCGCGAGAGCATCGAGCAGAAACAGTGGAAGCAGGCGGATGAAGAGATCGCGCACGTAGGCCGCGTGATCGAAAACGCCGGCGAGGCGATTCAGGGCGCGGCGGCGGAACTGGCGCGGGCTACCAAATAGCCGCCCTCGTTTCGTGTGGTCCGCATTGTCGCTGCCCGGCAAAACATCGGTTCAGCCCGACGCTAGTTCGCCGAAGGCTTCTCGACGTGATCCACCACCAGCACCTCAACCGGTCCACTTGCGTCAGCAAGTTTCAGGCCAAGCTGCTCCTGCAGCGCCGTGAAGAGTGAAGGCGCGTCACTCGCAGTTTGTCCCTCCACCGGCGCAAACTCCAGGTGAATGTCGAACTGACCCTGCAGTCCCGTTTTGTCGACGACAGCTCGCTTCAGGTTCACGCGCGACGATAGCGTCAAGCCCGCGAACGCCTTCATCGTGATTCCGACCCCGTCCACAGTCATCTTTCCCGCCACCGCGCGGATCGAAGAGCTACCGCACCCTTTCATCCCCGGTGTTCCAGGTCTCGGTGGCGGTGGAGGGTGACTCAAATCCAGCATGACGCAGGAGCCCTCGGCGGTTCGTCGCAATTTCGATCCACCCGCCGCGACGGTCAGATCATAAACAGGAACCTGCCGCGTCTCTCGATGAATTTTCAGTTGAAAGCGTTCTTCGAGCAGGCTCCGCAACATGGGCCCATACATCTGATCGAGCGACGCCTGCCCTGCCGGTTTGGCATCGATATCGAACAGATCCGACCCCACCCACCCCGGCGCTCCCAGCACTTGAATCTCTTTCGGTTCGGCCGTAGGTCCGTTCCCAAACACGCCGTAAGCCTGCTGGATCAGATCCACCACCGCGATGCACCGCACGTGCAGACGTCCCGGCTCCGGCGGACTCCCATGCCCATTGGCGCAGTCGCCGGCTTCAGGCTTAATCGAAGCCACCTCGAAACCAGCCTTCGCCGCATCCTGCCCAGACACAAAACCCGTCGCCAGAACGCAGACCGCAGCCACGCGCATACGCAGTCTCATGACCTACATAGACTCCACCCGTCTGTCGATAGTTCCCACGGTGCGACGGCTTAGCAAGGGCGAAGCCCTTGTTAGATCCCGATTCCTGCAGAAACATTAAGAGCGAAGCCCGCGCCGGCCTGACTCCCAATTCTGACTCCTAACTACTAACTGCTAACTCCTGACTCCTGACTCCTAACTCCTAACTCCTGACTCCCTCCACTCCCATCCGCAACGGATCAAGGGCGAAGCCCTTGCGCGGTCCTACCCCACCTGCCAATACACCACGTACCGCTGGTCAAAGACGCTATTCACCGGCATCAGTGTGATATTCCGCGATTGTCCCTGCACCGTAAACGTCAACGGCTTCCCTGCCGGCTTAATCCACGCATTCGGATCCGCGCCCCCGGCCTTCAGCGCAAAGTCCACGGCCGGCAATGGCGCGCGCCGCGGCGCGTTCGGATTCTGATACTCTGCTGGAGCCTCTGCCGCATTAGGTCTGGGCCAGCGTATACGCGGCGCGCTCTGTCCGATGATCATGTCTTTCGTCAAGCCTTCCGCGCCGAAGTCGCCTGCCAGCACCAGCGGCCCAAACAGGAACGCCTGCAGCGTCGGATCGTCAGGCGTCGCTTCCACGGTCAGATGCATCGGCAATTCCATCTCGATCTTGTCGCCGGTCTTCCAATCCCGCTTAATGTCCAAATAACTTCCAGGCGCGGCGGTCGCCTCTAGTGCCCGTCCATTAATCTTCACCGCCGGTCCGGTTTTCAACCACGAGGGAATGCGCAGGCGGATCGACATCTGCGCGGGCTTATCTGCGGTCACTGTGAACGTCGTGCTCTGCTGTTGCGGAAACTGCGTGTCCTGCTTCAGCCGGAAGCCCTTCTCTTTCCAGTTCAGCTCCGACGGAATGAACAGGTTGACGAAAATCCCCTCGGAATCCTTCCAATAAATGCTGTCGTTCAGCTTGGAGTACTCCTCCACGCCCGTCCCCGTGCAGCACCAGAACGAATTGTCCTCGCTGTTGAAGCTCTTGTAAGCCCCTGGCACCAGAGACAGATAATATTGTGTGTATCCCGTTTCCGGATGAATCGTTCCGATGCGCATGTTCAGCAGCGAGCGTTCGTAATAGTCGAAATAGCGCGGGTTCGGATTCCAACTGTACAGGCGCCGCGTCAGCTTCAGCATGTTGTAAGAGCAGCAGCACTCTTCCGTCGCCGACGTGTTCGTCTCCCGTAAATCAGCCGCAATCCGCTTCGGTTCTTTGTTCCAGCTCTCTCCGTTGCTCGTCCCCGTCGTCACAAAAGAGCGGTCCTGCGTCACCGACGTCCAGAAAAACTCCGCCACGTCTTCAAACCGCTGGTCGCCCGAAATCTCATAGCGGCGCGCGGCCCCAATCACCTGCGGAATATGCGTGTTCACATGCATCGGCCGCCCGTGTGGATCGCGGTGCAGGCTGTCGTTATGCATGCCCATCATGTTAAAGAACCACTTCTTCGTGAACCGGTCGCCCGCAGTCGCGTACTTCGGGTTATTCGTCAGCGCGGCCCGGTTGTAGAGTGATTCCGCCATCCCGCCGTATTCGTCTTCCAAAATCTGCTGCATGTGTTCCGGCGTTTTCGAGGCAGTCCACGCATCCGCCCAGTCGCCCATGCCCCGCGCCACCTTCAGCGCCTGCTGGTTGCCCGCCAGCTGATACTGATCGATCATCCCTGCGAAGATCTTGTGCACCGTGTAAAACGGCGCCCACGGCAGCCCCTTGCCGGACGTATCACGCGGAGCGTTCGCATCGCGCGGCTTTCCCGACAACGCGTCCAGCCGGTCGAACAGCTCCATCGGGAACGCGCTCAAGTAGCCGCCACCCAGCTTCTCCTGCACCTTCGCCAATTCGGCAACCATGTAGTCGCCTTTGGCCTTCGCATCGGCATCGCCGTTCGCAGCCATGTGCGCCAGCGCGCTCAGCGAATGCCCCGTGAAGTGGCCGCGCAGTTCAGTCGCGCGCGTATTATCGTTCGGGTGCTCCCAACTCGCCACGCGCGGCGAATTCATCTCCGCCAGCGGCTTCGCGCCTTTG
>DATAUH010000175.1:0-24825 GCA_036268375.1 Bryobacteraceae bacterium | reverse complement strand
CCTCGCCGATGGAACTCCCGCGTTCCAATCGTTGCACCGCAGCCATCTTGAATTCCTTCGTGAATATCCTTCTCGACAACCCCATGACTCAATTCTCCTTTGGATGGATTTTGAGCCTTAACTGCCTGTGTCAAAAAATGGGGGCAAGTCCACTGGTGCGTTGATACTGAAGATGCACGGGCCTTCCAGACTGATCATTCGAGGCACTCACTGCAACCGCGGGGTTTTGCGGCGTTAAATTTCGCCACTTGTCAGTTGTGTCTGCCAGTATGACGAGGCACTAAAGGCGTTTAATCTGCTTGCTGCCTTGGTTATCTTCTTCGCCCAGGAGCGCCCGCCAGTTGCCATCCATGTTCTGCACCAAATACGGGCAGAAAACGGCGACGTCGGTTAGCACATTCAGGTAGCGAGAATCGGGCTGCCCGCGTGTGATGAGCGAAACCCCTTCGGCTGAGTTGATTGGTTGCGGCGTGCTCGATATGCTATTTGCCCGGAAGGTTGCGCTTAGACCAGCCTTCGGTCGCAAGCTTCATTACGTGATCATGCATCGCAAGAGCGCGCTCCGACGAGAGACGGGTGACGATCGGGTCGGTGTTCCACTGCCCTTCTGTCGGAACGGCGCGATACCGGTCCAACATAGCCTCGGCCCATTGTCGCTGCTCGACGTACTGGGCGCTAGGCGCCGAGAGTACCTTCGACGCCCAATCGGAGATCAGGGGAATAGCGTCTGGATCGGCTAGGTCATAGCCCTGATAAACCACCGTGAAAGGATTGCCAAACGTCAGCGCGCTGTACAGCGCTTCGCTCACAAGGCGCCCGAACCGTTTCCGGTCGATCTTAAGCAGCCTGGCTATCGATTCCAAGGCGTCCCGGTTGCCGGCATAGGCGATCATGCCCGCTGCGGCGGCGACAAACCAGTCGCGCTTGACGCCAGGTTTTATAAAGAGTCGGGACGGATCCGGCGAACTCAGTACTTCCTCGATCTTGCTCTCGACTATCGGGATTGCCATCGCGCCTACTCCGCGCCAAGACGATCAGCCCTTCAGTCACGTCGGCGTTCTCCGGAAGCCCCTGATCGAGCGCTTCCCTGACGACGGCGTTTCGCTCGGCTGGCGTCATGTGAACTACGCGTCTTGCGAACGTCTCTTGCGCGTGCGCATGCATAGCGAGAAGCACCATGGCTGCGACTATGGCCTCCCAGCGAATCGCGAAGCCTCTACTGTTGATAGTATCCATTGTTGATGGTGTCTCTTATAGCTGAGAACAGCGAATTCCCGACCGGCGGATTGTTTAGGACGAGTACTTGGTCCGGTGTGTTGCCGCATAGGGCAACGCTGACTCATATCCGTTGAATGTCGCACTGTGCATGTAAATCCCTTGCTGGTCGATCCACACGTGAGTTGGCGCGCGCCCAAATCGCATCGTCGCGTCCGAATACGCAACACTAGCGCCGCACACCACCCCGTCGCTGGAAAGGCTCGTGCTCCAGCATCCTACCACGCTTGAGTACATCGGCGGGAGGCCCGGTGAGTTACCCGATTCGGCTTTGAGCATTGCGGCCCCGGAGAGGTCATCATGCGCCGCTATGGGCGGCGTCCTTCCAACTTGAGCCGAGGGGTGCGGGCGGGGAAATCGGGGCAGCCGCGCTGGATCTATGCCGTAAACCGAGTTTAACTTTTTCCGAGTTTGAGGTGTCTATTGGACAGGGGGTTTCGATGAGCCGCTTCTTCTTGCGCCACAGATTTGTGATCACTTTCGGGATAGCCATTCTGGCTACGGCGACGCTTTCCAGTTGTACGGTTGCAAATTCGTTTCGAGGCCACATTACTGCCGAATACGATCTGGCACTCGGGCATTACAAAATACTGACGTTCGGGTTGGGAGGTCCCAGACAGCCACTATACGCGCAAATTCTAAAGGAGCGGTACGGGATAGAGATGCAAGCGGTGGCCGGGTGCGTGGTTACCCAATCGATCGTGTCTTATGTGAGCGCATATAACGCGGTAAGCCATGCCGCCGCGAATCAGAAATTCGGTCGCGACGTGTTTGAGGAGGCGAATTCGGAATCAGTGGCGAGATTTTGGGGCGCGGCAAAGCCGCCGGCGAAACAGTAGGTCTGCCGCGCGGCCATTTGGGAGAAACTTAGGCTTTCATGCCCTTGCCACTGATCTGCAGGTCGAAGCCGTCGGGATCTTTGATGTGATAGCTGTCGGCGGTGTCTTCGCGGGGGTTGAGGCCGCGCTTGTCGAGCTCGGCTTTTACTTTTTGCTGGTCCCAGTCCTCTATGGTGTAGGCGATGTGATCGACTATGGGAGGCGTGCGGTTGCCGCGGATGTTGCGGGGTAGCAGGAATGAGTCGCCGAAGGTTAGGTAGCACTGGCTCTTGTCGTTGTCCTGTTTGACGCCCATGCCGAGTAGGTCGACGTAGAAGTCGCGGGTCTTTTTGTAGTCGGCCACCTGATAGGAGATGTGGTTCACGGTGACTGCTTTGAAGGGAGCCTCGGCGGCGCGCGCGGGCACGGCGGCACTGGCGGCGGTGGCTGCCATTGCGAGGCTTTGAATCAGCTGGCGCCGGTTCATCTTGCCTTGCTCGAAATCCTGCAAGAGTTTTGCGATGATATGTTCCATTTTCGAAGCTCCTTTGTGTGACTTGGCTACTTGACCATTTCGCGAATCTGTTTGACGGCTGCGTCGACCTTCATGTCGAAGATCATTTTGCCGAGTTCGACGGTGGAAGGACGCGCGTCGCCGGTGATGCCGTTATTGATGCGCGGCTTGCTGGGGTCGGGCGGCGGGTCTCCACGCTTGCGGGGCGGATTGCCGACTGCATTGGCGATCTCTTCCTTGCGTACCCATCCTTTATCGAGGCCGAGGTACATCATCTCGGAAGTATCGGGGATGCCGGCGTGGGTGCTGACCGGAAGGTTGTGAGCGGTGAGGTATTTGTCGAAGTCGTCGTTGGCTTTGCTGTAAACCTGATCGCAGAAATAGACGTGAACGCCGTCGGGTGAATGCTTCGCATCCAGTTTCTTTGCGACTTCGCCCAATTCATTCTGGCCGCCTCCGTGATCGCCCATCAGGATCACGTTCTTAAAGCCGCTTTTGATGATCTGCTCGGCAACCTGCTCGTTGATTTCGGCGAAGAGCGGGCCGGTGAGTCCGATGGTGCCTGGCAAATTTGCGTTGGCGTTATTGACGGAGAAGGTGAGCACGGGGGCGGCGATGGCGTTGCCCAATTTTTCTGCGATCGCGACGACAGTGGCATGAGCCATGAGTGTGTGGCCCCCATTGACGTTCTGCGGGCCGCGCGTTTCGATGCCGCCGTTGTAGACAAGGACGGTTGTTTTGCCGGAATCGCGGGCGGCTTTGAGCTCCGGCCACGTCATCATTTCCCAATCGACCGAGGTCGATTTGGGTTGAGCGTACGCCGTTGAAGCCAACATGGCGAGCAGTGCGACGCCCGATCCCAACCAACGCATGCTTCCTCCCGGCCGGTTGTGCCGGCGGTTATTAGGGCGCTTTCACGCCTTCGGAGAAGCATATCACTGGCTTCCAGGCGAAACAAACGGTACTGCGATGAATCGTTTCCGATTGACACACATCCAATCACCCTATAGTCTATAGACAATAGGCAATTATGAGATCAGCCATTTTAATTTTGACTGCTTTGTTTGCCGCGCCGCTGGTGGAGGCGCAGGTTGTGGGGGCGTCGATCGAGGGGACGATCAGAGATGCATCGGGCGCGGGCCTGCCGGGCGCCGGCGTAGTAATTGAGAACCGGGAAACGGGCGCTGTGCGGCGTTTGGAAGCGGACGCGGAAGGGCGATATTCGGCGCCATCGATTGCGATTGGCGCGTATCAGGTGACAGCTTCGAAGCCGGGATTCACGGCGCAGACGAAGAGGGGAATCGATCTGGTGGTGGGGCAGCATTCCACGGTGGACATTACGCTTGCGATTGGCGAGTTGCAACAGGAAGTGGTGGTGGAGGAATCACCCGTAGCGGTGAATTTATCGACGCAACAGACTTCCGGGTTGGTGGGCGAGCGAGAGGTAAAAGACCTGCCGCTGAACGGGCGAAGCTATGACGAATTGATGGCGCTGAATCCGGCGGTGGTGAATTACACGGCGGAAAGGTCGGGGTCCACGGGGACTTCGAATTCGTCGGTGGGAAATATGTTCGCGGTTTCAGGGAGACGGCCGCAGGAGAATCTGTTTCTACTGAACGGAATTGAGTATACGGGCGCGTCGCTCATCAACAATACGCCGGGCGGCACGAGCGGGCAGTTACTGGGCGTGGATGCGGTGCGTGAGTTCAACGTGGTGACGGACGATTACGGCGCGGAGTATGGAAAGCGCCCGGGTGCGCAGGTGAGCATCGTGACGGCTTCAGGCTCGAACCAGTTGCACGGCGCGGTGTATGAATTTTTGCGCAACAGCGCGCTGGATGCGCGCAATTTTTTCGATCAGGGCGGAATTCCGGAGTTCCAGCGAAACGAGTTTGGCGCGGCGCTGGGCGGACCGATTCGCAAGAACAAGCTGTTTATCTTTGGAAACTACGAAGGCTACCGGCAGAACCTGGGATTGAGCGATGTGACGCTGGTTCCCGACAACGCGTCGCGCGCGGCGGCTTCGGCGGCAACGGCGCCACTGCTGGCGTTGTGGCCGGTGCAGAACGGGCCGGAGCTGGGCGGCGGTATTGCGGAGGCGTTCAGCCATCCGATGCAGAGGATCCGCGAAGACTTCGGGACGACGCGAATGGATTACAACTTTTCGGACAAGGACACGCTGTTTGGGGTGTTCACGATTGACGACAGCGGCGCAAAGACGCCGTCGGTGAATCCATTGAGCTCGGTGGTGGAGGGATTGCGGGAGCAGGTGGCGAGCGTGCAGGAGCAGCACGTGTTTTCGCCGACGATTTTGAACACGGCGCGATTCGGATTCTCGCGCGGGGGCTACTACTTTAACGGGGTGACGCCCGTCGATGTGCCGGGTTGGGTGCAAGGGCAGCCGATTGGCGCGATTGTGATTGGAGGCGGCACGGCGTTGAATGGCGCCTCGTCGATTAGCGGAGCGGGGACGAACGCCGGGAGCAATTTGACGGCGGTGCGCAACCTGTTTACGTATGACGACCATGTGGCGATTTCACACGGCGCGCACCAGATCGAAGCGGGCGTGTGGCTGCAGCGCCTACAGGCGAACGATAACCTGGCGCAGGACCAGTATGGACAGGCTTCGTTCAGCAGCTTGAGCACGTTTCTGCAGGGTACGATTTCGACGTTCACGGTAGTGCCGCAGCCGACTCCGCTGGGATGGCGGCAGTGGGAAGGCGCGGGGTTTGTGCAGGACGCGATCAAGCTGCGGCCGAATTTGACGGTGCGAGTGGGGTTCCGCTTCGAATCGACGAACGGCTGGAATGAGTCGCACGGGCGGGCGGCGAATTATGTGTTTGAGAATGGCGTGATCCAGACAAACCCGGTGGTAGGCAACTCGGTGTTCACGGTGAACCGGGCGAAGTTTCTGCCGGAGCCGCGCGTGGGGCTCTCCTGGGATCCGTTCGGCAAAAGCAAGACCGTGATTCACGCCGGCTTTGGGATGTATCGCGCGCTGTTGGACAACCTGGATTACCGGCTAGACCAGACGGCGCCGTTCAATACGACGGAATCGTTGAAAAATGTTTCGCTGGCGGGATTGAGCATCGTGCCGGGCGCGCCGCTGCCGGCGGGAACGAAGATTTCTCCGAGCGGAGTGCAGCCGGATGCGTACACGCCGACGGTGTTGACGTGGACCTTCAAAGTGGAA
Source organism: Bryobacteraceae bacterium (assembly GCA_036268375.1). GTDB lineage: Bacteria > Acidobacteriota > Terriglobia > Bryobacterales > Bryobacteraceae > PALSA-243. The sequence goes on along the minus strand of DATAUH010000175.1, from coordinate 19,025 downwards.
CAGCAGATTGCGCCGCAAACGACGCTGGGCGTGGGTTACGTGGGTTCGCACGGATATCACGAAATGCTTTCGGTGGATGCGAATGAGCCGGTGGCGCAGGTGGTGAACGGCGCGGCGTTTTATCCGACGGGCGCGGCGTTCGCGAATCCGAATCTGGCGAATACGACGACGTGGCTTTCGGAAGGTTTGAGCTCCTACAACGCGCTGGAGCTGGATGTGCACCGGCACTTCCGGCATGGGTTCGATCTGCGCGGCGTATACACGTGGTCGAAGAGCCTGGACGACGGCACGGCGTGGAATAGCAGCGTAGCGGCGAATGCGCCCGGGTTTGTGATGTACCCGCAGTATCCGAAATTGGACTGGGGTCCGTCGAGTTCGGACGTGCGGAACCTGGCGTCAATCCACGGAAGCTACGAATTGCCGCTGGGGAAGAGCAAGTGGGCGAATGGTTGGACGGTGAGCGCGATTGAGACGCTGCAATCGGGATTTCCGTTCACGCCGCAGTTGGGATACAACCCGTCGAATAATGGCGACAGCAGAAATCCGGTGCGGCCTTCGTGGAATCCGGCATTCAGCGGGCCATTGATTTTGGGTGCGCCGAATCAATATTTCAATCCGGCGGCGTTTGTAACGCCGGCGACGGGAACCTATGGAAACGCCGGACGCGACGTGCTGACGGGGCCGGGACTGGCGGAGCTGGATTTTTCGGTGATGAAGACGACGGCATTGAACGAGCGGATGAAGGTGCAGTTCCGGGCGGAGTTTTTCAATGTCTTGAACCGCGCAAACTTCGGTTCGCCAAATGCGGTGGTGTTCACGGCGGCAGGGTCAGCGCCATCGCCGACGGCGGGAGTAATTACATCGACATCGACTACGTCGCGGCAGATTCAATTCGGGCTGAAGGCGCTGTGGTAAAGGCGGCAATTATTGTTACCCGAGGACGGTCAGCTCGGATGCGAGTTATCTACTTAGCTTTGACCGACCTACGACTTAGGAAGATACCCGATGTCCGGCGCCGTGTATAATGACTCGTTGCGAACGAGTCATTTATGCGCGCCCGCTTAGCTCTTTTTCTTCTGGTCGTTGCGCCGCTCCCGGCCCAGCCTAATCGTTTATCAGAAAAGATTGATGAACGACGCTTCGTAGTTTTGAACGGTAATAAGAGCCGGCTGGCATCACCGGCCGAGGATAAGGGACCGACAGAGCCATCGCTCGCGATAGGAGAGATGGCGCTTCAATTCCGTCCATCCCCGGCGCAGCAGCAAGATCTGGATAAGTTCCTCGAGGACTTACATAATCCTACTTCGCCAAACTTCCGACATTGGCTAAAACCCGAGGAGTATGCCGCCCGCTTCGGCTTGAGCGCGAGCGATTACTCGCGGGCCGCGGAGTGGCTGGTGACGCATGGATTCGGACTTGGGCCGGCTGCTCGTGGCCGCGCCTGGGTGTCGTTCCGTGGAACGGCCGGCCAGGTGAAGGCAGCGTTCGGAAGTGAAGTGCATCGGTACAACGTAAATGGCCGTACGCATTATTCGATCGCAAACGATCCTCACGTACCCGAGGCGTTGGCCGCGGTCGTAAGTTCAATCGCCGGGCTGGACGACTTCATTGGAGAGCCGGACTCGCGCAGCGTTCCCAAACAAACATCGGCAACAGGCGCCCACACACTTGCGCCGGACGATATCGCCGCTATTTACGATCTCAATCCGCTCTACCAGGCGGGTATTGACGGATCGGGCCGAAATCTGGTGGTGGTGGGGCAATCGCAACCAAACCTGACGGACGTAAATACATTTCGTTCGAAGTACGGCCTGCCGCCGATCAACCTGACGCCAATGCTTGTTCCGGGAGCGACCGATCCGGGCACTACCGGCAGCTTGAGCGAGTCCGATCTGGATCTGCAATGGTCAGGGGCTGTGGCGCGCAACGCGAACATTTTTTACGTCTATGCCCCCAGTTTCTATAGCGCCGTACTGTATGCCGTCGACCAGAATTTGGCGCCGGTGATTACGGCAAGTTTCAGTTTTTCCTGTGAGGCATTGAATTTCGCGCGATTGTCCGGTTTTCGCGCAACCGCCCAACAAGCGAACGCGCAGGGCATCACGTGGCTCAATTCGGCCGGCGATGCGGGCGCGGCAGCGTGCGACGGCAACGGCTCTCTGCTGGCACAGAATGGCTTGGCGGTGCGGACGCCGGCTAGTTTACCCGAAGTGACCGCGGTGGGCGGCACTGAATTCAATGAAGGCGGCGGCATTTACTGGAACTCTACGAATTCGACGACGCTCGGATCGGCAAAGGGCTATGTTCCCGAGATGGTGTGGAACGACGTCGCAGCGCTGAATTCTTTGTGGGTAGGCGGCGGTGGAGCGAGCATCTTCTTTCCGCGCCCGGCATGGCAGACAGGGCCTGGCGTGCCGGAAGGGAGTACGCGTCTGGTTCCGGACGTGGCCTTCTCCGCCGCCGAGCACGACCCGTACAATGCGGTCATTGGCGGGGGCAACTTCGTGTCGTGGGGCACTTCGGCATCGGCGCCTTTGTTTGCAGGGATGGTTGTGCTAATGAACCAATACCTGGACGCGAACGGGCTGGGCAATATCAACCCTACTCTGTATGCGCTGGCGCAATCCTCTCCCAATGCCTTCCACGACATTGTCGACGGGAACAACACAGTTCCGTGCGCCAGCGGCTCTCCCGATTGCTCCAAAGGCTCGTTCGGCTACGCTGCGGGACCTGGTTATGACACGGCGACTGGTCTGGGTTCCGTAGACCTGACGCAACTGGCGATGGCGTGGAAGGGCTTGACGAAGCCGACCCAGGCGCTGATCAGCGTAAACTTCAGCGCCAATCCGGTGTTTCAGCACGCGCCCGATGCGTCAGGCGCGAGTTGGTCGTTCACCATCACGTTGCATGAGAGCGCGGGAATTGCGGCGACGTTGAACGGGTGGTCCATCGACGGAACGCAGGAAGGCCTGGCGCTTTTTACATCGAACACGATTCCCGCGAACGGTAGCGTGACTGCGTCAATCGGGTCTAAAAACTTGACTGTTCCAAGCACGCGGACCTTTGTCTTTTCGGGTACGGACGCCAATGGTAACGCATGGTCGGTTTCGTTTCCCCTCGATTTTGAGGGTCTGCCACCATCGCCGGCAATTACGGGCGTGGGCAACGCGGCTTCCGGCGGGCAGGGATTTGCTCCGGGTATGCTGATCAGCATTTATGGTTCGCAATTGGCGGCGGGGCCGCAGCTTGCGGCAGTGATTCCGCTGAACTTGTTTCTTCAAGACACTCAAGTGTCGATCGGGGGATTTACTGCTCCGATCTATTATGTTTCGCCGAGTCAACTGAACGTCCAGATTCCATATGAAGCGCCGGTCGGCAATGCGCGGCTGATTGTTGCCAATGTGCAAGGGCAATCGACGAGCACTACGATTCCGATTTCGCCGTCTGCGCCGGGAATCTTCACGAACGCTGGAACGCTGATTCCGAGTAGTTCGGGCAAACCCGGCGACGCCATCATTCTGTTTATCACGGGTGAGGGGAAAGTGACTCCGACGCTTGCTGACGGAGCCACTCCGGCGCCAACGACCCCGATTGCAAAGCTGCCCGTGCCGCTGTTGCCTGTGTCGATGACCGTCGGCGGCGTGCCGGTACCGGCGAACGACATCCTGTTTGCGGGGATCGCAAGCGGCCTGGTGGGAGTCACGCAGGTCAACTTCATCATTCCGCCGGGTGTGCCGAACGGGCCGCAGCCAGTGGTGGTGACGGTGGGATCAGCATCGAGCGCGCCGGCGACTATAACGATTACGAACGGGTCGGCGCCGGGACAGTGACGAGATGGGCCGAGCCCGCTGAGCAAAGGTGTAGTGACGCCCGGCGCTATAATTGGCGGCTGATGAAAGCATTGTGTGTTGGGGTGATGTTTTGCGTTGGTTTGATGGGGCAGACCTCCGCGAAAGCGCCGGCAAAAACGGCCGCGGCGGTACCGGCGAAAAAGGCGACGACGGGGGCCGCAAAGGCCGCAGCGCCCGGACCGAGTTCGCGGTTGATGCATCCGGAACTGGCGAAGTCGCGGGCGCCGGAGCTTTACCGGGTAAAGTTCACGACCAGTAAGGGCGATTTCGTAGTGGAGGTGCACCGCGACTGGGCTCCACTGGGCGCGGACCGCTTTTACAATCTGGTGCGGGTAGGATATTTCAACGGTGATGCGTTTTATCGCGTAGTGCCGACGTGGGTACAGTTTGGAGCGTCGCCGTATCCGGAAGTGAGCCGAGCGTGGTCTTCGTCGACGATTAAAGACGACCCGAAGAAGGAAGGCAACAAGGCCGGAACGATTGTGTTCGCCACGGCGGGGACGGACAAGCGCACGACGCAGGTGTTCATCAATTTCCAGGACAACGGGATGCTGGACAACATGGGATTCACGCCGTTTGGAACGGTGACCGAAGGGCTGGATCTTGCGAAAGGTCTTTACGCGGGTTATGGCGAGATGCAGGAGCTTGGCGGGCCTGGTCCGAGCCAGCGGTTGACGATGGAGCAGGGGAAGGCGTATCTGGACAAGAGCTTCCCGCAACTTGACCATGTGGTTTCGGCGAAGGTGATTTTTCCGGAGGCGGCGCCTGTGGCGGCGAAGAAGGGCACGACGACTGCAACTAAGGCGCCTGCGAAGAAGTAACGAGTTGCCGCAGGCGCGGCGCCATTCAACCGACGCCTAGACCTGCGCAAATCCGCCATCGACAAAGAGCTCTGTCCCGGTGATGAAGCTGGAATCATCGCTGGCCAGGAACACGACTGCGTTAGCGATCTCTTCCGGCTTTCCAGTACGGCCGAGCGGGACAGCGGCGGAGAGGGATTCGCGGCGTGCTTGTCCAGTCTGACCCTCTCCCAGCAGTTCGGCTAGACCTTCTGTATCGATCGGGCCGGGACTGACCACGTTGACGCGAATTTTTCGTTGCTTCAAATCTGTGGTCCAGGTGCGCGCAAACGAGCGTACTGCAGCTTTAGTTGCCGAATAGACGCTATTGGCCGGAAGACCTTTGCTGCCCACTACGGAGCCATTCAAGATAATGCTGCTTCCATCCGCCATCAACGGCAGAAGCGCTTGAACGCTGAAGATCACGCCTTTCACGTTCGTAGCAAAAATTCGGTCATAGTGTTCCTCGTCAAGCTGTCCGAATACGCCGAATTCAGCGATTCCAGCGTTGGCAAATACAATGTCTACTCGTCCATGCCCAGATCGAATCCGTTCGTAAAGGATCTGAATGTCCTCTTTTTTGGCAGTATCCCCGGTAACAGGAATACACGCTTGGCCGATTTTGGCAACTGCAGCTTCAAGCGCTTCCTTACGTCTGCCCGTTATATAGACCGTCGCGCCCTCACTCACAAATGCCTTTGCGGCGGCGAAGCCGATTCCGCTGCTGCCGCCAGTGATGACAGCGACCTTGCCTTCGAGTCTTTTCATCGAGCACCTCGGTGTAGTGGGCGAGAAATGCGTCATCCCGCATTCGTATGATGGCCATGATAAGAGTCAGGATTCATGGGGCGCGCGATTATCTTGCGCGGGGCGCTTTATGCAGACTAACCCTGGCCATCGCCGATCTTTGGAAACGGATGAAGTAAGACACAGAGCGCGCGCTTGATTAAGCGAGAACGGCTTCGATGCGATTTACTTCTTCGTCGCTGAAGGCGATGTTGTTGAGGGCGTCGAGATTCTGATCGAGTTGGCCCATGCGGCTGGCGCCGATGAGCGCGCTGGTGACGACAGGATCGCGCAATACCCAGGCAAGAGACATTTGAGCAAGGGTTTGGCCGCGCTCCCAGGCGACGGACTGGAGTTCGTGCGCCTGCTGAATGCGGCGGTCGGTGACTTCGGCGGCCTTGAGGAAGCCGTGGGATTTTCCGGCGCGCGCGTCGGCGGGAATGCCGGTGAGGTAGCGATCGGAGAGCAGACCTTGCGCCAGCGGCGAGAAGGCAATGCCGCCAATGCCTTCGCGGCGTAGAGTGTCGAACAGGCCCTGTTCAGGGGTGCGCACAAACATTGAATATTTGAACTGGTGAATGAGGCACGGCGTGCGCATGGCGCGCAAAATGACTGCGGCTTGCGCGGTCTGCTCAGGCGGGTAGTTCGAAATGCCGGCGTAGAGCGCGCGGCCGGAGCGCACGGCCTGATCGAGCGCGCCCATGGTCTCTTCGATAGGCGTTTGCGGGTCGTAGCGGTGGGAATAAAAGATATCGACGTAGGGCACGCGCATACGCTTGAGGCTTTGATCGAGGCTGGCGAGCAGATACTTGCGCGAGCCCCAATTGCCGTAAGGTCCGGGCCACATGTCATAGCCGGCTTTGGTGGAGAGGATGAGCTCGTCGCGGTAGGGCGCGAAATCGAGCGAATAGGCCATGCCGAAGTGTTCTTCGGCGGATCCATAGGGAGGGCCGTAATTGTTGGCGAGATCGAAGTGCGTAACGCCGCGATCGAAGGCGCGGCGCAGCATGGCGCGGCCGGTTTCAAAGAGATCGACGCCGCCGAAGTTATGCCAGAGGCCGAGTGAGATGCCGGGGAGCTGAATGCCGCTTGCGCCGCAGCGGCGATAAGTCATGGAGTCGTAACGTTCGGGGTTGGCGGTGAACAAGATTCATTCACTGTACCGCGTAGGTACGCGAACTTAGAGCGTGCGCGTTACTTTTTGCAAGGTGCGAGGCTGGTCGGGATCGAGGCCTTTGGCAGCGGCGAGATGCGCGGCGAAAAGCTGCGCGGGGACGATGTAGGGGATGGGCGTATAGAGGTCTTCGAGCCCAGCGGGACCGGGGGGCGAAGCAGGCAAGAAGAGTGAGTGGCCAAGCTGTGCCGCTTCGCGGGTGTCTGTGACGACGAGCACGCGCGCTTTGAGTTCGCGCAGGCGCGAGAGAACGTCTGAGATTGAAGGCCATGTAACGCCGGGAGGGGCGAAGGCGAAGACAGGAAATTCCTGCTCGACCATGGCGATTGGACCATGCATCAGGTCGGCGGCGGAGAAACGTTCGGCCACCACATAACAGGTTTCCATGAGCTTCAACCCAAATTCGAGCGCGTTGGAAAAGTTGAGGCCGCGGCCTACGCAGAGAGCGCGGGTGATTTTGGCGAAGTTGGATGCAAGAGCGGCGACTTCGCTTTCGAGCGTGAGAACTTCGGCGACGCAATCGGGAATGCGTGCGAGAGCGTCGAGGCCGCAGCGTCCATTGAGCGCGCAGGCGAGAAGGTACATGCCGAGCATTTGGCAGGTGTAGGTTTTGGTGGCGGCGACGCTTTTTTCGCGGCCGGCGCGCGCGAGGATGACGTAATCGCAGATGCGCGTGATGGCGCTCGAGGGCTCGTTGGTGAGGCCGATGGTGAGCGCGCCGCGGTGCCGGGCGTCGTCGAGAAAGGCGTTGGTGTCGGTGGACTCGCCGGATTGGGAAACACCGACGACCAGCACGTCGCGAAAATCGATTTCGCTGTGATACAGAGTGACAACAGAAGGGGCGGCGAGTGAGACGGGAATGCCGGTGGTGATTTCGATGAGATAACGGCCGAACTGCGCGGCGTTATCGGAGGTGCCGCGCGCGGCCAGAACGATAAAGCGGGGGCGGCGGGAAGCGAGAAACCGGCAGAGGGGGTTAGCTTCTTCGAGGGTACGCGCCAGCGCGTCGGGCTGCTGGCGCGTTTCCTCAATCATCATTGACATCAAGGATTATTTTAACGGTGATTTACTTGTGGTAAATGACTGTCACGTGTCCATGATGGCGGTAGTGATGATGGTGGTAGTAGCGATGGTGATGATAGTAGCCATCGGCCAGCGCAGGCGATACAGTGCTTAGCGCCAAGCCGCCAAGAAGCGCCAGTCCAGCAAATAGTTTACGCATAATCAACATCCTCCTGGCTTGAAGTAGTGCAGACTCGATGCCAATGGGCTGAAACCTACCCTCCGCGCTTGGTATACTTTGATCGGTTCCGACGGAGTAATTTAAATGGCTCTCAGCAGACGGTATTTCTTTTTCGGCTCAGTACTGGCAGGCGCGATCCCGAAGGGCGGATTCGGCAGCACGCCCTCGTTAAAAGCGGCTGGATACAAATCGCCAAATGAAAAACTGAACATCGGATCGATCGGCGCGGCCGGTAAAGCGGCGAGCGACATCGACGGGTGCGCCCACACGGAGAATATCGTTGCGTTATGCGACGTAGACGATCAAAACGTCGCCAAGGCGAAGACTTACGAGAAGTACGAGAAGGCGACGAAATACAAAGATTTCCGCAAGATGCTGGATAAGGAAGGTTCGAACATCGATGCGATGATCGTGACTATTCCCGATTTCATGCACGCGACGGCTGCGCTTTGGTGCATGGAACGTGGCAAACATGTTTACGTCCAGAAGCCGCTGGCGCACACCATCACGGAAGCGCGCATGCTCAACGACGCCGCGACACGCTACAAAGTAGCCACGCAGATGGGCAACCAGGGCTACTCGAACGAGGGCACGCGGCAGTGCGCGGAGATGATCTGGAGCGGCGAGATCGGAAATGTGACGGAAGTGCACGCGTGGACGGACCGTCCGTGGTGGCCGCAAGGGCTGACCGAAATTCCGGCTCCGAATCCCGTGCCTTCCACTCTCGATTGGGATCTGTGGCTGGGAAAGGCCAATCCGCGGCCGTTCACGATCGGCGGCGAGGGCTATCCAAATCAGTACGGCAATTTCTATCAGCCGTTCAATTGGCGTGGATTTTTCGATTTCGGCTGCGGAGCGTTGGGCGACATGGCGTGCCACATTCTGGGCGCGCCAAACATGGCGCTGAAGCTGACGGAGCGCGCGCCTACGAGCGTGGAATGCGTCGAAAAAGAGGGCGCGAGCAGCTTCATGTATCCGAAGCGGTCGTTGATTCGTTTCGATTTCCCCGCTTATGCCAACATGCCGGCGCTGAAACTGTTCTGGCATGACGGCATGAAGGAAAATCCGAAGATCGCCGGCGTTCCCGACGGTGAATGGCTGGGGGATCTGCCGCGCATCCGCCGGCCTCAACCGCAGGCCGGCGCACCGGCGCAGCAGGCTCACCCGCCGGTTCACCCGCCTGAGCAGATCATCGGGAGCGTATTCAATTACGAAGCGTTCATGGCGCGCAAAACAGAGGGTGAAATGGCGCCTAATCAGCAGCCGAACGGCAGCGTATTTATCGGCGACAAGGGAATCATCACGACTGGAACTTATGGCGAGAATACCCGCCTGATTCCGGTGGAGAAGATGAAGGATTACAAGTTCCCACCCGAATTGCTGACGCGTTCGCCCGGACATTATCGCGACTGGATCCGTGCATGCAAGGGCGGAGACCCGGCTTGTTCGAACTTCAGCGTAGCTGCGCCCATGACCGAGTGGATTCTTCTGGGGACGATTGCGCTGCGCGTCGAAGGCAAACTGGATTGGGATTCCGCGCATATGCGCATCACTAATAACCAGGAAGCGAACAAGTATGTGAAGCCTTTCATCCGCAAGGGCTGGCAGATGACCTAAGGCCGCGAAAAGATTTGGCCGCGGATCAACGGAGACGAACGCAGATCGAAGACAAGATCATCTGAGTTAGTTACCGCTATCTGCGGACCATTCGAGGTTTGCGGATTTGTGATGTGAATGGTGGCGCAGGGCTCAGGCTCTGCGCCATTTGATTTTTAGGAAACACTTTCGAGATTACTGCGCATGGCGCGCAGGTCGATGCCGAGCGCCTGACACTTTTTATAGAGGTGGCTGCGTTCGAGGCCGAGGGCGCGGGCGGTATCGGTCATGCGCTGGTTGTGGCGCTTGAGTTCTGTGAGGATCTGTTCGCGCTCGAAGGCGTCGACGCGTTGCGAGAGTGGACCTTCGAATTTGGGCGCGGCGCCGGAAGTGTGGGTCGTAGCGGCCGGGGCCTCAACTTGCGGGAGCGCAATGCGGACGGTGGCAGCGTCGACTGCGCCATTGGCGAGCAGCATCAGGCGTTCGACGACGTTGCGGAGTTCGCGAACATTTCCGGGCCAGGTATAGCGCTGGAGTTCGCGCAGGGCGTCAGGCGTGAACTGCTGCGGTTTCCATCCATTTTGCGCGGAGACTTGGGCGGCGAAGTGTGTGACCAGGGCGGGGATGTCTTCGGCGCGCTCGCGTAACGGCGGGAGCACGAGCGGGAAGACATAGATGCGGTGAAAGAGGTCCTGACGGAACGCGCCTTTCTTGACGAGTTCGTCGAGATTGCGATGCGTAGCGACAATGACGCGCACGTTGACGGGGATGGAACGATCGCCGCCGACGCGTTCTACCTGGCCCTCCTCAAGGACGCGCAGAAGCTTGGCCTGCATGACGAGCGGCATGTCGCCGATTTCATCGAGGAAGAGCGTGCCGTGGTTGGCCTGTTCGAAGCGGCCGATGTGGCGGGTGACGGCGCCGGTGAAGGAGCCTTTTTCATGGCCGAAGAGCTCGGATTCGATGAGTTCGCCGGGGACGGCGGCGCAGTTGAGCGTAACGAAGGGCTGCGTACGGCGGGGGCTGCGTTCGTGTAGGGCGCGGGCGATGAGTTCTTTGCCGGTGCCGGTCTCACCGAGGATGCAGACGCGGGATTCGCTGGCGGCGACGCGGTCGACCTGCGCCATGACGCGCTGCATGGCTTCGCCGGAGTGGACGATTTCGTGTTTGCCGACGCGCTGGCGGAGCTCGCGATTTTCGGCTTCGAGACGTTTCAACTGCAGCGTGTTTTCGATGGTGAGAAGCAGTTTGTCGGTGGAGAGCGGCTTCTCGAGAAAGTCTTTGGCGCCGAGTTTGGTGGCGCGGACGGCCATTTCGATGTTGGCCTGACCCGAGATCATGATGACCGGCACGATGAGTCCCGCAGCTCGGACTTCTTCGAGTAACGTGAGGCCATCCTTGCCGGGCATGACGACGTCGGACATCATGAGGTCAAACGGCTGCGACTTCAAAAGCTCGAGGGCGCGGTCGGCGTTATCGCAGACCGTAGCCTCGTGCCCGGCCATGCGGAAGGCGCGTGCGAGCGATGCGAGAGTGTTGGCGTCGTCGTCGACGATCAGGAGTTGAGCCACGGCGATATTAGGTTAACCCAGTGCAGATGGAACGTCATTGTTATGAGAGATCGATGCGGAAAGACGCGCCTCGCCCCGGTTCGCTGGCGACGGAGATGCGGCCGCGATGGTCGCTGACAACGGATTGGACGATGGCAAGACCGAGGCCAGTGCCGTGCGTTTTAGTGGTGTAGTAGGGCGTGAAAAGGCGCTCGCACTCTTCGGGAGTGAGGCCCTGGCCGGTATCGGCGACTTCGAGGCGCACGCCCTCTTCGTGAGGCATGGTGCGGATGGTGAGCGTGCCGCCCTTAGGCATGGCGTCAATAGCGTTGAGCGTGAGGTTACGCATGACACGCGATAACTGCTCGGGATCCGCCATGATCGTGCGGAGATTGGGCGAGAGCTCCGTGCGCGCGGTGATGTGGGCCTGTTCCAGTTGAGGCGCGAAGAGCTTGACGGTCTCGGCCGCGATGTCGTTGAGTTGCACGGGGTGCATGGCGGGCGCGGGCATTTTGGCGAAGTCGCTGAAGCGGGAGACGATTTGCCTCAAGTTAGCAAGCTCCGCGAGGAGGGTGGAGGAGCCTTCGCGGAAGACTTCGTCGAATTGATCGGGGTACTGTTCGCGCGCGCGGCGCATGTTTTCGACGGTAATTTGCAGAGGGAAGAGAGGGTTCTTCAGTTCGTGCGCCAGACGCCGGGCCAGCTCGCGCCAGGCTGCGACGCGTTCGGATTGAACGAGGCGCTCGCGCTGTTCGACAAGCTCGTGGGTCATGCGGTTGAAGGCCTGCGCGAGTTGGCCGATTTCATCGGCGGTGACAACCTCGACGGTAGCTCCCCAGTTACCAGCGGCGACTTTGCGCGCGCTTTCGGCCAGGCGTTTGACCGGGCGCGTGATGCGCGCGGTGGCCCACCCGCTTAGGGCGAGGCCGAGGACTATACCGAAGGAAGCGAAGGCGATGCCGAGTTTGAGGAGGAAGGCCTCCATTTCGACGAGCTCGCGGCGGGCACTGGCGACGAGCAGGACGCCGAGGAGATTGTCATCGAGACCGGCGAGCGGCAATGCGTGCACGGTTTCGGCGGATGCGCCCGCGCCGATGAGAGCGCCGGCTTCGCGCTTGTCGCGTTCGACGCGCTCGATCAACGGACGGAGGTCGGCCGCATCGTCTCCGCCGATCAGTTCCGATGGAGTGAATTGCGGCTGGAGATTGCGATAGAGAAGCGCGCGCATGCCGGCGGGGAGGGCGAGGGTGGAGAGAAAGGCGCGATCGAGGCGTTGGCCGCCGACGACGTAAATGAGGCGGTCGCCGGCGGTGGCGACGCCGACAGCTTCGATCGCGAGCGTAACGCCATCAGGAAGCTCTTCACGGCGGAGGAAGGCGCCCCGGGCGAGCCAGTCGAGGGGACTGACGTTCGAGCGACTGGTGAGCCAGTCTTCCTTGTAGCCGAAGCGAGCGGGCCACTCTGCGGAAGAGATGATGGAGCCATCGGCGGCGACAAGTTCCAGGAGGTCGAGGCCGTGGGCCGCGGCGAGAGAAGCAGCGTCGGCGTAGAAGGTGGAGTAATCGGTTTTGGCGGCGATGTTGACGGCGGTGTCCGAGGCCGCGATGCCGTTCACCGCACGCGCGATTTCGAGGCGGCGGCGCTCATACTCGCTGCGGAACTGCGCGACCAAGGCATCGACGCGCTGTGTTTCCAGGCGCTCGAACCGTTCGCGAGTGGTGGCGGAGACGAGCCATTCCACCAGGCAGACGGAGGTAACCACCGCCACTGTGACGATCAACAGGAGGCGGGTGCGGAACGTCATGGCCTGGGCGCCTCAACCCATAGGTCGCCGAATTTCCATTCACCGAGGGGAGAGATGCCGGGCCCGCCTTTGACGCGGGGGCTGACGGCGTAGACATCGGGCAGGTGAAAGAGCGGGATGACGCGACGCTCTTCAAGAAGGGCACGCTCGGCGGCGTAAAGGGCTTCGGGCGAGTCGGTGTGTGGAGGCTCGGGGAGTCCGAAGGCGGAGGCGAGCGCGGCGAGGGAGCGAGCGGGATCGGTGGAGGGGACGCGGACTTCGAGGAGACGAATGTCGGCGGGGGAGCCGGATGGGGCGACGGTGAGGGTGATGCCGGCGTCACGGGCATTGAGCTGGATGCGGTCGGCGATGGTGCGGAGCATGGGGTCGCCGACGGCGAGCGTGAGAGGCTTCGCGCCGGCGGCGAGGGAGCGGGCGCGCGGTAGATCGGCGGCGGTCGGAAAGAGAAAGGCGTAGCCGGAGAGCCACTGGGGCAGGAGGGCGGCGGAGACTTCGCCTTGGCGCTGCAGGATAACGGTCCAGATGGTGGCGCGGTCGACGGCGAGGGCGAGAGCTTCGCGGACGCGGGCGTCGTCGGCGCGAGGGTTGAAGGCGAGAGCGATGATGCGGACGGGTTGCGAGGACCAGGTTTTACGGCCGGCTGGGGCGCGGCGGATTTCGTTGGGGCCGAGTTCGATGAGGTCGGCTTTGCCAGTTTCCAGGTCGAGAGATTGCTCGCGGAGTGGACGGGAAAGTTGGATCTCGACGGAGTCCAGAAAGGGGCGTCCGCCGGGCGCGTTGTCGTCAGCGTTGAAAATGGCGCGGCGTCCGCCTTCCCACAAGTTGATTTGGAAACCGTGGGAGAGATCGACGATGCCGAAGCCGGATTGAGGCGGGTCGGATGTCTCGAAAGGGGCGCGGAGTTCGACGCGCAAGATGCCGCCGTAGCGCGGACGGGTTGCAGCGTAGGCGCCCGCGGAGAGTAGGCAGGCAGTCAAGATGAAGGCGCTAATTCGCACAGGCCACCGTTGCCAGGTAGGCGATGAAATCTCCGCTGACGTTGTCGTGAGCGACGGCGAGGGCGGCCGCGGGGCCGGATGGCCAGAACGCTGTGACAGGGCCGGGAAGCAGAGCAGGCGCGGTTACGGGCGTGGCGGCATGCTCGCTGACGGTGAAGGACTGGAGCGCGTCGGGCTCGGTGTAGTCACCGGGGCGAGTGGCGAGAACCTGGGAAGCGCCGCCGCAATGCGCGTCAATGCCGGCGATGTCGCTGCCCCACTGCGGGATGGCGCCGAGAGGTTCGAGCGCGCCATCGGCGATTTGGGCGCGGCCGTCGGTTTGGGCCATCACCCAGAGCGTACGCCCTTGCGATTCGACGGAGGCAGCGCTATAGAATGGCGCGACAGTTTTGCGGGCGCCGGTTTGCGTGACCACACGGCCATCGAAGTAATTCCGTGACGCGGCTAAGGTGGCAAGGAGAATGCCGCGGTTGCCGGATTCGAGCACCCAGGGAGCTTCGCTGGCGCGGCAATCGAGCGATAGGGACGGGGCGGTGTTGCCGTTGCAGGCGAGGCCGGGCAGGTAGATTTGAAACGTAGAGCCGGTAGTGCGCAGATGGCCGCGGAGGTCGCGGGGCCAAGGTTTGGAGCTGGAGATGGCGGCAGAATCGCGAACGATCCAGGCGTCATTGGCTTTTGTGTAGAGCGTGAGCTTGGCGGGCGTCAAGACGAGCATGCCTTGATTGAAGAATGCGACGTCCAGGATCTGCTCCGGCTGGCGCCAGATTTCGGTGACTTGCAGGGAAATACCTGCGGGCTTAGTGGGCGCGCCCGTTGTTGCGCGATTCCAGGAGGCGATCCAGACCTGGCGATCGTCGCCGTGGCGGGCCTCTTCCACGATGAGATACTGCGCGGGGGTCTGGCTGACGGTCAGGCGCGCTTCGACCGGGCTGTTATCGGCTACGCGGGATCCGGCATCGCGCAGGGCGCTTTCGAAGGCGCCGCGCAGACCGCCCCAATCGGCAGGCGGAAGGGACGAGAGATTCCTGTAGCTTGCGGACACGGCTTCGCCGTGCGCCAATGCGGCAGTCTTTTTGGCCAGCGACAAAACGGCCGCATTGATGTCATCCGCGGCTTGCAAGCTGGAAAGTGAAAGCAGGAGCAGAAGCGCCCGCCATTCCGTCACGCCTCCGAGCATAGTGAGTAGTGCTGTGCGATTCCGTTACTGAATTGAGGCGCTCGTATTTTGCGCCAGTGTGGCCGCCGGAGTCCCGAAGATCTGCGCCGTCTCGACCGTTCTCTCTCCTACTAATTCTACTGCGTCGCCGATTGAAACCATTTCAAACAGATTTTCAATGTCGTGATTACGCAGACGAATGCAGCCGTGCGAGGCGTTGTGGCCGATCGACGCGGGGTTGTTGGTGCCGTGGATGCCATAGCCTTTGAGGCTGAGCCCAAGCCATCGCGTGCCGATGGGGTTGTTTTTTCCAGGAGCAACGATCTTGCCTTTGCCATACCAGGTGGGGTCGGCCAAGCGCTGCACGATGGTGAAAGAGCCAACTGGGCTGGGCGATTTGGGCGCGCCGACAGCAGTGGGGAAGACTTTGATGACTTGGCCGGCTTCGATTACGGCAAGTTTGTGGTCGGGGATGCTCACCACGATTTTGCGCGCGGGTCTGGCTGCGCTCTCCTGTGCCATGGCTTCCGCCGCGGCCAACATCATCACGCCCGCCAACGCTGCTACTTTTCTGATTTGATCTTCCGCTTTGAGCACCATCTTCATGTCCTCCGACGCGAGAGGAAAATGCAGCGTACGGGCCGAAGAGTAAGTTGCGGGAAATAAGGGAGATGGCGATTCTGGTGCGCGTGTCTGAGTGGAGACGCGTGGCGAATTGTTATGACTTAGTGTGGGCGCGCGTCAGAGATGAGACATCGGGCTGACACGGGGATGCGAGACTTAGCGACTGTCTCTGGAAGAATCAGGTGGCGGCGTGGTGTAATGACAATGTGTATACAATGTTATATTGAGGTAGATACCAGAAAGGCTTGCGATGCCCTCAAGACCTACACAGTCCGGTCGTCGGCAGCTTACGAGAAGCGGAGCGGCAATGTCAAAAACGAAGGACACGCGAAAACCGCTTAACATGCGGATCTTGCCGGAGACGCGTTACCTCATTGGAAAGGCGGCAGAGTTGACAGGGAAAACGGTCACTGATTTCGTTCTCGACGCGGCGCGCAACGCTGCGCAGAACACGCTGCTCGACCGCACTGTCATTTCACTAAACGACAAAGCGTACGCGGCCTTCATCGCTCTTCTCGAAGCTTCCCCGCAACCTAACGAGCGCCTGCGCAAATCTCTCCAAACCGGCGTGGTTTGGGAGTAGCCGGTGAGTCTGTCTGCGCCGATCCTCCTGGCAGACCATCACGAACTTGACGAGTTTAACTGCGGGGAAACTTCGTTGGATGAATGGCTGAAAAAGCGCGCTCGCGCCAATCAGGCAGGAGGGGCCAGCCGAGTATTTGTGACCTGCGAGGGTAGCCGAGTTGTAGGGTACTATTCGCTCTCGTCATCTTGCGTCGTCAATGCCTCGGCGCCCGGCCGTTTCCGTCGAAACATGCCCGATCCCATTCCCGCCGTACTGCTCGGCCGTCTGGCGATCGACAAGACTTGGCAAGGTAAAGGAGTAGGACGGTCGCTATTCCGCGACGCCGCCATGCGCGTATCCCACGCGGCGCAAGCGATCGGCATTCGCGGCATTGTCGTACATGCGATTTCCGATGACGCACGTAAGTTCTATATCGCCCTCGGTTTTTCGGTGGTTCCCGGCGAATCCATGACGCTTGTCGTCACGCTGCAGGACATTCGCGCCGGCCTCGGCTTCTGATGATCGTTCTGTAGGTTACTTGTCGGAGTTGTGGCGGTCTGGCGCTCCTCATATCCACCGTCTTCGCGCGATTCGCGGCGAAGGTGTGAGGCAGCTTGGAAAAAGAGCCGGCGGCGATTAAAAGAAGTATGAAGGTAGCCGCCGGCTATAGCCCGAAGTCTGACGTATTAGAAGACAGGTTCGGGGAGACGGATGATCTTTTTCTGGATGGCGTACTGAACGAGCTGCGCCTTGTTGTGAATGTCGAGCTTGCGCATGAGGTTGAACTTGTGCGCTTCGACAGTCTTTACGCTGAGATCGAAATCGGTGGCGATTTCCTTTACGGATTTGCCTTCGGCCAGCAACTTGAGAATTTCGCGTTCGCGCTTGGTGAGCGTGCCGAAGCGCGGTTGCAGGGGAGAGCCGTGGCCGCTGCGGAATCCATCGACGAGCTTGGTCAGCAGGCGCGGGCTCAAGTAGCTTCCGCCGCGATAGATCTCACGGATAGCCGTGATTAACTGCTCCGCGGGGCTGTCTTTCAGAACGTAGCCATTGGCGCCGATTTCGACGCACTCGGCGAGGTAATCCTCGTCATCGTACATGGAGAGGAAGAGCACGCGAACTTCGGGATGTTCCTTGCGGATCTGGCGTGTGGCTTCAAAGCTGCTCATACCGGGCATGCCGATATCCATCAGCACGACATCGGGCCGAAGAGTATCGACGGCCGTTACAGCGGCGGCGGCGTTGGCGGCTTCGCCGACGACTTCGAAATCGGGCTCCGCCGCTATCAAGGTGCGAATACCCTGGCGAAAGAGCGTGTGGTCGTCAATCAGTAATACGCGAATAGTAGACATTTCAATTAATAGGCGTGGCTGCGAGCGGGACCTCGAGTTTTACCGTTACTCCTTTGCCGGGCGCGCTTACCGTTTCGAACTTCCCGCCGAGAAGAGCCGCCCGCTCACGCATCCCGGTTAAACCAAAAGACTGCGGCTTCAAGGCCGCGTTTTCACTGAAGCCGAACCCGTCATCGGAAACGCTCAGCTTAATCATGGAATCGGCAGTTCTAAGGGAAACCTTTACCCGTTTTGCGCTGGAATGTTTAGCGATATTCAGTAGAGATTCCTGCGCGGCGCGGTAAATAGCCTCGGCGACAGCGGGGTCGTGGGCAGGGATACTCTGCGGAATGCGCATCTGGATCTCCGCGGAGTGCATTTTGGCGAAGCGGGCGCCGAGTTGGCGTAGAGCGGCGATAAGGCCGAGCCGCTCGACTACCTGGGGTCCAAGCGCGGAAAGAATACGGCGAATTTCTACGATGGCCGACTCGACGACTTCGCGCGAGGCGGTGATACGATGGCGCACGGCAGGGGGCGCGTCGCGTTCGATCAACTCCAACTGCAGGCGAAGGAAGACGAGGGACTGGCCGGCTTCGTCGTGAAGCTCGCGACCGATGCGGCGGCGCTCTTCCTCCTCGGCACGGTGTTTTTCGGCGGCCAGGCGCAGAGCTGCGGCTTCCAAACGGCGACGTTCGATGGCGGCGCGGCAGCGCTCGGCGGCGGCTTCGAGCAGTACGAGCTCGCGCGGCAGCCAGGGATAGGGCGTGGCGAAGCCGAACTGCGCGACCAGGCGCTCGGCAAGAGGGTAAGACCAGTAGGACGCGTGGCGTCCGCGCATTTTGGCGTCCGCGATCAGAGATTCATGGGTAGAACCGCGGAGAATGTAGCGGGGTTCAGAAAGTTCACGGCTAAGGGGCTGTTCGAGCTCTATCAGGCGACCGGAGCGGGCGCGGAGGGCGGTGGTGAGGACGCCGACCAGGCGGCGTAGAAGGCTGTCGAAATCCTCTGCGTCGGTTTCGGCGCGGTAGATGCCGAAGAGGGCCTGAGTTTCGGCCTCGCGGACCTGATAGTAGGCCTCGTTAAGCGCAAGGCGAATGGCAAGATCGATCTGTTCACGAACGGGTTGAAAGCGGCCGGCGAGTACGGTGTCCATGAGCGCGCCGAAGTCCTTCAAGGCCTGCAGCACTTCGTCTGGAGCGATGTTTAACTTGGCCAAACGGCGCCCGTGATAGCCGACGGATTCGAGAAAAACAGCGAAAGTCTTGCACTGGGCGGCAGCGCCTGGGGTGATGGCGCAAATGGCGCGGACGATGTCGTCGTTATAGCTGCGTTCGCGCAGAATTCGCTTGAAACGGCGATCTAAACGCTCGGCGGCAGGGTGCAGCAGAGCCGCCATGCCACGCGCATGACGGCGCGCATCGGGAGTCATAGCCTCTAGATCGGCGCCCATCGTCAAAGTAGTAGGTTGAGATTGAGATTTTTCTCACAATTGCCCTAGTTATCTCCCG
>DATAUH010000174.1:0-3611 GCA_036268375.1 Bryobacteraceae bacterium | reverse complement strand
CGGGGGCGCCCTGGCGCTGGTACGGTTCTACCAGACGCAATCTGAAATCTCTCTTGCCGCCGGGTGGTTCCTTTGGGGTTTGGCGCTTTGGGATAAAGCCTTGGCCTTGTGGGTCTTAAGCGGCCTCGGGGTAGCCTGTTTAGCGCTCTTACCCAGGCAAATATGGCGCGTAGTGACCTGGCGGCGTACTCTCCTCTCGGCGGCGGCCCTGACTATAGGCGCTTTGCCGCTCATCTTTTATAACGTGCACGTCCGGCTCGCGACTATCCGGGAAAATACGGTAATCGACACCAGTCAACTTGGTACGAAGTTCCGGTACCTGACTCGGGCGGCGAATGGCGGTGTGCTGCTCGGTTTTTGGAACGAGCCTGACGAACTCACGCCAGCGCCGCATGCGGCTGCCGGAGTCTTAGAAGCGGCATCTGCCGGTATTTCGTCGCTGGCGGGTAGGCCTTCGTCAGATGGTCTGGTCATAGCGGTGGCCGCGGCTATCCTTCTCGCACCTTTTGGAGGCTGGGCGTGCGTACGCGCGGTCAGTTTTTTCCTGATCTTGATGGCGGTGGCGTGGCTGCAGATGGCGCTGAACGCCCATACCGGCGCGACCGTCCATCATACGATTCTCTTGTGGCCGTGGCCTATCGCGGTGGTAGCGGTTTCGTTCGGAGCGCTCGCGACACGGATGGGCCGGTTCGGTATTCCGGCTGTCGCAGGGGTAGTGGCGCTGCTCGGAATTAGTTGCCTGTTGGTGACGAATGAATACTACACCCGCATGGTGCGGAATGGGGGTTCGCCGGCATGGAGTACCGCGGTGCTTCCGTTGGCGGCGTGGCTGAAACAATCTGGCGCCCCGACGGTGTTCTGCAGCGACTGGGGTGAACTCGATACCTTGATCGTCCTCAATCGCAACCAGCCGAAGGTGCGAGATGCTACCGGAATCACCGGTGATCCTGCTGCCGTGCAGTGGGCGCTCAGCGATCCACAGAATCTGTTTGTGGCTCACACAAAGGAAGCCGAACAGATCGCGAATTCGTGGCAGGGCTTCGTAGACGCCGCTGCGAAATACGGACGTACGCCGCAACTTGTCGCCACCGTGCCGGATGGATTCGGGCGCAGAATCTTCGCCGTGTACCGCTTCCGGTGAAACTGCGCCGAGCCCGTCTGACTTATTTGTATTTGCGCAATACCGCCAATAGACGTCCCTGAATCTGAACATCTCGCGCAGAAACGACAATGGGCCGCATCGCCGCGTTGGCTGGTTGCAGGCGAATCATATCGCCCGGTTCGCGATAAATGCGTTTGAGAGTAGCGTCGCTGCCGGCGACTAGCGCCACGACAATTTCACCATCGTGCGCCTGGGCCACTCGTTCCAGCAGGATGAGGTCGCCGTCGCAGATGTGATCTTCGATCATGGAATTGCCGCGAACCTCCAGCGCGAATGTGTTGCCGCTGCCCGCGAAATCGGCAAAGTTCAAAACATCGCGCTGCTCCACCGCTTCTACCGGCGCGCCGGCCGCGATGCGGCCCAAAAGCGGAATTTCGAGCGGGTGCGAGCGGCCCCTGCGATTCTCCTGCACGTATCGCGGCGCAAGCTCCAGGGACCGGCTTTGATTAAACCCGCGACGGAGGTAGTTTTTCGCCTCCAACGCGCAAACATGTTTATGGACAGTTGCGAGCGAGCTGAGCTCCAGGCCGCGTGCGATTTCCTCGTAGCTGGGGCAATAGCCGTTTTCTTCCACGAAGTTAGAAAAGAAGTCCATGAACTCCTTCTGCCGCTTGGTGAGCGCCATAATTCTCCCTTTGTCAGCATTGTAGGCGAATAAAAGGTGAAAATTCAAGGTCCAGTATGACTAAAGCGGGCCAAAAGATCAGCCGATACGGAAAAGGTGAGACTTTGATGACACGCGACGCCGCTGATACTTTGCCGAAAAAACAGACTTGGCCGGAAAAACGAACTCGTGAAGGCTTCGAAAATCCGGCCCTCGATGCGTTCCGATTCGCGATTGAGGCCGTAGGACACTATGCTCCCGAACTCGAACCGGGGACTACCCAACTGCATCGCAAGTATCTGGGCGACCTGGCGATCCGAGTTGGAGAGGGTGAAGACCTGAACGAGAGCCGCGCGACCTTGCGTGGCCTGTTGCGGGATTATCGCGACAAGGTTTCGCACTACCTGAGGACACTGCGCGAAGACGTAAACTCCGCGGCGATGGCGCTGGCAGAGATTCTGGAAACTTTGAACGCGAGCGATGGGGATCAGGCGGATCAACTGCGCGATACCTTGCGGCTGCTGCGGGAGGCGCCGGGCGAAGACTGCGATAGCATTCGCCAGACGGTCTCCAGCGCGGCTCATACAATTGAAGATTGCGTGCAGGCGGTGCGCAAACAACACCAGCTTTCGATTTCGCAGTTCCTGATGGAAATACGTATGCTGCACAAGCGCATCGACACGCTGGAGAGCGCGGCGGCAGTAGATATGTTGACGCATCTCTTCCCGCGGCAGGAGATGGAAGGGCAAATCCGCGATGGAAAAGCGAAGCGCCTGCTGCTGATGCGCGCAGAGGGAATTTTGCTTTCGGCTACGCAATTTGGGCGCCCGGTGAGCGAAGAGCTCACTGGTGCGGTGATACGGCGCTTGCGAAACGTGCTGCCAACGTCGACGGCGGTGGCGCGATGGAACGGCGAAGACTTCGTAGCCATTGTCGACGTGGACGGGACAGAGGCGGAGACATTGTCGGTGCGCATTGCAGCCAGCCTCGGTGGTCCATACGCATGTTTGAAGGACGGAAAAGCAGTGCATCTAACGGTCGCGCCCCGCGTGAAGTTGTTGGACACGGCGGACTCCGATGATGCATTGGATATCGTCGAGCGATTCTTCAGCGAATAACCGCTACATCAGCGAAAGCGGATCGACATCGATCACCAGGGCGGTGGCTCCCCACTTACGCTCCAAGGCAAAGGCGCGGACCCGTTGCAGTAGATCGTTGAGCGTCTTGCGGCTGGCGGCTTTCATCAGAAACTGGTAGCGGTATTCGGCCTTCAGGCGCGGTACGGGCGCTTCGGCCGGTCCCAGGACTTTGAGATTTTCGGGCGGCGGCGTCATCAGCAGGCTCAAATCGGAGCTCATGCGCAGAGCGACTTCCTGCTTGGCATCGCGCACGAGAACGTTGGCCATGGCGCTGAATGGCGGATAGCGCATCATGCGCCGGAAGTGTATCTCTTTCTCGTAGAAGCCCTGATAATCCTGCGCGGCGGCGAACTGGATCGCGTAGTGGTCGGGATTGATGGTCTGTACCAGCACGATGCCCGGAATGGTTCCGCGTCCGGCGCGTCCGGCGACCTGCGTCAGCAGCTGGAACGTGCGCTCCCCAGCGCGAAAATCGGGCATGCCGAGGCCGACATCGGCGGAAACCACACCGACGAGGGTGACGTTGGGAATGTCGTGGCCTTTGGCGATCATTTGCGTGCCGGCAAGGATATCGAAATTGCGCTCGCGAAATCCGTCGAGGATGGTTTCATATTGGCGTTTGCCTGTGACGGTGTCGCGGTCGAGGCGCGCAACCCGCGCGGTCGGGAATTCGCGATGCAACTCCTCTTCGACACGTTCTGAGCCC
>DATAUH010000173.1:0-23382 GCA_036268375.1 Bryobacteraceae bacterium | reverse complement strand
GCGCGCCAGGTTTTTGAGAACGCCGGTTACAATTACGCTGCAGTTTGCGCGCGTTTGGGCGTGAAGCGGTTGTCTGAATATAAGCCCGCATCCGCCGCTGAGATTTTTGCCGAGCCCCTGGTAGATGAGTTGGGTGTCCTTGTGCGGCTGTTCTGTCAGGGGTTGCAGGTCAGCCGGGAAACCGTGGAGCGGTTGCTTTCGCTCGAGTCCCGGCAAGCGCTGGCCGCACTGGATTTGATCGCGGGCAAACCGGATGCGCCGGCGATGGATTTCGCTCCGGTGCTGGTGCTGCCCTTTCTGGAATGGCTGACGGCGAGCGATCGGCTGTGTGCGCCGGACGGCGGGCCAGTGGAAGTAGAGAGCGATGCGGTTTTTCCGCCGCTGTTCGATAGCACTTATAACTTTGTTACGCGCCTGCCAGAGACTACTTGCGAGGCGGCGCTCGATCTGGGAACCGGCAGTGGCGTGGCGGCACTGCACCAATCTCGTCTTGCGCGCCGCGTGTGGGCCACCGACATCGCTGGGCGCTCGTCTTACTTTGCGCACTTCAACGCGCTGCTGAACGGATGTAGCAACGTAGAGACCGCGCAGGGCGACCTGTTTGACGCGGTGCGCGGATTGACTTTTGATCGTATTGTGACGCAGCCGCCGTACATGGCGGCGGAATCGTCCAAGATCGGCTATCGCGACGGCGGCAAAGACGGCGAACAGATTTTTCGCCGCATCGTGGAAAAGCTGCCGGAGGTTCTGCGGCGCGGCGGATCGTTATATGCGCTGCTGATGGCGACGGATCGCGAGAACGAAACCTTCGAACAGCGCATGCGTAAATGGCTGGGCGCGGCCGAAGAGCAGTTCGACATTTTTGTGGGCTGCGATGTGGCGCAGGATGCGGCGGAGTATTTGCAAAATGCCCGAAAGATTTCAGATACGGAACGGGAGTATTGGCGCTCTCTTTACCAGGAGACCAAAACCCGGGCCGTCCTCTACTGCTCGGTAGTCATTCGCAGGAAACGGCAGGCGTCCCCGCCCCTGACTAAGAGGATGTTTCTCGGCTGGGGAGTTACCGGACGGGATTTGGATTTCCAGCTCACGTGGAACGCGCTGACCGCTCGGCCGAATGCGAGCGAGTTTCTGATGGGCGTACGGCCACGCCTGGAAGCGCACGCGGAGCTGATAGTAAAGCATCGGGTCCAGGCAGGACGGCTCCTTCCGGCGGAGTTTGAATTAACCGGCGGAGGGGCTTTCCTTTCAAAGGGAAAGATGCCGGCGTGGATCGCGCAGATTATTGCTGAATGTGATGGTTCTCGCACATGGTCCGAAGAATTTGATAGATTTTGTACAAATAATCCCACTTCGACTGATGTAAGATTGGAAGATTTCGCCCATATATTAGCAGTTTTGGTTTCGACTGGGGTTTTCGAAATTCCGGAAGAAATTTTTGGATTTGACACAAGCTGGTGGTAACGTATCTTAGGTTGCGATCCGATATTTATCGCCTGCGGGCGTATAATCCATCGAGTAATGCAGCTTCACTTCCGAGCGGAAGGTGAATGCGTAAAGTCCGGAGTATCAGAGAGGATTTATGGCGAGACAAAGTACACAACATAAATTGGATCGCGTACGGCCTCCCCGCGTACAAATCACGTACGATGTGGAGACAGGCGGCGCGATTGAAGTAAAGGAATTGCCCTTCGTGATGGGCGTGATGGGCGACTTTACCGGTATGCCCACCGAGCCGCTGGCCAAGCTGAAGGATCGTAAGTTCGTCGAGGTGAACCCCGATAACTTCGATCAGGTGCTCGAAAACATGAAGCCGCACCTCGCCTTCGCTGTCGAGAATAAACTCAGCGAAGATCCGGATGCGCCGAAGTTGAAGGTGGATCTCAACTTCAAGAGCATGGATGACTTCGCACCGGAAGCGGTAGCCCGCCAGGTTGGTCCGCTCCGTCAGCTCCTGGAACTGCGCGACCGGTTGTCGGATCTGCGCGGATCGATGCAGGGCAACGACAAACTGGAAGAGTTGCTGCGCGAGTCGGTAAGCGATAAGGATAAGTTGGAAAAGCTGCGCGGCGAGCTTGGTAAGGGGGCTTCTAATGAGTGAGGCGCAAAAATCTGCTCAATCGGCACAGGCAGAAGAACAGGTAGTAGAAGGCGGTCTGCTCGATCAGATCGTGGAACAAGGCCGGCTCGGCCGCGATCCCGCCGCGCGTGAACGCGGTAAGAATCTGGTAAAGGAATTCGTCAGTCAGGTTCTCGAAGGCGCCATGACGGTGTCGAAAGACGCCGAGGCCATGATCAACGCGCGCATTGCGCAGATCGATCACTTGGTGTCGCTGCAGTTAAACGAGGTCATGCACGCTCCTCTCTTCCAGAAGTTGGAAGGCAGCTGGCGCGGCCTGAAGTTCCTGCTCGATCATTCTGAAACCAACGACAAGCTGAAGATTAAAGTAATGAACGTCAGCAAGAAGGAATTGCTGCGCGATTTACAACGTGCGCCCGAGTTCGATCAGAGCGCGCTCTTTAAGAAGGTGTACGAAGAAGAGTTCGGCGTATTCGGCGGCGCGCCCTTCGCGGCGTTGGTTGGCGACTACGAATTCGGTCGCGGTCCGGAAGACATCGAACTCCTGGAGAAGGTAGCCCAGGTGGCCTCGGCCGCGCACGCTCCGTTCCTGACGGCTGCCGCGCCCGAGATGATGAACATGGACAGCTTCACCAATATCGACGGTCCGCGCGATATGTCGAAGGTGTTCGACTCGAGCGAATACGCGAAGTGGAAGAGCTTCCGTCAAAGCGAAGATTCCCGCTACGTGGGTTTGACCCTGCCGCATATCCTGATGCGCCTTCCTTTTGGAAAAGGCGGCGTCACGGCGGACGGCTTCAACTACGAAGAGGGCGTCGACGGCACCGATCACTCGAAGTATCTGTGGGGCAACGCGGCTTATGCGCTTGCGACGCGCCTCACGGCTGCCCATGCCGAATACGGCTGGTGCGCTGCCATCCGCGGCGTAGAAGGCGGCGGCTTGGTTGAAGGACTGCCGACGCACAACTTCACCACCGATTCGGGCGACGTGGCGCTCAAGTGCCCGACTGAATCCCCCATCACCGACCGGCGCGAAAAAGAGCTGGCCGATTTGGGCTTCGTGCCGCTGGTTCACTGCAAGGACACCGACTATGCGGCGTTCTTCAGCGTGCAGTCGGCGCAGAAGGCGAAGATGTATGACAAGGAAGCCGCCAATGCCAACGCGCGGCTGTCCACCCAATTGCCGTACATTCTGGCAATGTCACGCTTTGCGCATTACCTCAAAGCGATCATGCGCGATAAGATTGGCAGCTTCATGTCGCGCGATGACTGCCAGAAGTTCCTGCACAAGTGGATCATGCAGTATGTGATCGGCGACGACACGGCTACTCAGGCGATGAAAGCCAAGTATCCGTTGCGCGAAGCCAAAGTGGAAGTGGTCGATGTTCCCGGCAAGCCCGGCGCCTACCGCGCCGTGTGCTTCATGCGTCCTCACTTCCAGCTCGATGAGCTTTCGGTCTCCCTGCGTCTGGTAGCCGATCTGCCCGAGAGCAAATAAGTTCCGATTGAAGCGTCCGCGCGCTCCCGTTGCAGGGACCGCGCGGGCTAACTAAAAACCGAGTAACTATAACTGGAGGAAATTAGAATGGCTGTTGAAATCTTTTTATCGATCGATGGAATCACTGGAGAATCGCAGAAGTCCGGCGCCGAAGGCTGGATTGAGATTTTCAGCTTCAGCAACGGCGCGAGCAACCCCTCGTCGGTTGCGTTCGGCACCGGTTCGGGCGCTGGAAAGGTCGACCTGTCAAGCGTCAGCCTTCAGAAGCAGCTTGATATTGCTTCTCCCTTTCTTTTTGCTAACTGCTGCTCCGGTACGCACGCCGCTAAAGGCCAGATGATCGTTCGTGAGGCAACTGGCGCTACGACCACCCAGGTCTATTTCCAATATGACTTCACCGAAGTGTTCGTCGACAGCATCAGCTGGGGCGGCGCTGCCGGTGGCGGCAAGCCTTCTGAGTCGCTGTCCCTCAGCGCGAAGAGCTTGCAGGTGACCTACACCCCGCAGAACTCCGACGGTACGCTGGGCTCCAAGATTGTTAAGGGTTGGAACCAGACGACTAACGCTGCCATGTAATTTCCCTGGAGGGCCGGCTTCCAAGTGACCGAATGGAAGCTGGAGCCGGCCATCCTTGGACGATAGGAACCTTTTATGAAGGCGAGAGAACTTTACCAGGCGGGCAAGCTCAACGAAGCGATTCAGTCTTTACAGGCGGAGTTGCGCGATAACCCAACGGATTTGGCGCGCCGGACCTTTTTGTTCGAGCTCTTGTGTTTCGCCGGCGAGTACGATCGCGCCGAGAAGCAACTAGACATTCTGGCGGATAAGAACGCCGATTCGGCCACCGGTTCTCTCTTATATAAGGCTGCGCTTCACGGCGACAGGACCCGAAATAGCCTTTTTGAAAAGGGTGATTACCCTGGGACGCCCGCGGATTTTCCTCCAATCCGCGGGTCTCTTAATGGAAAACCGTTTGAAGAGATCGAGGACTCCGATCCTCGCATTGGTCCCCGCCTCGAAATGTATGCCGGGGGTCAATATATGTGGCTGCCGCTCGAGCACATCGCTTCGGTCGAAATAAGGCCTCCTTCACGGTTGAGAGACTTGTTGTGGATTCCAGCCCTGGTGAAAACCGGGCCGGCTTTCAAGGGACAGGACTTGGGCGAAGTTATATTGCCCGCGATTTCTCCTTTCAGCTTCCGCAATGCGGATGACGCGGTGCGTTTAGGCCGCGCGACCGTTTGGACGGAAGAGAACGGCGAACCCGTCCCGTTTGGACAAAAGACATTGTTGGTGGACGGCGAAGATTTCCCGCTTCTCGAGGTGCGCAGCCTGGAGATCACCGCCTCCGAACCTGCCACCGAACGCCATGCCTCTGCGCAATGATCTCCTGAACCCGATTTCCGGCGCGAAGCCAGGCGGCGAAAACCTTCGCTACGCTCCCGTCTACGACAAAATCAAAGAAGCCCGGCGCCAGGATGACGATCTGGCGCAAGGCGAATGGGTGCGGGAGCGCAAGGTTGCGGATTGGCCGACAGTCATCAAGCTGATCCAGGAAACCACCGCTACCAAATCCAAAGATCTGCAGCTTCTGGCGTGGCTTACCGAAGCCATGCTGCGCAAAGAGGGCGTGCCCGGCTTCCGCGAGGCGCTGGAGCTGATCAAAGCGATGCTCGAGAAGTTCTGGGAAGATTTGTACCCGGAACTGGAAGATGGCGACGCCGAACTGCGCGCCATGCCGCTGCAGTGGATCGGCGACCGCTTGGAGATTCCGCTCAAGCAGCAGGGACTCAGCAAAAAGGGACTCAACTGGTATCAATATAAGGAATCGCGCGCGCTCGGCGACGAAAAGTCGGCCAATACTCCGGAAAAGAAGAAGGAACGCGAGGCGGCCGTCAAGGCGGGCAAGACCGTCGGCGAAGTCTTCGATAAAGATTTTGACGAGACGCCGAAAAAGTTTTACGTCGATCTGCTGGCGGCGTACGACGCCACGCTCGATACCTTAACCGAGCTGAGCGAACTGGGCGACCAGAAGTTCGGTGGCAACAGTCCCACGTATGGGGCTCTGCGCCAGGCGCTCGAAGAGGTGCGGCAGACGGTTTACATTCTGCTGCAGAAGAAGCGCGAAAAGGAACCGGACGCTCCGCCTCCGCCCAGCCCCGAAGAGATTGCCGCGCAACAGGCCGCCGAGGCCGCGGCAGCAGCCGAAGCAGCCGCCGCGGCTGAGGCTGCCGCGAAAGCTGAGGCCGCCGCGAAGGCTGCTGCGCCTCCGCCACCGCCGCCTCCCGCCGCCGCTCCCTCTGGTGCGGCTGCTGCCGCAGCGCCTGCTCTGGCTCCGGTTGCTGCCGCCGCTCCCGCTATTGCCGGAGGCATTGCAGCCGAACCTGCGAATGTGCAGGACGCTGTCGAGCGCATGATGGCGGTCGCGAACTATCTGCGTCAAGCCAACAACGCGAGCCCTGCAGCGTACATGATGACGTCGGGTTTCCGCTTTGGCGAACTGCGAGCCAACGGGGCCAACATCGATGCTGCGTTGTTATTTGCGCCGTCCGGCGAAGTGCGCCAGAACTTGAAAAAGCTGGCGATGGAAAATAAGTGGCCGGACGTGGTGGCGGCCGCTCAAGCCGCCGCTGCGATGGAATGCGGACGCGGTTGGCTCGACGTGCATCGCTACATCGCACGCGCTTGCGAGAAGATCGGCGGTTCGCACCAAGGCATGAAGATGGCGGTAGTTTCAGGGGTTCGGGCGCTGTTGAACGATTACCCGAAGCTGCCCGAGATGACTCTGATGGACGACACGCCCACCGCCAATGCGGAGACAATGGAGTGGCTGAGGGAGCAGGTAATTCCACCGCCACCTCCGCCGCCGGCGCCGCCTCCGCCCCCAGAGCCAGCAATCAAGGCGCCACTGGTCGCAGCGTCCGCTAATGGAGCGCCGGATGTATTCGAACTGGCGCAGCAGGCCGTAAAGAAGGGCAAGCCGCAGGAAGGCATCGAGCTGCTCATGAAGGAAATGATGCAGGAGCGCTCGGGCCGCGGCCGCTTCCATCGCAAGTCGCAGTTGGCGCAGATCTGCGTGACCACAGGGCACCAGGCCATCGCGTTTCCCATCCTGCAGGATCTGGCGGGCGAAATCGAGCGCCGGAAACTGGAAGATTGGGAAGAGGCGGGGGTGCTTGCGCACCCGCTGGCGCTGCTCTACAAATGCCTGGCGCAGGATGCATCCCCCGAAGAGAAGCAAAAACTCTACTCCTGGATTTGCCGCCTGGATCCATTGCAGGCGATGAACGTTTCGAAATAGCCTATGCCTCGCTGGGAGCCGGAACAGACCGTCACGTTGTCGTTTCTCGACCGCCTGATCGACAACGAACCGAAGCAAGCGTCGGACCCGCCTCCTTCGCGCGCTCGTTCCATACGCCAGTTGAAGGCTTCTCTGCGCCGCGACCTGGAGTGGCTGTTGAATACGCGCCGCCGTCCCGATCCGGCTGGTCCCGAGTTCAAGGAGCTTGAAAAATCGCTTTTCAACTTCGGGCTGGAAGATGTGACTTCGATGTCGTGGGCGGTGCACAAAGACCGCATGTCGTTGACCAAGATGATTGAGCAGTGCGTCGCGATTTTCGAGCCGCGCATCAGCCGTATCAAAGTGGTCTCGCTCGAGGCTACCGAGGGCGCCAAGCACATTCTCCGCTTCCAGATCGAGGGTTTGCTCGATATGGATCCTGCGCCCGAGTTGATCACGTTCGACACCGTGCTTCAGCTTTCGAGCGGCGAATATCAGGTGGGTGGAGAGCCCAGTGCGTGACGAACTGCTGCTTTACTACGAACGCGAGCTGACGTTTCTACGCCAAATGGGCGTGGAATTCGCCGGCAAGTACCCGAAAATCGCGTCGCGCCTGCTGATTGAACCCGATAAATGCGAGGATCCGCATGTAGAGCGCATGCTGGAGGCGTTTGCATTCCTCGCCGCGCGCGTCCACCTGAAGATCGACGACGAATTCCCGGAAATCACCGGGGCCATGTTGAGCATATTGTATCCGCACTACATGCGCCCGATTCCGTCGATGTCGGTGGTGGAGTTTTACGTCGATCCGGCGCATGTGAAGCCCGAAAGCGGCCTGAAATTAGAGCGCGGCGCAATTTTGCGCTCGCGGCCGCTCAACGGCGTCCCGTGCAAATTCCGTACCTGTTATGACGTGACGTTCTGGCCGCTGACAGTGGCGGAGGCGGAGTGGACCACGCCCGACCGGTTGAA
The DNA here is from genome assembly GCA_036268375.1 of Bryobacteraceae bacterium. GTDB lineage: Bacteria > Acidobacteriota > Terriglobia > Bryobacterales > Bryobacteraceae > PALSA-243. The sequence continues at coordinate 15,552 of DATAUH010000173.1, read as the reverse complement.
GCCTCCGATGCGTTATCCGGAAGCAGTCGCAGCCGTGCGTCTGCAATTGCGCTGCGCGGAAGACATTACGTTTCCCAAGCTCTCGGTGAGCTCGCTGCGTTTCTATCTGAGCGGCGAAAGCGCGCTGGTGCATTCGCTCTACGAACTGCTTTCGAACAACTGCATTCAGATCATCGTGCGCGATGGTGCGCCGAAATCAAAGGTCCCGCCGGTTGTCTTGCCGCCCGACTCCCTGCGCGCGGTGGGGTTTGAGGATGACGAGGGCATCCTGCCTTTCCCGCGCCGCTCTTTCGTCGGCTACGGACTGGTGCAGGAGTATTTTTGCTTCCCGGAGAAGTTCTTCTTCTTTGACCTGAACAACCTCGATCGCGTCATCGCTGCTGGATTCGGGGATTCGGCAGAAGTCATCTTTATGATCGCGCCGTTCGAGCGCAACGACCGGCGCCAGACGCTCGAACTGGGCGTCAATGCCAAGACATTCCGGTTGGGATGCTCGCCGGTTGTGAACCTGTTCCCGCAGACGGCGGAGCCGATTCTCGTGAGCCACCGCAAGTACGAATATCCGGTGGTTCCGGACATCAGCCGCCGCACGGCGATGGAAGTGTTCGAAATCAGCGAAGTGGTCAGCACCAATACGCAGGCCAGCGAAGTAATAAAGTACGAGCCCTTTTATTCGTTCCGGCACGGCCAGAATCGGGCCAAAATTCGCTCGTTCTGGCACGCCACGCGGCGCCAATCCACGCAGCGCGACGACGATGGCACGGAAATGTTTCTCTCGCTGGTCGATCTGAGCGGTCATCCGGTAGAGGCCGACGTCGATGCGCTGACCGTGCGCTGCATTTGCACCAATCGCGACTTGCCGTCGCGTCTGCCATTTGGCAACGAGGCCGGCGACTTCGAGCTCGAAAGCGCAATCCCGATCAAGCGGGCCGTGGCGCTGCTCAAGCCGACGGATACGCTGCGTCCTCCGGTGGGCCAGGATTCGCTGTGGCGTCTGGTTTCACAGCTTTCGCTGAATTATTTGTCGCTGGTTTCAGAGGGCCGCGACGCGTTTCAGGAGCTGCTGCGGTTGTATAACTTCAGCGGGTCGACTTATTCGGAAAAACACATCGACGGCATCGTTGGCCTCGACAGCAGCCGGCATTTTGCGCGCGTGGAGTCGAAGGACGGAGTGACGTTCTGCCGCGGTACGCAGGTACGCATGGAGTTCGATGAAGAGCAGTTTACCGGCGCAGGCGTGTACCTGTTCGCCGCGGTCATCGAACAATTTCTGGGCATGTACGTATCGATGAACAGTTTCAGCCAGTTGATCGTGCGGACTAACCAGCGAAAGGAGGTCGTCCGGCAATGGCAGCCGCGAGCGGGCAGGAAAATTTTGATGTAGAGCGCTGGCCCATCGCGGAGATGCTCGATCGCGAACCTTACCGCTTCGAGTTCTTCCAGGCCGTACGGCTGCTCCAGCGCATGTACCCTTCATTGGGAATCGCCGGGCGCTTTAACAACCCGCGCGATGAGGTCGTACGTTTCGGCGCGACGCAGAAGGTTGCCTTCCCGGCGAGCGAAGTCGAGGGGCTCGACCGCGAACACACGCCCGCGCGCATGCGGGTAAATTTCATGGGCCTGACCGGCCCGACGGGTCAGCTCCCGCTGCCCTACAGCACGCTGGTGAACGATCGGATCCGCGAGCGCGACGGATCGATGCGCGATTTCTTCGACATCTTCAATCACCGCGCGATTTCGCTGTTCTATCAGGCGTTTGAGAAGTATCGCTTCACCATCGCGTATGAACGCGGCGAGAAAGACCGCTTTTCGCGCAACCTCCTGGCGCTGATTGGGCTTGCTACTCCGGGCTTGCAGGGACGTTTGCTTCCTCAAGGCATCCCGGACGATACGCTCCTTTTCTACAGCGGCCTGCTTGCGCTGCACCCGCGCTCCGCGATGGCGCTGCGGCAAGTGCTGCTGGACTTTTTCCGCGTGCCCGTGGAAATCGACCAGTTCGTGGGCGTATGGCGGGCAGTGGAGATCGATTCGCAGTGCGAACTGGGAGAGGATGATTCCTTCTCCGGCTGTTTGGGGAAAGGCGCCGTGGTGGGCGATGAAGTTTGGGATCAGCAGTCGCGCATACGCATCCGCCTGGGTCCGATGAACCTGGAGCAGTATGAAGATTTTCTGCCCGAGGGAGAAGCGTACAGCCGCATCAAGTCCATCGCCGGCTTTTTTGCCGGCGGTGAGTACGATATGGAGTTGCAGTTAATTTTGAAACGCACCGAGGTTCCGCGGTGCGAATTGACAACCAAGCGAAATCGCCTCGGCTGGACAAGTTGGGTAAAATCGGCAGAACTCGGGCGCGACCCGGAGGACACGATTTTGGAGTTATGAATACGAAGTAATTACCGTTTGAGGCCTGAGAGAAACGACCGAGTTTCAAGGGTTGTGACTCTCAGCGCTCCCGTGCCTCAGCGGTAGAATTGGAGACCTTTAATGCCGGTAACATTGAAAGCAATCGTTTCGAAGTTGAACGATACAACTCGAAAGGCGCTCGAGGACGCCGCGGGGCTTTGCCTGGCGCGAACGCACTACGACGTCGAAATCGAACATTTCCTGGTGAAGCTGATGGACGCGCCGGATTCCGATTTCCAGCGCGCCCTGAAGCAGTTCGGCGTGGATAAATCCCGGTTGGCGGGCGAACTGGCTCGCAGCCTGGATAAGCTGAAGACCGGCAACGCGCGCACGCCGTCCTTCAGCCCGTCGCTGCACAAGATGCTGACGGAAGGTTGGACCGTCGGGTCGCTGGAGTTCGGAACAGGACAGGTCCGAACCGGCCATGCGCTGTTGGCGCTGGTTAGCGACGAAGAGTTGTCGCGCATCGTGCGCGACATCAGCAAGGAGCTGCAGAAGATTGAGCCCGATGCGCTGCGCAAACAGTTGCCGGCCATCATGGAGGATTCACTCGAGTACGCGGCTGCTCCCGCCGGAGCAGCGGGATCGGGCGCGGGCGCCGCGCCCGGAACGCCGGGCGCGCCGAGGATGGGCGGAAAGACTCCGAATCTCGATCAGTTCACGGTAAATCTGACGGAGAACGCGAAGAAGGGCAAGATCGACGCCGTTCTGGGACGCGATTTCGAAATCCGCCAGATCGTCGACATCCTGACGCGCCGCCGCCAGAACAACCCGATCCTGACCGGTGAAGCGGGCGTCGGTAAGACGGCCGTGGTCGAAGGTTTCGCGATGCGGATCGTGAGCGGCGAGGTGCCGCCGCCGTTGCGCAACGTCACGCTGCGCACGCTCGATCTCGCGCTGCTGCAAGCCGGCGCGGGCATCAAGGGTGAGTTTGAAAATCGCCTCAAGGGTCTGATCGAAGAGGTGAAGTCTTCGCCCACGCCCATCATTCTGTTTATTGACGAAGCGCATACCATGATCGGAGCCGGCGGACAGGCGGGTCAGGGAGATGCGGCCAACCTGCTAAAGCCGGCGCTGGCCCGCGGCGAACTGCGCACCATCGCGGCCACCACGTGGTCCGAATATAAAAAGTACTTCGAAAAAGATCCGGCGCTGGCTCGCCGATTCCAGGTGATCAAGGTCGAAGAGCCCAGCGAACAGAAGTGCCAGATCATGATGCGCGGCGTCACGCCGATGCTCGAAAAGCATCACAACGTGCGCATCCTTGACGAAGGCTTAAACGCCGCTGTGAAGCTCTCGCACCGTTATTTGCCGGACCGCCAGCTTCCCGATAAGGCCGTCAGCGTACTCGATACGGCATGTGCGCGCCTGTCGCTCAGCCAGTCGACTATGCCGCCGGCGCTCGAAGATGCGCAGCGCGAAATCGACGATTGCACGGTGCAGTTGCGCGTGCTGGAGCGCGAGTCGCAGTTGGGTTCCGATCACAACGAGCGCATCGCCGCGGTAGCCAAGCAGAAGGCGGCCGTGGAAGCGAAGCATGCGGACCTGATGAAGCGCTGGGAAAAAGAGCGCGATCTGGTGGCGCGCATCCGTGAAGTTCGCGCCAAGCTGGAAGGGGAAAAGCAGCCCGCGGCGCAGTCTGCGCCCCCGCAGGCCCAGGCTGCAACCGCCGCGCCTTCGGCCGAAGCTTCGTCTGCGGGAACTGCTCCCGCTCCGGCGGCCGCGGCGCAACCGGCGCTGCCGGATAACCCCGAGGAATTGCGCGCCGAGCTCGACCGCCTGAATGCGGAGCTCGATTCGCACCAGGGCGAAACGCCGCTCATGCGCGTGTGCGTCGATGCGCACATCGTGGGCGACGTGGTTTCCGGGTGGACGGGCATCCCCATCGGCAAAATGCTGAAGGACGAAGTGGAAACCGTTCTTAAACTCGAATCACATCTTAACAAGCGCGTCATCGGCCAGGACCATGCGCTGCACATGATCAGCGAACGCATCCGCACGTCGAAAGCGAGCTTGGAAGACCCGTCGAAGCCGATCGGCGTCTTCATGCTGGTCGGACCGAGCGGCGTCGGTAAGACCGAAACCGCGCTGACACTGGCCGACATGCTCTACGGCGGCGAGCGCAACATGATCACCATCAACATGTCGGAGTTCCAGGAAGCGCATACGGTCTCCACTTTGAAGGGTTCGCCTCCCGGATATGTAGGCTACGGAGAAGGCGGCGTGCTCACCGAAGCCGTGCGCCGCAAGCCATACTCGGTGGTGCTGCTCGACGAGGTCGAGAAGGCCCATCCCGACGTGCTGGAACTGTTCTTCCAGGTTTTCGATAAGGGCCAGATGGAAGACGGCGAAGGCCGCGAAATCGATTTCAAGAATACGATCATCATTCTGACCTCGAACGCCGGAACGGACACGCTGATGAAGCTGACCGCCGATCCGGAAACGATGCCGAGCGATCAGGCTCTGGTGAAGGCGCTCAAGCCCGAACTGGACAAGATCTTCAAGCCCGCGTTCCTGGGCCGCCTGGTGATCATCCCCTATTTCCCGATTCGCGACGAAGCTATGAAGACCATCGTGAAACTGAAGGTCGGGAAGATTCAGCGCCGTTTGATGGACACGCACAAGATTGTGTTGAGCTATGACGATGCGCTGGTAGACGAAGTAGCGCGCCGCTGTACGGAAGTCGAGAGCGGAGCGCGTAACGTGGACAACATCCTCACCAATACAATGCTGCCGGAGATTTCGCGGCAGATTCTGGCGCGGATGGCGGAGCGGCAGAAGATGGCGTCCATTCATGTCGCTGTGGGCGAGGACGGCTCGTTTCTTTACAACTAAACCGGAAGTAACCCGGCGCGGCGCCGATCGGAGGAATGTATGCCTTATCAAGATGACCAACGGCCCATTCAATTGACCACCTCACTGGGGCAATATGTGCTGCTGGCCCAAAACGTACGTGGGCGGGAAGCTGTTTCGGAGCTATTCCGCTTTCAGATCGACGCCGCAACCGAGCAAGCGAATCCGATTCAATTCGACTCGCTGCTCGGCACGACAGTAACCATTGCCATGCAAGGCAAACAGGGCGGATTGCGTTACCTCAACGGCCTGGTGATCGGCCTGACGCAAGGCTCGCGGGAAGAGTTGTTCACTTACTACCGCATCGAGGTTGCGCCCAATCTGTGGAAGCTGACGCGTAATTCGCAGAGCCGCATCTTCCAGCAGAAGAGCGTTACCGACATCCTGAAAGTAGTTTTCACCGGACAGGACGTGGATTATAGCGGCCTCACCGGAACCTATCCCGCCCGTGAATACTGCGTTCAGTACCGTGAGACCGATTTCAACTTTGCCAGCCGTTTGATGGAAGAGGAAGGCATTTTCTACTTCTTCAAGCACACCAGCAGCGGGCATACGCTAATGTTGGGCGATAACCCGCAGGCATTTACCAACATCCCGTTCCAGCCGGATGTTACTTACGAAACCGGGGCCGGCGGTGGTCTCAACGAAGATCGGATCATGGCCTGGGAAAAGGCGCAGGATCTTCGGTCCGGTAAAAGTACGCTGTGGGACTACACCTTCGAGATGCCCGACAAGCACTGCGAAACCACCCAGCAAGTGCAAGATACGGTACAGGCCGGGACCGTCTCGCACAAGCTCTCGGTGGGCGGCAACAGTTCGTGGGAACTGTACGACTATCCCGGCGGCTACGTGAAGCCCTTCGACGGAATCGATAAATCGGGCGGAGAGCAGGCCTCGTCGCTCAATACCATCTTTACCAACAATGACCGCATCATGAACATCCGGATGCAGGCGGAAACCGTCGGCGCGATGACGATTTCCGGCGAAAGCTTGCATCCCGGTTTCACGCCTGGATATAAGTTCAATCTGAAGAGCCATTATTCGGATAACGGTGAATTCACGCTGCTCGAAATCAACCACGACGCACATCAACCTCTCGGCTCCGATACGCAGCCTTATCGCTACACGAATACCTTCCAGGCAATTCCGGCGGCGCTCCCCTACCGGCCGCAACGTGTGACGCCGGAACCGACCGTGAGCGGACCGCAGACCGCCATCGTCGTCGGCACCGCGGGCGAAGAGATCTTCACGGATAAATACGGCCGTATCAAGGTGCAGTTCCCGTGGGATCGCCAGGGCGCGAAGGATGCGAACAGCTCCTGCTGGCTGCGCGTTGCAACCTACTGGGCGGGTACGCAATGGGGCTCCGTGCACATTCCGCGCATCGGCCAGGAAGTAATTGTCGGGTTCCTCGAAGGCGATCCGGATCAGCCAATCGTGGTTGGCAGCGTGTATAACGCCAACAACATGCCGCCGTACACGCTTCCGGATAATAAGACGCAGAGCGGCATCAAGAGCCGAAGCTCTAAGGCCGGCGCCGCGGCGAACTATAACGAGATCTTCTTCGAAGACAAGATGGGCAGTGAAATACTACGCATCCACGCGGAGAAAGATCAGTTCCACGAGGTGGAGAACGACGACACGCAAACCGTCGGGCATGATCGCATGACGACCATCGACCACGACGAAACGCGCGAGGTGAAGAACAATCGCACTACCACCATCGACGTGGACGAAACCAAGACCGTAAAAGGCAAAGAGACCATTACGATCACGGGAAACCAAACGCTCGAGATTCAGCAGGGCAACCAATCGAACACGATCGATATGGGGAACCAGAGCACCGTGCTGAAGATGGGAAACCAGAGCACCGAAATGAATATGGGCAACCAGTCCACCAAGTGCGATCTGGGCCAGATCAGCATGGAAGCGATGCAGCAGATTACGCTTACTGTGGGAGCTAGCAAGATCACCATCGACCAGATGGGCGTCACGATCGAGGGCATGATGATCAAAGTGAACGCGCAGATCCAGTTAGCGGAATCGGCCCTTATGATTCAAAGCAGCGCGTCCGCCATGATGCAAATTCAAGGCGGCATAACGATGATCAACTGATTATGAGCCAAGGCGCGCAACCGCTCACCGCAACTCAATCGATCAGCGCAGTGGCCGAGCTCAGCGACAAGGCTCTGGAGCTGATGAAGCCCGATCTGCATCCGCGCGAATTTGTGCGTCTGTTGTCGGAGAAGGCGCTGTTTCCCGACGCCGTCCGCTTCGTGGCGCACTCTTTGCCGAAACGCGAAGCCGTTTGGTGGGGCTGGGTATGCGCCCGCCGCGCCTCCGGTTCATCGCCAACACCCGAAGTCAAAGCCGCCCTCAACGCGACAGAGCTCTGGATTTCGCAGCCGACGGAGGAAAACCGCCGCGCGGCGCAGGAAGCCTCCAAGACCGCCGGCACGGGAACCGCCGCCGGCTGCGCGGCGCTGGCGGCATTTTTCAGCGGCGGGAGCCTTGCGCCTCCGCACGCGCCCGCGGTTCCGCCGGGGGAACATTTAACCGCCAAAGTAGTGGCCGGCGCCGTGATCTTCGCCGCCGTCGCGACCGAACCGCAGAAGGCTCCGGAGAAGTTCAATAGCTATCTGGCGCAAGGTCTCGAAGTAACCGTCAAGATCAAACTGTGGGAGCAGAACTAGTATGGGAATGCCCGCCGCCCGATTAACTGATATGCACGTTTGCCCTATGGTGACCGTGCTGGTGCCGCATGTCGGCGGTCCAATAGTTGGCCCGGGAGCGCCCACCGTGCTCATCGGCGGTTTGCCAGCGGCGCGCATCTCCGATATGGCGGTGTGCGTGGGCCCGCCGGACGTGATCGTGCTCGGCTCGTTTACGGTGCTGACGATGAGCATGCCGCAGGCGCGTATCGGCGATATGACAGCGCATGGCGGCGCGATCGTGTTGGGAATGTTTACGGTCTTGGTGGGCGGCTAGCTCAGCGCGCCGCCCACCAAGCAGTACTTACTTGTTGCCGCTCTCGATTCGCATTCCGTAGAAACTGCGATACACAAAGTAGATCGCGATCGCCAGAAATACAGCGGCCAGCGTATTGGTAAATCCGCTGCCCTGCTTTTGAGTCAGATCCACAGCCAGAGATACCGCCAACAGCCCGAACAACGTAGTGAATTTGATGATCGGGTTGAGCGCTACGGAGCTCGTGTCCTTGAACGGATCGCCCACTGTGTCGCCGACAACGGTCGCATCGTGCAGTGCGGTACCCTTGGCGCGCAACTCGGTCTCGACCACCTTCTTGGCGTTGTCCCACGCGCCGCCGGCGTTGGCCATGAAGAGCGCCTGGTATAGCCCGAACAGCGCGATCGAGATCAGGTAGCCAATGAAGAAGAACGGCTCCACGAACGCAAAGGCGAGCGTGGCGAAGAAGACGGTGATGAAGATGTTCAACATGCCCTTTTGCGCATATTGCGTACAGATTCCCACCACTTTCTTCGAATCCGCGACCGAAGCCTTTTCCGCGCTTTCCAGTTTGATGTTGGCCTTGATGAACTCCACCGCGCGATAAGCGCCGGTCGTAACGGCCTGCGTGCTGGCGCCGGTGAACCAATAGATGACTGCGCCGCCGGTGATCAATCCCAGCAGGAAGGGAGCGTGCATCAGCGAAAGATTCGCCATGTTTGTGGTCAAACCGTTCGTCAAGGCCACGATCGTAGAGAAAATCATCGTAGTGGCGCCCACCACGGCGGTTCCGATCAGCACCGGCTTCGATGTCGCTTTGAAGGTATTGCCGGCGCCATCGTTCTCTTCCAGATTTTCTTTGGCGCGCTCGAAGTGGGGCTTGAAGCCGAAGTTTTTCTGGATGTCCTGTTCAATGCCCGGCAGCGTCTCGATCATCGAGAGCTCATAGACGGACTGCGCGTTGTCGGTAACCGGTCCGTAGCTGTCGACAGCGATCGTCACAGGTCCCATGCCGAGGAATCCGAATGCCACCAGACCAAACGCGAAGACCGCCGCCGCTTCGGGCTTCACCATCAGCACTCCCATACCGGCGGTGCTGACCGCGTAACCTATGGCCATAAGCGCCATCATCGTCAGGCCCAGCCAAAATGCGCTGAAGTTGCCGGCTACAAAACCGGAGAGAATGTTCAAAGATGCGCCGCCCTCGCGGGAGCTGGTGACGATCTCGCGCACGTGCCGTGAATGCGTGGACGTGAAAACCTTGACCAGTTCGGGAATCAGCGCTCCCGCCAGCGTGCCGCAACTGATGATCGTCGAAAGCTTCCACCACAGCGTATCGTCGCCGCCCAGCACCGGAATCATTTTGGCGCTGACGATGTAAGTCAGGATAATGGAAAGAATCGAAGTCAGCCACACGAGTGTGGTCAGCGGCGCTTCGAAGTTCATCTTGGGAAGATTGCTATAGCGGGATTTCGCAATAGCGGCGTTGACGAAGTAGCCGATGCCGGACGAGATCACCATCATGACGCGCATGGCGAAAATCCAAACCAGCAATTGCACCTTCACAACGTCGTCCGGCACAGCCAGCAGGATGAACGTGATCAGCGCGACGCCCGTGACGCCGTAGGTTTCAAAACCGTCCGCTGATGGTCCCACCGAGTCGCCCGCATTGTCGCCTGTGCAGTCCGCGATTACGCCGGGGTTGCGCACGTCGTCCTCTTTAATCTTGAATACGATCTTCATCAGGTCGGAGCCAATGTCCGCAATCTTCGTGAAGATGCCGCCCGCCACGCGCAACGCCGCCGCGCCCAGCGATTCGCCGATAGCGAAGCCGATGAAACAGGATCCCGCGAGGCTGCCGGGAACGAATAGCAGGATGAAGAGCATAATCAACAGCTCCACCGACACCAGCAGCATGCCGATGCTCATGCCCGCCTGAAGCGGAATATCGTAACAGGGGAATGCCTTGCCGCTGAGCGCCGCGAACGCGGTGCGCGAATTGGCGAAGGTGTTGACGCGCATGCCGAACGCCGCCACCATGAAGCTGCCCGAGATGCCCACCACGCTAAATAACAGAATGATCACCACCCGATACGCTTCCATGGATTGCAGGAACCCGAAATAGAACACGATGATGACGGCGATGAACAGCTCCAGAATCATCAGGAACTTCGCTTGGGTGGACAGGTAGGTTTTGCAGGTTTCGTAGATGAGTTCGGAGACTTCGCGCATGGAGGAATGCACCGCCATGTTCTTCAGGCGAAAAAAGATCATCAGGCCAAACACAAGGCCAAGCGCGCTAATTACCATACCGCCCATTAACAAAGTGCGGCCGCCAATTCCGCCCAGAAAGGTCGCCTGATCGAGAGACGGCAGTTTCAGGTTCGCCTCTCCTCCTGCCTGTTCCTGAGCCATGAGAGGCGCCGCCAGCGCTGCCAACGTAAGCAGCGTCAGTATGACGCGCAACACCAGCGCGCAACGGCCGGTAAACCGCCCGGCGCCGGATGAGAGACGATGCATGTAGGAAAATCCTCCTAAATTCGACCTGGAATTCGACTTTGCGAGAGCCTATTGCCCTCAATACTTGAGCTTAGATTCTACGACGACTTCCCCCCGGGATAACTGAACGCCCCAGTATATAGGAGGTTACAGGCACAATTCAATGCGTTTCGGACTATCCGAAATGCCTGAAATGGCCTAATTAGGGATGTTTGCTAACGCCCGCCGCCTACTCGCAACGGAGCGCCTGCATCGGGTCCGTGCAGGCGGCGCGCCACGCCGGAATCAGGCACGCAAGCGCCGCGGCCGCAGTCATCAGGATTGTTCCTGTAAGCAGAATCAGCGCATCGGGCGTACTGCCCCTTACCCAGTGGCCTACCAGCGAATTTAACAGCACCGTCAATCCCAGACCGGCGATGATTCCCACGGCTACGGTGGTCAAGGTCGATTGAAATACCACCCACATCACTTGCCCGCGCTGCGCGCCCAACGCCATGCGGATGCCGAACTCGGCGGTTCGCCGCGCCACCGTGTACGAAACCACGCTGTATAGCCCCACCACGGCCAAGGCCAGAGCCAGCGCGGCGAAAACGCCAAAGATCCATGCCACCAGGCGCTGCTGTTGCCACTCAGGCTCATCTCTGACCCACGTTTCCAGGTCTTCGATATCGGCCAGGGTCTGTTGTTCGGGATTCACCGCGGCCAGTTGTCCTCGCATCGCATGCACGAGAGTCAATGGAGGAGGCGCCGTACGCACCAGAATCTGCGTGAAGGTTCCCATACTCAGCGTGTAGGGGACATATACGGAAGGCTTTACCGGATTGGCAATGCCGTCGTTCACCGCGTCGCCCACAATGCCGACGATTTCAAGCGGCGACTCGGAAAGTTTGGGTACATGTACGAATGCGGCCACGCCTTCCTCGTAATGCGACAGGCGCACCGTACGTCCGATAGCGCCGCCATTGGGATAGTAGCGACGCGCAAAGGCCTGGTTGATCACTGCCACTGGAGCGCCGCGCCGCGTGTCCACTTCACTCCACAGGCGCCCTTCGATAAGCGGGATCTTGAGCGCGCTGAAATACCGGGAGCCGATCATATTTACCACTCCTGTAGGCGTCTCGCGTGAAGATACTCCCGCAAGTTCGAGCCGCGTGCTCCATCCATTCATTGGCGGCGTGGCGTTGCTGCTGATTGCGGTCTCAAGCACGCCCGGCGCTTCGGCCACTTTGGCGCGCAGTTGGTCGAAATAGGCCGCGCGAGTTGCCCACGTGGCGTAGGCGTTCTCATGCAGAGGTATGGTCAGCGATAACACGTTGTGCGGATCATATCCGAGCGGGGTTCGCATCAAGCGAGCGAAGCCTTCGCCCGCGGCGCCGGCCGCCGCCAGCAACAACAGCGTGAATGCCACTTGTGCGGCGATCAACAGATGATGCGTCCGCCGTCCACTGGCGCTGCCTGCCACCCGGCGGGCGCCGGATTGCATCGTCGCGCCGGCCTCAGCTCGTGAAAGTCGCAGCGCGGGCCACCATCCGAACAGAATCCCTGTGGCCGCCGCGACCCCGGCGCTGAAGGCCAGCACGGGAAGGTTGATCGTGATCTCCACTTCGGGAGCGAATGCGTAGCGTGGCAGCAGCGCGCGTATCCCGGCCAGTATTCCGTACGACATCGCAACACCCAGGGCCACACCGATGCCCGCCAGCAGCATCGACTCCGTCAACAATTGACGCATCAGCCGGCCGCGACCCGCGCCGAGCGCGACGCGCAGCGCAAACTCCGGATGTCGCGCCGCTCCGCGCGCCAAAAGCAGAATCGACACGTTGGCGCACCCGATCAGCAGCAGCAGTCCCACGGACCCTAACAGCAGGTACAGCGTGCCGCTCATGGTGCGCATCACCCACTCATTCAGCCCCTCCAGCTTCACGTGGAAACGCTCGGGAAAGCGTTTGGGATAGTCGTGCGCAAACTGCCTCACCAGTGGTTCGATGGCCGCATCCGCCTGGCGGCGGCTCACTCTGGAACGTAATCGGAGATCTATAGTGAATGTCTTTTCGGGAGACGCAGTTAAATCGAGCGGACGGTAAATATCGGCGCTGTACCAGGTGTCGCGGGGCGCCACCACGCCAACAATCGCATAAGTCTTGTGGTCCAACTGGAGCGGCTTGCCGGCGATGTTCGGGTCCGATTGAAACTCGCGGCGCCAATATTTGTAGGACAGCGCCACCACCGGTTGTGGATCGCGGTCTTGCGGCGCATCCAGCGCTTTGATGCCGCGTCCCAGTAACATCCGCATGCCCAGGTCGTCGAATCCGGGGCCGATTATGTCCACCACTACCGCGGGCGACGGTAAGTCATGGCCGGTAAGTGTAAGCGAGTGATAGTCCATCACCAGGACGCTTTCTACAACTGGCGATTGACGAATCTGCCGAATCTGCGCGGCGTTCAGGGCGACAATCCGCCCGGATGCGCCCGGACTTTCGATGGTCATGCGCACAATTCGATCGACATCCCGGTACGGGAAGGGATTGAACAATGCGGCATAGACGACGCTGAACACCGCTGTCGTTGCGCCGATGCCGAGCGCCAACGAAACCACCGCCATCGCCAGGAAGCCTGGATGTTGGACGGCCTGTCGAACTGCGTAACGCAGATCCGAAACTAAGCTGGCCATAGTTACGGCAATCGATTCATGATCGCACGCAGCGATAGAGTCAAGTGTTACAAGGTTACGGGAAGATCCTGAGGTTCGTGATATCTTCGTTGCCAATGGCCTGGAGATATTTGGCGATTGTTCTCACCCCGCTGGCGGCGTGCGCGGCCACTTGCGAGTCATTGGCTAAGTTCGAACTGCCGCATGCGGCGATCACGGCAGCCCAAACCGTGCGCGACCAGTGGCCGGTTGCGATTCGCAATCAGGCCGCGCCCAAGCAGCCGTTTTGCCGCGTTGCCGCGACGCTGAAGCCAACATCGGATTCCGATATCGCGATCGAGGTATGGATGCCGGAGTCCGGCTGGAACGCCAAGTACGAGGCCGTAGGCAACGGAGGCTGGAGCGGCTCGATTGCGTACGCGGCCATGGCGACCGCCGTGAGTGCAGGCTATGCCGTAAGTTCAACCGACACGGGGCATCAGGGCGGCAGCGCGAGTTTCGCTCCCGGACATCCGGAAAAGCTGATTGATTATGCCTACCGGTCCGAACATGAGATGACCGTGGCCTCGAAGCTGCTGATCGCGGCGTTTTATGGAAACGCGCCGAAGCTTTCTTACTGGAACGGCTGTTCCGCGGGCGGCAAGCAGGGGCTGAAAGAAGCGCAACGCTACCCGCAAGATTTCGACGGCATCGTCGCCGGATCTCCCGCGGCCAACTGGGTGGGCCGCTCCGCGCAATCGCTATGGGTGGCGCAGGCGGAACATAAGGACGAAGCCAGCTACATTCCGCCAGCGAAATATCCGGCCATCCATCGCGCCGCGATGGCGGCCTGCGACGAACTGGACGGCGTGAAGGATGGCGTGATCGAAAATCCCCGCGCCTGCAAGTTCGACCCACAGGCTTTGCTGTTCAAAGCGGATGATGACGCAGAATGCCTGACGGCCGCGCAGGTGGAGACGGCGCGCAAGATCTATGGTGACTCCACCAATCCGCGAACCGGCGCGCGGCTCTACGCGGGGCTTGCGGCGGGCAGCGAACTCGATTGGCGCATCTGGGGCGGTCCGCAACCGCTCGGGATCGGTCTCGATCACTTCCGTTACGTGGTGTTCGAAAACCCGCAGTGGGATTACCACACGCTAAACTTCGACCGCGATATTACGCGCGCGGAGGATCTGGATCATGACCGAATCGACGCGCTCGATCCCAATTTGAAGCCGTTTTTTGCGCATGGCGGCAAGCTGATTCAGTATCACGGCTGGAGCGATGCCCAAATCTCTCCCGGCAATAGCCTGGACTACTTCGAATCGGTGAAAGCGCGCATGGGTGACGTCAGCGACTCCTATCGCCTCTTCATGGTTCCCTCAATGGGCCACTGCGGGGGCGGGGAAGGCGCCACCTCATTCAACGCCATGCCGGCGCTTGAACAGTGGGTGGAGCAAAAGGCTCCGCCGCAGCAGATCGTCGCCAAGCGAGCAAAAGGGGGCGAGGCGGATTGGACGCACCCGCTCTGCCCGTATCCACAAGTGGCCGTTTACAAGGGCAACGGTAATCCTAAAGACGCCGCGAACTTCGTCTGCAAGGTTCGGTAGCAATCAGCCGGAACAACCGCTCGCGGATTGCGTCTAAGCGAAAGAGGTAATTTCGGTGGAGTCACTCGCGAGCGATCTGAAGCAGGCCTTTCGCAGCTTTCGGAAAAACCCGGCGTTCACGGCCACCGCCGTGGCGGCTCTGGCGTTGGGTATCGGCGCAAATACCGCCATTTTTTCCGTGGTCAACACGGTCCTGTTGAAGCCGCTGCCCTATCCGGATGCGGACCGCATCGTGGTGTTGATGAACACGTCTCCGACTGGGAGCGGTCAGGGCGCGTCGGTTCCGAAATTCAATATCTGGCGGCAACAGACGCAGGCGCTGGAGGACGTGAGCGCTTACGATACGAACGGGCCGGGTCTCAATCTGAGTGGCAGCGATCACCCCGAGCAGATCAAGGGCATGCACGTGTCGCAGCCGTTTTTTCATCTCTTCGGCGCACGCACGTTGCTGGGGCGGACCTTCACGGCCGAAGAGGACCGGCCGCGCGGCGGTCACGTTGCCGTTCTTTCCTATGGCCTGTGGCAGCGGCGGTACGGATCGGATCCGTCCATCGTGGGCCGCACGATCGCGCTGGGCGGTGAAGCGGTGACCATCGT
>DATAUH010000172.1:0-28945 GCA_036268375.1 Bryobacteraceae bacterium | reverse complement strand
CGACCGGTTATCAGACCGAAGCCGAAGCGACGAATCAGTACTGGTTGACGATTGGCGTCGCCGCATTGGCGACGATTCTGTTGGCAGGACTCGTGATTCTGATGCTGAGGGTGTCTCTCCGGCCCACAGTTATACACGGCGACAATTATGTGGGACGCGCGCTGTTTCTGGACAAAGAGACTAACAGCTACAGCCTGTCAAAGTTTCAGTTTTACGTTTGGACACTCGTGGCCATCTTCGGCTATGTGTATCTGCTGATCTCGAAGAACATCTTTCAACATTACTTCGGTCTGCCCGCCGTGCCAGCGGGGTTGCCGGGTATTGTGGGGATCGCCGGTGGAACGGCCGTGGGCTCGCAGATAGTGACCAATATCAACGGACCGAAAGGGTCGGGGCAGATCAAACCCTCGCTGGCGGACTTCGTGACCACCGGAGATGTGGTCGCAGCGGAACGTGTGCAGTTTTTCGTCTGGACGATTATCGGCGCGCTTGGGTTTGTGCTGGCGGTGGTTCGCCTGGATCCGCGGGTGCTGAAGGAGCTGCCGGATGTGCCATCGTCGCTGCTGGCGATCTCCGGATTGAGCGCGTTCGGATACCTTGGCGGCAAACTGGCGCGCAATCCGGGACCGGTGATCTCTGAGGTGATGGTGCACGCGGGACCGGATCCCGAGGCAGTTACCGCAGCCGCGACGACAACGGCGGCCCCTGCGACAACGCCTGCTGCGGCGCCCACGACGACGATCCCGCCGGGGGTGGATAACACCACAACGGTTGACCCGAACGCGACCACAACTACGACTACCACTCTTGCGCCCGCAGGGGTTCCAGACGCGGCGGCGGCTCCGGTTGCGGCGGCCGGTAACGCAACGGCAAGTTACGGGATCATCGAACTGCGCGGGCGCATGCTTTCGCAGGATGCCAATTTCCGGGTTTCGCTGGGTGAGGAAAGCGGGCCCGACGACGTCGATATCTCGTTTGACGCGCTTGTACCGTCACCGAATGACGATAAACACTTGAAGAAGCCGCGCATTATGGAGAAGGACGACGATTCCACCGATAAGACTATGGCCAAGCGCCTGTTGCTGGTGATCGACGTTTCGCCAAAGACGCGGGCGCAATTTGTGCAAGCCACCAAGCACACGATCACGATCATCAATCCCGATTCGCAGAAGGCGGTGTTCAAGTTCGAGGTGCCGGAATCGCAGGCGCCGGCATAAAGACTCGAACTACTGAAATATCTGAGCTGCGGGCACGATCTGGATGGAGTCGGCCTTGAGGTCGAGCGGCCACTTTTGGACGACTTTGTCGACGTCGAGAATGGCTTGCGATTTAGGCGTGTTGTATTCCATGGGCGACGGATCATCGCTGGCGAGTTGTTGGCGCAGGTCTTCGGCGTGATTGGCCACGATCGCAATCGAAAGATCCTTGGTGCGCAGATAACGCCGCGCGACGCGCGTCACTTCGGCCGCCGTCAACTTACTCAACTTGGCCCTGAGCGCATCGATGAAGGCCGGCGAGTCGTAAAAAAGAGAATCGACGGCGAAGCCGAGCTGCGCGCTTTGCGTGCGAAGCTGAAGCGCGGAATATTTGGAGACAAAGTCGCGGGACATCTGGAAATTCTCTTCGGAGATGCCGTTTTTGATCAGTTGATCGAGCTCGTAGAGCGCCAGGCGCAGCGCGAACTTTGCATTTTCCGGGTGGACCGGGCGAATCCAGATTTGAAAGATCTGATAGCGGCGCGCGAGGTTCTGCTCTGCCGCCATGCGGTACATGCCTTGCGGGAAGTATTCGATGTAGGAGTAGTCGCCATAGTTGAGACCGCGTTTTTCGCGCATCTCGTCATAAAGAACGCCGCCGGCCATGCGGTGCTGCCCCAAATAGGAGGAGGCGACCAGAAGCGCGGGCCAGTCCGGGTTCTGGCGAGTGCAGGAAATCGGAAAACCGAACGAGATCGCCGTCGCGCGCGTGTCCTTTTCGACGATGATGGCGCGGTTTCCGTGAATCAGGCCCGGTTCGGGATGGCGCGTGTGCATACCGATGGAAGGCGGCAGTTTGCGCATGTCGGCCTTCACCTTTTCGAGGAAGGCGGGCGTAAATCCTCCTGACAAACCCAGAATCAGCACGCCCTGCGTATAGCGGGAGCCGTAGAAGCCCCGCACATCATCCAGCGTGATCGATTCGAGCCCCGAAACCGTGCCGCCGTTGTAGTGTGCGTACGGCATGCCCTGGTAGATATCGGAATAAAGAACCTCTTTCGCCAGCTCCTCATCGTTGTTGCGCAGTCCGGACTGGATGGAGTGGATGCAATCGTCCTTCACGCGCTTGAAGTCGTCTTCGCGCCAGCCGGGGTCCAGCAGCATGCCGTGAATCAGCTTGTAGTATTCATCCAGATGATCCACATGAGTGGTTCCGTAGAACGTGGTCATCTCCTTATCGACCTGGGAACTGAAGTCGGCCGCGAGCGGAAACATCGCGTCTTCGATTTGCTGGTAGGTGAGCGACTTGCTTCCGGAGTTCGCGATCATTGCGGCCGTGAGATACGCCAAGCCAGGTTTTGAAGGCGTGTCAGCCGCTGCGCCCACGGTGAATACGATGCGAAACGTTACCAATGGAGAGTGGTTGGGCTCCGCCATCACGCGCATCTGCGCACCCGCAGGCAGGACGATGGCTATGAATGCTGTGAGGAGCGCGTATGCGGTTTTCACTTCGCGTCCTCCTTATGTTCCAGCGTCACGATGGTGCGCGCGTTGCCGGTCAGGAACTTTGCCGCCGCGTCCTGGACATCTTTGGGAGTCAGGTGCGAGTAGACATCGAATAACTTGTTCAGCGTGTCGGGCGTGCGCCGCAAGGCCACAAACTCCGCCACGATTTGCGCGATGGTTTCGCTGTTATCCATGCTCAGAGCCAATTGATAGCGGATGTGCTGCCGCACTGCGTCGAGACGCTTTTCGTCCACCGGCTTTTCCTGAAAATTATGGATGGTTTCGAGAATTTGATCGCGCACGTAGGGCACGTCGTCCATCTTTTTGACGCGCGCCGCAACCTCGAACAGTCCAGCGTCAACCTGACGGGGCGCCGAGGCGAAGAGAACGTCGGCCTTCTGCTCCTGCAGGATCAGCTTCTGATAGAGCTCCGAAGTTTCCGAGAAGGCAAGATAAGAGAGCGCATCCAGAGCGGCCGTATCCTTCGCCGAATCGGTGTAAGCGGGCCCCTTGAAGGCGATCGCGATCAGCGGAAGTGTTTGATCGGGCCACGCAATGTCGTTGGTTTTGGCTTCGCCCTGCGGCGGTTCCATAGGAATTTCGGGCTTGTAGTCGCCGCGCTTCCACGCGCCCCAGTTTTTCACGATCATGTCGTGCGCGGTTTTCGATTTGACGTCGCCCGCAAGCACGATGGTGGTGTATTCCGGCCTGTAATAGTGATTGAAAAACTGAAGGCTGTAATCGTAAAGCTGCGGCATCGCCTGAACATCTTTCAGGAAACCCATGGTGGGGTGTTTGTAAGTGTGCGTGGTGTAAGCGGTGTCGCGCATTACCTCGTCCATTTTCACGAACGGGTTGGACGAGTTCTTGTTGAACTCGCCAAAGACGGCCAGCGTTTCAGTTTTGAACTCGCTTTCGGGGTATTTCAAGTTTTGAAAGCGGTCTGCCTCCATCGCGAGCACCGTGGGAAGGTCTTCTTTCGAAAATACCGTTTGATAGCAGGTGTAGTCGTCGGTCGTGAAGGCGTTCGATTCCGCGCCCATCTTTTTGATGAGGTGGTTGTATTGGTCCTGCGAGTATTTCGCGGTCCCTTTGAACATCAGGTGTTCAAAAAGATGTGCGAAGCCGGTGTGACCGCTTTCGATCTCGTTGCGCGAGCCGGTTTGCACCACGATGTAGAGCGCGACTACGTTGGGATAGTCGGTAGGCACGGTGACGATGCGCAATCCGTTGGGCAGATCTTCCTGCGTGTACGCATATGGAAAGATCTTCTGAGACGGCTGGGCGGCGAACATTGCCGCGGCGCCGCACGCGAAAAGGATCAATCGGGAAAACATTGTTATCGTTACGACCTTGATCTATTTTGGCCCACTCCAGGGCCCCCGCGCCGCTTCCAACTGTATGGCCAATTGCAACAACAGTTCGTCGCCGTACGGATGGCCCATCAGTTGGACGCCGATGGGAAGACCCCGAGACGACATAGCGACAGGCACAGTGACGGCAGGCAATCCCAAGACATTCGCGATCAGAGCCGGCATGGTTACCTGAAAAAGATTCGCCTTGTGGCCTTCGATGTGCCACTCCCGCTGACGATGTTCAAACGCGGGAACGCCGCAAACGGGCATCAGAATGGCGGCGCGCCCCTCCATCTGGCGCAGGAATGCGGCTCGCAGGCGGTCGCGCGTGGCCAGTTGCTGTAACGCCTGCTCGGCGGTGGGAACAAAGTCGGTCCAAAACTCCGAAAGCGTCCAGTGTACGTCGCCTTCCCGGCCTTCATAGAGATGGCGCGTGAAGGACTGCGGCCACTGTGAAAAGAGGAAGCCCCAAACGTTGGGAGCGCGTTCCATGCCCGAAGGTGAAAAGCTATCCACTTCGAACCCGGCGTCGGAGAGCAGGCGCGCGGCTTCCAACAACGCGCTCGCGACATCCGGATCGACCGGGGCTTGATAAAACTGGGGCCACAGCCCGACGCGCGCGCCATCGACCGAAGGGTTTATCACAGGTGACGGCGTGCTGAAGGGGTCGCGCTCATCAAAGGATGCGAGGATATCGAAGAACAGTCGCAGATCGGCCGCGGTGCGCGCCATCGGGCCGACCACCGACGTGAGGCCCGCGGGATTGCCAAGAGTGGGAAAGTGACCGGTGGTGGGGATGCGTCCCGGAGTAGGCTTCAGCCCCGCGATTCCACAGAAGTGCGCGGGTATGCGTATGGAGCCGCCGCCATCGCTCGCGATTCCACCCGGCGAACAGTATGCAGCAATGGCAGCGGCTTCGCCGCCACTTGAGCCGCCGGGCGTGCGCCCCGGATCCCACGGATTGTTGGTGCGGCCAGTGAGGAAGTTGTCGGTTTCATAGTTGGCCACCATCTCCGGCGTGTTGGTACGGCCCAGCAGGATGGCGCCTTCGTTTAAGAGGAGCGCTACCACGGCCGCATTTTCGGCTGCGCGGTGGCCCACGCGTAGACGGCTGCCAGCGAGCGTGGCCTGCCCCGCAATATCGAAGCTGTCTTTGATGGTGATGGGCACGCCGTGCAAGCGGCCGAGTGGTTCACCGCGGGCTATCATGGCTTCGCGGTCGCGCGCATCTTCCAGTGCAACCTCGCTGAACACGCTGACGAACGCGTTGATTTGCGGATTGCAGGCTGTGATGCGCCCCAGATGCGCTTGAACTAATTCCGTCGGAGAGATGGCTCGCTCACGCACCATCGAAGACATTTGGCAGAGCGAAAAGTGAACGCACACTTCGCCAGTGTAGCCGAGGCGCGTATCACGAATCGTACCCGCATAATAGAAACGTGGATCCGTTGACGTTCCCGCAGGCGCGACAGTTCGTTTTGACGCGCGTTCGCGATTTCTACACTCCCCCCGCGATCGAAACCGTTGATCTGTTAAGCGCGCGCGAGCGCATTCTGGCCGAGGAAATCGCCGCCGACCGCGATATGCCGCCGACGGCCCGTTCGGTTCGCGACGGATTTGCGTTGCGCGCGGCCGATGTGGCAGAGGGTACTGTTTGGCTCAACGCGATCGGTGAATCACGCGCCGGCGAATCGTTCGGCGGATCGGTCGGGCCTGGCGAGGCAGTAGAGATTATGACTGGCGCGGTAATGCCTGACGGCGCCGACGCTGTGGTGATGGTGGAACACGTCGAACGCGACGGCACGCGCGTGAAGGTGGCAGGGCCTGTCGAAGCCCGGCAATTCGTCAACAGACAAGGCTGCGAGGCGCAGGCCGGCGAAGTGATTTTGAAGCCGGGAATCCGCCTGGATTACGCTGCCATTGCGATGCTCGCTGCTTTCGGACGCACGCGCGTGCAAGTTTACTCGAAGCCGGCGGTCGCGATTTTGGCCACTGGCGATGAGATCGTACCCTTGGAAAAAACGCCGCGCGAGTTCGAGATTCGCAACTCCAACGCCTATTCGCTGGCGGTACAGGTGATGCGGGCCGGAGGCGTTCCGAAGATCCTGCCGGTTGCGCGCGACACGATGGAGCATACAGCGCAGATGATCGAACTGGGCCTGCGCAGCGACCTGCTGTTGCTTTCGGGCGGCGTTTCCGCCGGCAAGTACGACGTAGTAGAAAACGTGCTGAGTAAATTGGGCGCGGAGTTTTTTTTCGACCGCGTGCTGATACAGCCGGGCCAACCCGTGGTTTTTGGGCGCGTACAGGAGCGGTTCTTCTTTGGCTTGCCGGGCAATCCCTCCTCGACAATGGTGACGTTTGAAATTTTCGCGCGCGCGGCGTTGGAGACGCTCGCCGGTCAAAGCGAGATCACGCTGCGAATGCCTGTTGCACGGCTCACACATACCTTTCGACACCGGCCCGGCATTACGCGATTTCTGCCCGCGCGGCTGAGCAGTGATGGCTCCGAAGTGACGCCGGTATCGTGGCAGGGATCGGGCGACGTTCCGGCGTTGACCAGAGCCAACGGATACCTGGTGGCGCAACCGGATAAAGCAGTTTACGAAACCGGCGAGACTATCCAGGTTTTACCTAAATAGATTGCAAAATGAAAAAACTTTCCCACTACGATAATGCCGGCGCGGCGCGCATGGTGGATGTTTCGGCGAAGCAGGAGACGAAACGCACCGCGCGCGCACACGCCTTCGTGCGAATTTCGTCCGCAGTATTGAAGAAACTGCCGGAAAATCCGAAAGGTAATCCGCTGGAGATCGCACGCATTGCAGGGATTACGGCGGCGAAGCGGACTTCGGAGCTGATTCCTCTGTGCCACCCGCTGATGTTGACGCACGCCGATGTCGAAGTGTCGATTGAGAAGCACGGCGTATGCATTGTGGCGAGCGCTACGACGACGGCGCAAACGGGCGTGGAAATGGAAGCGCTCACCGCGGCAACGGTGGCAGCTCTAACTGTATACGATATGACCAAAGCTCTCGATAAATCGATTGAAATAACGGACGTATTTCTGCTGGAAAAGACTGGCGGCAAAAGCGGCGACTATCTACGACGCGGAGCCAAACGGTGAAGCGCACCGCGGCAATTTTTACGATCAGCGACTCCGTCGCTGCGGGAACGCGCCAGGATCGCTCCGGGCCAGCCGTGCGTGAACGGCTGGAACAACTGGGCTGGGAAGTGCCGCTGGTGGATGTACTTCCCGACGAACAGGACCGAATTGCCTTCCGTTTGGCGCGATTGGCCGATTCGCGCGAAGTGTCGGCGATCTTCACCACCGGAGGAACGGGCGTCGCAGCACGCGATGTCACGCCGGAGGCGACCCGCACCATTCTCGACCGTGAAATTCCCGGCATTGGCGAACTGATGCGCGCCCGGGGCGTCGAAAAAACGCCACTGGCGGCGCTTTCCCGATCGCTTGCCGGCACGCGCGGAACGGTGCTGATTGTGAATT
The DNA here is from genome assembly GCA_036268375.1 of Bryobacteraceae bacterium. Lineage (GTDB taxonomy): Bacteria > Acidobacteriota > Terriglobia > Bryobacterales > Bryobacteraceae > PALSA-243. The sequence continues at coordinate 21,380 of DATAUH010000172.1, read as the reverse complement.
TACCCGGGTCGCCGAAAGGAGCGGTGGAATCCTTGGATGCTATCGTGGAATTGGCACCGCACGTGCTTGACCTACTTGAAGGACGCACCGACCACACGGCCGGGAACTAGCATGCACAAACTCATCACTTCAACTCTCTTTTGTGGATTCCTGGCAGCCCAAACGCCGCAACAGACGGCGCCGCCCCAACAGCAGCAGCCACCGGTGACGACCCAACAACAACAGCCGCCAGTTACGCGACAGCAGCCGCCCGCAGGCGCCCAACAAACGGCGCCCCAGGAACCACAGGGAGAGAATCCGGGTGACTTGACCAAGTTCGGCGTTGGCGTGCAAGCGGTGCAGGTGCCTGTGTGGGTTTATGACAAAAATGGCGGGTACGTGGACGGACTGCGGCCCGACCAGTTTCGTATTTTCGATAACGCTACAGAACAACGCATCAGCGGCGTGGACGTAGCGTTTACTCCGATTTCGCTGGTCATTGTGATTCAGGCGAATGCAGATGTCGAAAAGATGCTGCCCGCCGTCAGCCGCATCGGCAATCTGATTCAGCCGCACATTCTGGGCGAGCAGGGCGAAGCAGCGGTGATCGCGTACGATTCCAAGGTCAGGCATTTGCAGGAATTCACGCACGATGCCGACAAAATTACGGCCGCGATCAAGACGATCCAGCCCGGCAGCACGTCGCAGCACATGGACGATGCGATTTTCGAAGCATCTAACATGTTGCGGCACCGCATGGTCGGCCGCCGACGCGTGATCCTATTGATTGGAGAGAAACGCGACTACGGCAGCGAAATTCGCAGCCGCGAAGTGCTGGTGGAGTTACAACTTGCTAACGTCACGCTGTACTCCGCCAATATGTCGAATCTGATTGCCAAGCTGACCGCGCCTCCGCCCGATCCGCGCCCGCCGGCTATTCCAGCAACGGCGATGCCCATGCCGGGAATCACCGCCGCGACGCCTACGACCGTAATGCAGGTCTACGGCACGCAAGGAAACAGCGCGGATTTTCTGCCCTTAATGATCGAGATCTATCGCGACGCGAAGGGCATCTTCAAAGCGAACCCGGTTGACGTCTATACAAAGGGTACCGGCGGTGAGGAGTTTAGTTACTACCGCGGACGCGGGTTGGAAAAAGTCGTTGATGATATCGGAGAGTTGCTGCACGCGCAGTACACAATCACCTACTATCCCAGCCAAGCCGTACTGAAGGAAGACGGCTTCCACCAGATACAGGTGGACGTGTTGAGCAAAGTGGCGCATTACGTCCGTGTACGGCCGGGCTACTTTTTGGGCTCGAAATAACGCCCCGCCCCGGCGTTCCTTCTGACCTGCCAATTTACTTGGCTGCGAACGTGGTCCAGGGCCGCGATGGCATATCGTGCAGCACTGGCCGTATCCAGGCGTGATCCGGGTGCTTGGCCAAATGTTCCGCGGCTTTGTAGGAGATGCCGCAAGAGTGGCCAAGAGCCGCCGTTAACGTCATGCGCTCGGCGCCGGCAGCGTCTGTGACCTTCGCCTGCACTGCACCGCAAGGCGCGAAAGGCTTCTGCCACGTTGGCATACCACGCGGTGAGAGATCGATGTGGCCGCAGAGCGTGCGTTCGCTCGGATCGACCTTCCCTTCAAACGCATCAAAGTGATCGGCCAGGAATTTCTGCCCCGCCACGATGTCGATCTTGCCTTTGTTTTCGGCCATCAACTGCAGCCAGCGCTTGTGACGCGCGTTTTCACTCAAGCCGCCGTTGTTGGCGTCAAAACTCGTCTCTTCCTTCAGCAGTTTGGGATCGGCGGGGAAGTTGGAGCCAACGAAAAAACCGTCCTTGGTGCGATGCAGAACCACGTTCTTTAGGCCGAGCTCGAGGCTGGCGATTTCGTTGTTCTTACGATCAGCTACGAGCCAGTTATTCGCGTAACCACCGGTGTTTCCACCCTTCATGATGGCGGCGAAATCGTCGATGCTCTTGGCATACTGCATCGCTTTGCGCGCACGCACGAATTCGGGGACGCCGTTGGGGGTGAAGCTGTTGAACTCGCTGATTGTGGTCTCGGTGATCATGATTCCGGCCGAGTTCAAGCCGAAATCATCCCCGCTGTGGATGAGACCCGGCATGCCGTCCATGATGAAACGGTTGCCCGCGCTGGGCGTGACATCAAAGATGATGTTCCAACGCTCGCCCGAAGAGTAGGATGTCCAATTATTGTGACCAATGACGACGCGGCCCTCTTTGGTGTAGCTGCCGGTGGCCACGAAGGCGCTGCAACGGTCCGGCACGCTGCGCTCGCCGGGCTTCGTGTGGTCGTACCATTTGTCGTAGTAAGGAAATTCGAGCCACGCATTGAGCGCCACGATGTCCCAAACATCCAGCTTGATATTGCGCGCTTTGACGCCTTCCGCAATGCCATTGAGTTCGTCGCGATATTGCTGCTCCACGTGCGGCCAGAACGCATCGCGCGCAGCTTTGCGGAAGAATTCCCAGTCTTTCTTCTCGTCGTGCTTGAACTCGAATGCGATGGCGTGTACGGTGTCTTGTATCTCCGGCGCCAGCAGATAGCCATGCTGAAAGCCGATCTCAGCCGGCGTGCCTTCCAGGTGAACCGGGACCCAGCCGTTGCGCTCGTCCCCACGCGAAGCCTTCTTGAGACGCGAATCGCTGCGGGGATCTCCGGAACTCAGCAGGGCCGCACAGGCGACCAGAAGCAATGACGCGAAGAGTAAGATGCGGCGCATCCGATGATTATAGTTTTTTCGGTGTTTCCTTGGGGGCCGCCAGCCACAACACCCAGAAAAACGCAAGGGCAAGCGCGGCCGCGGCAAGGAGATAAAACGGCCACGGCCCGAACGCGTCCAGTGCGCTGGCGCCGCGCGGTTTGCGGCAAAGATACATGTAGTTAGAGCCGGTCAGTTGGTTGATGAGCGCGAGCGTGCACGCATAAGTGAGAAGATACGCGTAAGCGCGCCAAACCGCGCCGCCGCGAAGCGTAACAACGCGACCGAAGACCAGCATGGATACGGCGATTACGATGCCGCCGTGTGCGACGAAGAAGTAAATCGCGGGGTAAGTGGGCCACGGTGACCAAAGATCCGGCGTGAGCAGCGCCATGCCAGCCCCGGCGAGGCCCGCAAAGTAGGCGAATTCTACGATCGCCGGCTGCAACGTCAGGCACGCCAGCACGGAAAGCCAGACCGTGAGATCACAAAGCTGCAAGGGCAGGTTGGCGGCGTGAATGCCTTCATGCGAGTAGCGGAAAATCCACCAGACGAACTCGTCCACCGCAAGAAATGTTCCCAGGCCGAGGCGGAGCGGCGTCGCCCGCACGCGCCCGGAAGCGCACAGTCGCGCCGCCAGGAAGCAAAGAACCGCGATCGTAGCGAGCAGCGCAAGGTGCAGCGGACCGAAAAGGCGCACGTCAACCCATCAATCGTGCGACCGTTTCCAGGTGAAATGTTTGCGGAAAGAGATCGACAAGCGTGATGTTCTGCAGGCGCAGTCCGGCTGCCGTAAGCTGTGCGAGATCGCGAGCTAGCGTCACGGGGTCGCACGCAACGATTGTGACGAGAGGTGGACGCAGGCGCGCAAGGTGCGTTGTTATCTCAGGTCCCAGACCGGCGCGTGGAGGGTCCAGCAGTACAAAATCTGGCGCGGATTCGATCGATGCCAGATATTTTTCTGCCGTCTGCTGTTCCGCCGCGAGGTTAGCCAAGTTGGCGCGCTCCGCATTCCATCGCAAGTCACGCACAGCGCCCGCGCCCGATTCCACCGCAGTTACTTCTTGGAAACGGCGAGCGAGCGGCAGCGTGAACAGCCCAACTCCCGCGTATAGTTCAAGCGCACGTCCGCCGGAGGCATCCCCAAGCGCGGTGGCTATCAAATCATCAAGCAGGAACCGGTTCACTTGAAAAAACGAATTGCCGCTGACGCGGAACTGGCCGCGATAATCGAGAGCGCCGGGCACGAGCCCGGGAATCGTCTCCGCGCACCACTCGAAAAAGTGACGCGCTACCGGTCGCGCGGTCTCCAATATGTTCAGCTGCACGCTTTCTTCGTCGGTGAAAATTTCTAATGAGCGTATGAAGCGCGGCCATCTCCGATCCTTCAGCATCGCATTCAGAGACGCGATCACCGCGTTCACTTTGGGCGACGAGATCGGACAGCGCTCGATCGCGCAAAGCTTGTGAGAAGCGGCTTCGCGATAACCGAGACGCCCCTCTTCGACGTGCAGTTGAACGCGATTGCGATAGCCCCAGGGCTCGCCGGAGACTATCGGAATTTCATTCTCAACGCGGATCTTCGCCTGTCGCCATAGCTCTTCGATCAGAATCTCGCGCTTTGCGGTAAGTTGCGCGCCGTATGATGCGTGCTGATAGTGGCAGCCGCCGCAACGGCCGAAGTAGGGGCAGCCGGGATCGGCTCGAGCGGGCGAGGGCTCAAGAATCTTCAGCGGCTCGGCGCGAATCAGGCCCGGCTTTTCGCGACGCGAACGCAGCAGCGCGCGCTCGCCCGGCAACACGTACGGAGCAAGCGCAACGCGGCCGTCAATGCGCGCCAAACCCTCGCCGCCGTAGACCAGTTTTTCAATCTGTGCTTCGAAATCGCTTACGATGGTATTTTCCTTCCCTTAAACATGAAAACACGAGTCTTTTCCGGAATGCAGCCTACCGGAAATTTACACATCGGCAATTATCTGGGAGCGCTCAAAAACTGGGTGCGCATTCAGAACGATTACGAATGCATTTTTTGCATCGTAGATCTTCACGCTATCACGCTCTATCAGAAGCCGGAGGAACTACAGGCGAAGATCGAAGAGATTGCCGCGCTGTATCTCGCGGCCGGAATTGATCCAAAGACCAGTTCGATTATGGTGCAATCGCAAGTGGCGGCGCACGCAGAGTTGGCGTGGATGCTCACGTGCGTAACGCCCGTCGGCTGGTTGGAGCGCATGACGCAGTACAAAGCCAAAACCGCCAAGCAGGATTCCATACCCGATGGATTGCTGCAATATCCGGTGCTGATGGCGGCCGATATTCTGCTATATCAGGCGGGCATTGTGCCGGTAGGTGAAGATCAGGCGCAGCATTTGGAACTGACGCGCGACATCGCGCAGCGCTTCAATTCGCTCTACGAAGAAACGTTCGTCGTACCCGGCACAAGCCTTCCCGCGGTAGGCGCGCGCGTCATGGGCCTCGACGATCCGGAAACCAAGATGAGCAAATCGGCCACTGGCGCGAACCATGCAGTTGCGCTGCTCGACCCGCTGGATCGCATCCGCAAAACGATTATGCGAGCCACCACCGATTCGAACCCGGCCGTGGATTTTGAAAAGGCCGGACCAGGCGTGCTGAACCTTCTCTCCATTTATCAGGCATTTTCAGGTGATAGCGATGAGCAGATGAAGACGAAATTCAGCGGCATGCGATACGGCGATTTGAAGAAGCAAGTGGCGGAGATGACGGTGGCGCACTTGGAGCCCTTTCAACAACGCTATCGGCAAATCGTCAGCGATCCCGGTTATTTGAAGGGCGTGCTCCGCGACGGAGCGGACCGGGTGCGGCCGATCGCGGATAATACGGTGCGCGTTGTGAAACAGCGCATGGGCCTTTACGTTGGCTAACTCGCTATACCCATAAGACAGGTTGGCGAACCGGCCAATTGCGGATTACCTCTTCTACTTTCGGATCTGCATCCAGTTTTTTCCAGAGCTCGATGTAATCGGGCTTATCCAAAGCCAGACCTCCGAAGAGCAGACTGGGCTGACGCACAGGCCACTGATCGAAATACATCACGTCCGCGGGCTTCGGCCACTTGGATTTATCCAAGATAAATGGATACATGTAAGCGACGGCGCGCGCCATGCCGCGTCCGTCCGGAAGTTGCCAGGTCCACAGATTGTCGTCGCGCGTCGTCAGAGTCTGCGACACAATCGCCATCGCATCCAGATTGAACAGCGAGTAGCCGTAAGGCTTAGTGCGCGCCAGCTCCAGCGGAAAGCTGCCGTCCCCGGCCTCCTGGTCGGGAATCAAAACACTTCTGTAGCGATCGCGGCAGTAAGAGGTGAGTTGCACATCTCCGGTCAGGCGCGCGAAGGCGGCAACTTGCGCAACCCAGCACGTGCCATGGTTATTCTTGGCGTCCCGCTCCGCAATTCCGTACGGATGCGTGGTCATCCATTGCAGATACTCTGTGAACCATTTCTTCGCGCCTGCAACATCGTTCGGGCTCAGATCCAAGCGCGGCACGGCTCTTGCAACCTCGACTAAGTGCAGCGTGTCGATGATACCGGTTCCCCGCCCTGTAAACCGCCCATGAATTGCCTGCGCATATTGCAGATTCGGTTTCATGCGCGTATCTGCGTCGATAAACCACGCCCGCAGATGGCGCGCACCGTGCTCCGCATATTTGCGCTCGCCAGTCAACACGAAGGCCGCGGCCATCGATGGAACAATCAGACTCAGCCGGATGAGCGCTTCACGATGCCGGTTGAAATTGTCCGGGTTGCTCATTCCGTCGCGCTGCACGTAGGGACCAGCCGGATTTTTTGGATCGGGCCACCAATAATCGCCCTCGGAGAAGTAATCGTGTTTGCCCCCGGCGCTTCTGGGTGAGGACGCTGCGGTAACGGTTACGGGCGCCTCTTTCAGATACTTTTCCGCCCCACGTAACACCCTGGGCCTCTCTTCGGACTTCAGGTCGAACTTCTCAGCGGCCACCAGAGGCCAAGCCGGTATGGCCGTTGCGGCCTTGAGAAACGAACGGCGCAACATTCTGAACTCCATAATATGGCGCCCATCCCTGCCCTGATCTAAAAAACGCCTGCGCGGGTGAGGCGCGGGTGCGAGTGGGTAGAGGTTCTGAGCGTAAATCTATTTGCGTCGACGCCGATCAAACAGGCCGGCTCGAGCGGTGGCAGTGATGTCGATACGAGGAGGCAAGCAATAAACTGGCGCTGCATAGCAAGCCTTTGCCGGGCAATCCTCGTTACAATCCCCAAAGTTCTCCAGGAACTTACCGGATCACTTTGCGGAGACGTGAAGTCATCCTTCTGCACTGACAGCATGCCTATTCCAATCCGGGGAAGCAATAAGGAAATAAACTGCAATGGCCGAAATCCATGGTGATAGGTCGGGCTCCGCGAGTCCGCCCTTCATCTCACCAGAAGATGCTCACGCAAACAAAAAGGGCGGCCCGAAAGCCGCCCTTCTGTTGCCCTGCGAAATTCGCCAGGATCGCTCGCGAGGAGCGCTACCTGACGAACACCGATATGGTCGCGCTTACCGTCTGACCTCCAGGACCGTACGCGGTCAAGGTATAGGTCTGGTTGCTGACCGGGTTGATGGTGACGCTGCCGCTCGCCTGGCCAGTCGTCGGCGGGATATCGCCACCGATGATGACCACCGAGGTCGCGTTCGCCGTCTGCCAACTCAGCACCACCGGCGAACCGGCGACTCCGGAGTTAGGCGGATTGGCGGTGAACGAGAGGATCTGAACCGTGCCCACCGTTACCGTCGCGTTGGCCTGGATTTGTCCAGCGCCGTTAGTGGCGGTCAAGGTGTAGACAGTTGTCGAGGTCGGGCTTACCGTGGCGCAATCATTTGCGTTCAGGTTCGTGCCCACACCGGGCGTGATCGAGATATTCGACGCGTTCGTAACCTGCCAGCACAGCTTGGTCTGTTGACCATTGCTGATAGCGGACGGGTTGGCGACGAAGGTGACTACTTGCGGTACGGCGCTGCCGGATACGGTGATCGTGACCGGAGCAGTTACCGAACCGGTGGAGTTAGTCGCCGTCAAGGTGTAAGTGGTCGTCGCGCTCGGCGAAACCGTGGTGCTGCCGTTGGCGGAGACGGTGCCTACATTCGGCGTGATCGTAACCGTGGTGGCATTGTTGGTCGCCCAGCTTAAGGTGGACGAGCCGCCCGGCGAAATACTCAGCGGCGTACCTTCAAACCGTACGATTTGCGGAGCGCCGGAGACTTGGGTGCCGACCGTAACCGTCACAGCCTGGTTGACCGTGCCGCTCGGACCGGTTGCCGTCAAGGTGTAAGTCGTGGTCGCGGTCGGCGAGACCGAAACCGAACCTGACGTGTTCACCGAGCCGATATTCGGCGAGATGCTGACCGTGGTCGCGTTCTGCGTTACCCAAACCAGCGTGGAGCTCTGGCCAGGCTGGATCATCGCCGGATTGGCGTAGAATTGCGTGATCAGCGTCGAGGCATTGGACGACGCGGAGACGCTCGTCGTAGCTTGCGCCGAAACGTGATCCGTGTTGGTGACCGTCAGCCGGAAGGTGTAAGTCTGGCCAGCCGCGGCTGGGAAGGTTGTGGTCACGCCGGTCGGATTCGACAGAGTAACCTGCGGACCGGAGATCTGCGACCACTGATAAGTGAGCGCCTCACCCGCTGGATCGTAAGATCCGGAACCGTTCAAGGTGATGGTGCCCGGAGCTACGCCTGTTTGCGGCGGTCCAGCATTGGCCACCGGCTGGCTTACGCCAACGCGGCGCGTACCCAATTCGTAACGGATGCGCGGAACATCCATCGGAACCGGTGAGGTGATCTTGGTGTAGTCCTTGGCGTGGATGTAATTGCCAACTTCGAACCCGAAAGTAATCTGACCGCTGTCGTGGGAGCTGATGAGAGTCTGGTTGTAATCGGCCTCCGCAGTGAACGCGATATGCGGACTCAGCGGTTGGGTCAACTTCAACTCTGCGCCCGGCGTGGCGTGAGAACCCTGGATCTGGCGGCGAAGATAGCCCACGTTACCTTGTATGGTCGAGTTGCCCCAAACGCCGAACAGATAGTTGACGCCGTATTGATTCACTTCCTGCGCGTAAGTCTGCAGGTTAATCCCAGGACTAAGCGCGACGGAGTTCAACACTGCAACATTCTTAAAGCCTTGCGTGCCGAAGATACCGATGCGCCCGCGGCTGAAGATATAGTCCAACAGGAATGCGGCTTGACCGAGTGCGCCTCCGTTCTGATCGCCTTTAAAGCTCAGATACTTGAAGCTGGCGAACGCGCCGGCCTGCAGGTTGCCCCAGCGGTTCACCAAACCGAAGTCAAACTGGCCTTCCTGGTGACCCGGATAATACATATATTCGCCCTGGGCCTGAACCGCGTGGGTTCCGAAGGTCGGGTCGGGATTGCCAAACGGCGAAAAGAATTGCGCGCGGCCATTGACTGTGAAATCGCCCGTGCGCGAGGGGCCATACGCCGGACCAACGTTCAGTCCCACTATTGAGAACTTGTGATTGCGCTTGGCAGCTTCATCCACTGCGCCCATCGCCTCATTGTGAGCGATGTTAGTCGTCTGCTGCTCGCTAAGCGGCTTGGGTAAGCCATTGATCTGAGTCTCGAGCCCATTCTCTTTGTTGCGGACGTCGGCCAGCTCGGTCTTCAAGCGGTCGTTGTCGCCCTGCAGCGTTTTGATGGCGGCCAGAATGTCATCCAACCTGTCTAGCTTCTTTAAAATCTGTGCGCAGCAATCGGCTTGCTGCTTCAACATATCCTGAATGTTATTCAGGGCTTTTAGAATGTCGCCTATGCCGCCCTCTTTAACGACGTTCCCTTGACCGTCAGTAACGGTCAGAACGACGCGGCGGTTCATGAAGCGGCCTTCCTTGGTCTTGTTGTCCACCTCAGGGCTAGACTTGCCGTTGCCGGCGGTCGAAATCTGGGCGGCGTTGGCGCCGTACTTAACCAGAAACGCCTTTACCGCCTCAGCACGCCCCAACGCTAACTTATCGTTATAACGGGCCGATCCGACATAATCGGTGTTACCTACGATCTTGACTTTGTAATCTTGATGCTGGCCGAGTAACTCTGCCAGGCGCAACATACTGGGATAGCCATCTGATAGGATCGAGGAATTAAATTCAAAATTGATTTCTTCCCAATCGTCCTTTGTTTGTCCGGCCGGATTTAACCCCTGAGCATACAGACAGGACGCTATCAGGCCGAACGCGCCTATCCATGCTATTTTTTTCATTTTCTTGTTAATCTCCTCAACGTGAACCCACCTGTTCAATGAAACCGAGCCCAACAGGGATTAACCGCACCCTCAGAACAAAAAGCGATCGGGCCCGAAGCAATTCCCCCACACCTTACCGGCCTAGCTCTTCCGAGCCTGCCTAGAACTCCATAGCACGAAGTCCGTAAATACTTGGTAATAGGATACACCGGAAAATAGTGGCAACTCAAAACAATTCATGTATTTAGTTCGATGCTTGAGGTGTGTACCCGCACAAACAAACCAAAGAAAATGAGACAATCGTCATAGAAGCTGGCGGACGGGCAATCGCTTTCACGGAACCTTGTGTTCTTGAAAGAGGAAAGTCCGGTCTCCACAGGGCGGCGTGCCGGCTAACGGCCGGGGTCCGGAAACGGATACGGAAAGTGCAACAGAAAATATACCGCCTGTTCGGCTCTTGCTGAATAGGTAAGGGTGAAATGGTGCGGTAAGAGCGCACCGCGGTGAAAGTAATTTCACTGGCAGTGCAAACCCCACGCGGAGCAAGGCCAAATAGGGGAGGAGGGACGGCCCGTCCCGCTAAACTTCCGGGTAGGCTGCTAGAGCGGGGTAGTAATACCCAGCCCAGAGGAATGATTGCCGCCCGCAAGGGTACAGAAACCGGCTTATAGTCCGCCAGCTTCCGCACGATCCAGGAAAACCCCACTATACGCGGCCTCCCGCGTATTCCCCAGCACTTACAAATTGTTATACTCCGTGATGTTATGCATCGATCGACCGTCAAATCTGTCTTACTTGCGTTACTTGCCTGCGCGTATGTCTTCGCGCAAGGCCGCAATGCCGGCCCCCGCAATTACCCGGAACCGAAGCAGGCAGACTACATTGCGAAAAACTATACATTCACGACGGGAGAAACACTGCCTGAGGTCCGCATCCATTACACAACTGTAGGAACTCCAGTGAAAGACGCGAACGGCACGGTTCGAAATGCCGTTATCATCATGCACGGCACTGGTGGAACAGGCACGGCGTTTCTTTCTGCCTCTTTCGCCGGCATCTTGTTTGCCCCCGGCGGCCTTCTTGATGGTACGAAATATTACATCATCATGCCGGATGACGTAGGCCACGGTAAGTCGAGTAAGCCATCTGACGGCATGCACCAGAAGTTTCCCAAATACACTTACGAGGATATGGTTCGCCTGGAACATCAGTTAGTAACTGATGGGCTCGGTGTGAATCACATGCGGTTGGTGACGGGGACCTCGATGGGCGCCATGCATACCTGGATGTGGGGCTACATGTATCCCGATTTCATGGACGCGTTGATGCCGCTGGCGTCCGCGACGGTCGAAATCGGCGGACGGAACCGGATGCTGCGCAAAATGGTGATGGATTCAATCACCAAAGATCCGGACTTCAATGACGGCGAATACACGAAACCTTTAAAAGGGATGATCGCAGCAGAATTCGCCTTGTTCGTCATGACGTCGAGCCCGTTGCAACTTCTAAAACAGGCGCCGACCCGCGAACAGGCGGACGAATCTTTTGAGCGAAGATTTTACGGAGCCGCGCAGTCGCGCTGGCCCGATCCCAATGACATGTATTACGCGTATAACTGCTCGCGCGACTACAATCCCGAGCCTCATTTGGAACAGATCAAAGCCCCGCTCTACGCGATCAATTCCGCCGACGACCAGGTGAACCCTCCGGAATTAGGCGTCATGGAACGTGACATTAAACACGTCAAACACGGCCGCTACATCTTGATTCCGATTAGTGACGCCACGCGCGGCCACGGCACGCACTCTATACCCGCCATTTGGGGCAAGTACTTGGATGAACTGCTTCATGAATCGCAGCCGAAGTAGCGTTCTAACCGCCTCCGCGACGCTCCTCGCCGTCTGCGTGATCGCCTGGGGCCAGAACGTCGCGCCCTTACGTAATCCCGAAGGTCCTCAGTGGAAGAAGCCCTCGCCCGAACACTATCGCGTTCGCGTCGACAGCACTAAAGGATCGTTCGTGATGGAAGTAACCCGGTCGCTCGCGCCTCTCGGCGCCGATCGGTTCTTTCACCTGGTGGCGAGCGGCTTCTACAACGATTCGCGCTTTTACCGCACCATAGCCGGCCGTTTCGCGCAGTTCGGAATCGCGGGTGATCCCCAAATCGCGCAAATCTGGCGCAGAGCGCAGTTTCCGGATGACAAAGAAAGCGCAAGCAATGCGCGCGGCTGGTTCGGTTTCGCGATGACCGCGCCAGACACGCGCACAACACAGATCTATATCTGTACCAATGACAGCATGAAGACGCAGGACGGTCAGGGATTCGCTATCTTTGGGCAAGTCGTGGAAGGAATGGACGTCGTAGACGCACTTTATTCAGGCTATGGTGAACATTCGGGCGGAGGCATGCGCGCTGGCCATCAAGATAAGTTGTTTGAGGAAGGAAATGCCTACCTGGATCGAGAATATCCCAAACTCGATCATTTAATTCACGCACAGATCGTTAAGCCATAACGTGAAGGACGCCGCCGTTGAGACGTCGTTCAGTGCCCAAGGTCACTAAGGTTAGGCGCATGCACCCTTTTGAGTGAGGCGGGTCGCTATAGAGATTCGACGCCTCCACATTAGGGAAAGGACCAATAATTTATGAAAATTGGGATGAAACTGCTGTTACCCGCCGCGGCCTTTGCTTGCATGCTTTGGGCCGCCGACGTCTCCACCGATTATGATCACCACGCCGATTTCAGTAAGTATCATACTTACTCCTGGATCGGAGTTAAAGCAGGCAACTCACTCTGGCAGGATCGGATTATGGCTGCGGTAGACAGCCAATTGGCAGCCAAGGGCTGGACTAAATCTCAGGGTTCAGGCGATGCTAGCGTCTCTGCATTCGGCAAAGTTACCCAACAGGATACAATGCAAACATTTTATGATGGCTTCCCCGGTTGGGGATGGCGTGGTTGGGGCGGAATGGGTACGGCGACGACCCAGGTGATTCCTGAGAACGTCGGCACCTTGACGGTCGACATCTTCGACGGCTCAACGAAACAGTTAATCTGGCGCGGTCAAGCGGCTAACACGCTTTCTTCCAAACCCGAGAAGAATGACAAGAAGCTAGACGACGCAGTCGGCGACATGTTTAAGAAGTTCCCTCCTTCCAGCAAGGGTGAATAATTTCTACCATAAGTGGTTGTTTCGACAAACGCCGGCGCTATCCCGCGCCGGCGTCTATTTATGCCAGTGCCTGTTCGAAATCGGCCAACAAATCGCGCCAATCCTCGATGCCAACCGAGACCCTCACCAAGCCATCGGTAACGCCGGATTCCCCCAGTTCTTTGGCGGACATTCCTGAGTGCGTCGTGCTTTTCGGATGACATACTAACGTCTCGACTCCGCCCAGCGAAACCGCGTTCCGAGCAATACGAATCTTTCGTAGAAAGTCGAACGCTGCAGGCTTTCCGCCCGCGAAGTCGAGCGAAAAAAGCCCACCCGGATATGCGCATTGCTTGGCAAAAATACGCTTCTGCTCCGCATCCTCAAAAAGCGTCGGATAAATCACCTGCCTCAGTTTCTTGTGTCCGTGCAGCGCTTCCGCAATCCTCTGAGCATTTTTGCTTTGCCGGTTCATACGCAATGCAACAGTAGGCAGACGGCTATTCAGAATCCAACATTCATCAGGTTGCAGAATATTTCCGAACATGTTGCGGCGACTGCGAATCTTCTGAATCACGGCAGTGCTTTTCGCGATGGCAACGCCCGCCACCATGTCGCTAAAGCCAGAGAGATATTTGGTGGCCGAATACAACGCAATATCCGCTCCGAGCGTCAACGGATGCTGAAAAGTCGGCCCCAAAAACGTGTTATCCACCATCACCACCGGCTTCGCCGGGTGTTTTGCAGCCGCTTCCGCCGCCCGCTCAATATCCGTCATGATCAGCGTGGGGTTGGCAGGCGTCTCCAGCAGCACGATACAGCAGTTCTCCGCGCTTCGGATCTTCTCGTCTAGCGCGCGTGAATCGCCGGATGGCGCCTCCACGCCGCGCACCCCGAATGGCTCCAGAAAACTGTGAATCAAACCGGTCGTTCCGCCGTACAGCGGCGTGGTGTACACAATGCTGCTGTTCGGACGCGCGAAGGTGAAGCACGCTGTCATGATCGCAGCCATCCCGGAGTTAAAGACCGCGGCATCGGTAGCGCCGGTTTCGAGCGGCACGATCTGGTCTTCCAGAATTTCGGCATTGGGATGAGAAAATCGCGAATAGATCAGGTCCGCGCGCTCACCCGCCGCGTCTACGCGCCCCATCAGCACATCGAAGGAGTGCTCCGCCGCCTCGGGGCTTTCAAAAACATAGGTAGAGCTGCGAAACACTGCCGGCCGTGCGGAGCCAAGTGACAGATGAGGATCGAAACCACGTGTGAGAACAGCGGTGCGCGGACGCACGTCGCCGTGATCGTTCTCAGGCATTAGGGCCTCCTGGCGCCAGTGTAGCAACCGCGCGTCTGGAGCGCAGGTCGAAGACTTACGCTTGCGCTCCGTGCGGCTTGCGATTCGATTATCATCAACTCTATGAACAGGCGAGAGCTTCTGGCAGCGGCGGGCGCGGCATTTGCCACGCGATTGATGGCGCGCGGACACTGGGATAAGTCGCGAATCAGCGCGATCACTGATGAAATCGGATTAACGACGGACGAATCGATCGCGTTCGCCCATCACTACGGGCTTTCCTTCATCGAGCTGCGAAATCCACCGGGCAGCAAGAAGGAATACTTCATGCTAGAGGAACCGGAAATCAAGAGCGACGCGCTGCGGTTTCAGAAAGAAGGGCTGAAGGTATCCTTTCTCAACACCAGCCTGTTGAAATTTGCGTGGCCAGGTTCGGAGCCGGTCCGCCGGAACCCGGAGCAGCCCGCCGCCAGAGAGAAGCGCCTCGCGACCGAAAAAACGCGTTGGGACAATCGCATGGACGATCTGCACAAAGCCATTCGGTGCGCGCAGATTATGGGGTGCGATAAGATTCGCGTGTTTACCGGCGCCCGCGTGCAAGACCCCAGAAGCATGTACCAGCACATCGCCGATGCAGTCGGCGAAATGTCGCTTACAGCCGAGCGCGAAAAGGTGCATCTGCTGATCGAAAATGAGGGATCGCAGAACGTCTGCACCGCCGCCGAACTGGCTGACGTCATCAAGCTGATTCCGTCGAAGTGGGTGGGCTACAACTGGGACCCGCACAACGCATACGGCAAAGAGGTCGCCTATCCCGACGGTTATAACGCGCTGCCGAAGGCCCGAATGCTGAACATTCAGATCAAGGGCAAAGGCGTGATGCCGCAGAGTCCCGAAAAAGAAGATTGGAAGGCCATCATGACTGCTCTCGACAAAGATGGCTACAAGTACAAGATCGGCCTGGAGACTCACCTCTTCGACGGCACCCTGATCCAAGCGGCGAATAGCTCAATGGAAGAGATTTTGCGGATCGTCGACGAGGTCTAGGATGTCAAAAAACATCCTGCTCGCCTCCCTCGCGGGCATTGTGGTGGTGGTGATCGCAGTCGCCATAATTCTCTCGACCCAGCGAGGCGCGCATATTGAGCTGACAGGCAAGATCCTCAAAGTCCGCACCGCCCCGATTGATGACGCCTCATCTATCGCCGCGGTAGATTTTCGGGTCACAGATCCGGCGGACTATGCTTTCATGTCTAAAGCAGTAACTTTGGTGGTTATCGATGCTAACGGTAAGGAAATTGAAGGTAGCACCGTTTCCGAACCCGACGCCAAACGCCTCTTCGATGCCATTCCACTGTTGGGGCCGAAGTACAATTCGAGCCTGATTATCGGAGAAAAAGTCCCGGCGCATCAAACAATCGATCGCATGAGTTCGGCGCGCTTCGAAGTTCCGGATTCAGTCCTCGAAGCGCGCAAAAACCTGATTCTGCGAATTGAAGAGGTCGACGGCCGCGCAACTGCGGAATTCAAGGAGAAGTAGGCGCTCTTCCTGGTTTTGCTGTGAGCAGCGCTTGAATCACCGTCACCGCTCTCTTTCCAATTGCGCGCCAATCGAAATTCTGATGCGCGTGCTCGAATGCGGCGCGCGCCATCTGCTCGCGACGTCCATGATCCGTGATCAGCGCTGCTATACCCGCGGCGAAATCCGACGGCGAATCGGCTCTCCACACGCTTCGCCCGTCCACCAACCCCAACCCCGCACATCCCGATGAGGTGGAGACCATCGCGCGCTGCATCGCCATCGCCTCGAGCGCCTTCACATTGGTACCGGCGGAAACAGTAGTCGGAACCAGCGCGAGATTGCAATCGACGTACAGCGAGCGCACATCCGAAACGAAGCCGAGCAACTGGATTCGCTCGTCCGGCGCAGGCTCCGGCGTATCAGCAAACGCGCGCCAGTAAATCAGGTGATCGGGACCCGCCACCACAGTGACTCGCATCTCCGGAAATCGATTGCGCAGGAGCGGCCACACCTCTTCTGTGAAGAACCGGTACGCCGCCACATTGGGAAAATGGCGAAACGATCCGATAAACAGCAAACGCTGCCCCGCGCGCTCCGGTTCCGGCTGGAAACGCTCCAGATCAACCCCGTTTTCAATCACCACGGCGCGATCGCCGGCTACTGCCGAATCCTTTTTCGACATGGTCACGATGCACGCGTAGCGCTGCCAGGCCGCGGTTTCGAGTCGCCTCCAGCGAAACCAGTTCCACCAGGCGGAAAGCGTCCGCTCCCGCTTCAGAATTTGGGCAAACAGATCGAACGTGATGTCGTGTTCGACCAAAACCTGCCCGGCGTATTCGGCAAGTTGCGTATATTCCACCTGCAGCACTTCGTAACCGAAAGCGCGCTTCTCTTCGGCCAGCGCCCGACGCATCGCGGGCGAGCGAAACTCGTGCGCCTCCGGCGGTAACAGCGTAGACCAGCGCGGCTCCCGATAACGCGACTTCTCCACCAGCGTCACGCGCGCGCAAAACTCCAGCAGAGGCGCAGGATCGATCGGCTGCTCGTCCGTAAACGCGAACAACTCCACGTCAAACTCTCGCGCAAGTTCCCGCAGCAAATAAAAGATGCGGACCGCGCCGCCATGCGAAAGCGGAAACGGGAAGTACGGAACTAGAACGCCGATACGTCTGCGCTCCGAAGAGCACGCGCGTCCTTCCAGCACGCGATAACCCGACGGGGTGACGGAGCGTTCACGCTTCAACCAAGGCCACCACCAGGGCCGCAAATAAATCCGGTCCAGCGGCACGCCGCGCCAAAAGAGGAACGACGACAAATCCGGCCGAAGATGGCGCCGCTCCAGACGCGAATTGTACGCGAGGATTTTAAACGGCGCGCGCCAATAGGCGGCCCGCCGCAAAGCGTTCGGTTCGCGCGTCAGCATGACGGGCGCAAGTCCGATGCGATACCGCCGTAATTCGCGCCGTAGTTGCGGCCAGTTTTCGCGCGTCGCCGTGAAGTGGCGCCGCTCGGGAACCAGACTTCGGACCTCCTCGATCATTCGTGCGCACAGGGCCGGGTCGCCCGTCACAAAACTGACCACCACCGCCTCCGAATCCTTCCCGAGAATCGCAAACAACAGCCGCTTCAGGCGTTGCTTCACGCGCGCGGCCTCGCCGTCCATAAAATCAGGCACGCAAGCGTGGGCGTGAGCGTGGCGAACCATATAGGCCGGTTCCATTGATGGGCGTCGATCATGCGGCCAATTATCGGCGAGACCAGCAACTGCATCGCACCATAGGAGGCCACGAGCGCCGCGATACTGAAGGCCGCGTGCTTGTGGCCGAACGTGTCGAGCGGTAACGAATACACATTGACGCTCATCGCAGAAACTGCAAAGAAGCTTATGGCGATTGCGGCCGCGGCGAAGAGTGGCGTGGTAGCCAACGGGATGGTCGCCGTGATCAGCGAAAGCGCCGCGCAAATCGCGCAGATTCGCAGACGCGCGTGCGCGGGTTCCATCCCACGCGCAATCAGTTTCGCCGAAAGCCAGCCGCTAATGAACCCGCCGGCGGTCGCGAATAGGAAGACGCCCAGCACATACCGCGATGCCAAAGGCAACGCGAGGTGATGCACTCCCACAAAGTAAAAGGTGCTCCAATTGGTCCACAGCGAATAACCGAACATCGTAAGGGCGTTCGCAATCACGAATACCCACAAGCGGTAATCCGCCAGCAGCGCGGCATTCCCGCTCATCGGCGCGGGTTTCGGCGCCTGCGGAGGGCTCAATCGCGCGGTCAGATTCCATAGCGGAATCCACGCGAGCCCGAACAGCCCGGTAACTCCGAACGCCGAGCGCCATCCGTAGTGCGTTGTCATCCACACGGCCAGCGGCGGAGCTATGATCAGACCCACGCTGACGCCGGCCTGATTCATCGCATTGCCGAGAGCGCGCTCCCCCGGGCGCAAATAGAGGTCGATGGCCTTGCCTGCGGCCGGAATACCCGCCGATTCCGCGATCCCGAGCGCCGTTCGACAGCCGATTAAGCCCGTGATGCCACGCGTAAATCCAGTGGCGATGCCCGCCCACGACCACACGGCGACCGCGATGCTCGCAATCGCGGTCAAGCCTGCACGATCGATCAGCAAACCCGCAAGGGGCGCACAGACGGCGTACGCAACGGAGAAAACGCCGATTACCCATCCGAACTGTTCAGTCGTCAGGTGGAATTCGTCGCGTATCAGCGGGCCAACCGTCGCGAGCGTTTGACGATCCAGATAATTGATGGCCGACGACGCCACAAAGACGCCGAGTACCAACCAACGCTTGTCGTCCCGCCGCGAGTGCTCGATCACTGGAACTCGATGACAGCCGCTTCACCTGAAGTCGCAAACTTGGAATTAGACTTCGGCGTGTATCCAACCGAAACGCGGCGCGCCTTCTGTACACCGCACCGAAACGTAAGCTCTCCTGCGCCCCCGATCGAAAGCTTCGTTGGATCAATCACCAGCAGCTTCAGCATCTTCTTGTCGTCCGTGACGATAGTTAGGCGCGCTTGCGCGCCGGCGAGACATTCGACGCGCGTCAGCGTGCCCACTGCGGTGGCGGGCGTCTTGGGATCGTCCCACCACGGCACGGCCTTCAACTCATCGCCCGGTGTGCCGTCGCTATATTTCTTCTCAAGCGCATGCACCTCCGTGCGCGCTTCACCTTTCAGGCGAGCAATTTCACGTGCCTCCTCTTCGGCCTTGCGCCGCCGCTCCGCCTCTTCGTAATCCAAGCGTTGCTGTTCGATGGCCAGCCGCGCGTCGTGCATGCGCGTGCGATCCGCTGCGGTGGTCGCCGACTGCTCGCCGGATGTGAAGGCCTTCGCCGCCCCATCATAGTTGTGATCGGCGAGATAAGCATCCGCGAGATGTTGCCAGTACGTCGTATTTCGCGGGCTGCGTTCCGTTGCCAGTTTCCAGTGCGCAAGACGTTTTTCAGGGTCGGTATCGCGCTCCGCTAACAACGCAAACGGCTCGTCGAGTTTCGGGTTAATGCCTGCAGCCTTGAGCAGCGCAGCCGAAGCCTTCCCATTGTCGGTCTCCAGCTTCGCGTATTCAATATACGCGCGCGGACTGGACGAACCATCGCGCACAGCGTCGGCAAAGTGCACTTTCGCCTCTGCTGAATGCCCTTCGTGCAACGCGATCAACCCCAGGCCCTCCTCCGCATCCGCAGTGTGAACGCCGTCTTTGATCAGCTTTTCGTATTCCGCGGCCGACTTTTCGCCCACCAGTAAATCCGCCCTCGCCAGCCGCGCATCGCTGTCGGAAACCTCGCGTTCCGGAAAATCACGCTCCGCCATTGGCTGGCTGGAAATCGACGTCGTCTGCGCGTCATGCTGCTCGAAACGGCGCTTGACGAGCGCCTCGACCTCTGCCTGGGATTTACCGAACGCGTTAAGATACGCAGGCTCTTCAGCCGCGCCTTTACGAAGATTGTAGAGCAACACGCGCAGTTTGCCGAAGTAATCCAGATCGGTAACGAATAGGTGTATGCGCGCCCAATCAAGATCGGCATTCGCGGGCGCAGCCCCCACGGTGATATGAATGTCTTTGATTGAAAAGGTGGAGAAAAACTCCGCCAACCCGCGCTCAAACTGCGGAGGCATTCGAGCAGTGTTGGATTCCAGAAGAAGCTTGGTCAGCGCACTGAAAATCGCAGGCGTACCAGCGCCCTTGGCGACGTCATTTTCGCTCAGCACGATGTTATAACTGGCGCGGCCTTCGGAAACGGGTTCAGGCGTGGTCCAACCTTCAGCATTCCGAAACAGCAGAATGCGAACCGGCAACTGCGTCTGAAGATCGTTCTCTCCCAGCACCTCGCTCACAGCATGGCGAAACTCTTCGAACCGAACCAGCGTTTCCCGCCCGGGACGCGTACCTGCATCCGTGTAAATCTGGTACGGCCCGGCGGTAAACTTCGTCCAATGATCGGCTCCCCACACCGGCATTGAGGCTAAAGTGGCAGCGGCCAAAACAGCGGCATACATCCGGCGCATTTGTCCCATTATCCCGCGCTTGCTTCGAGCCCGGCGCAGTGCGATAGAATGGTCTCACCCGTGGCGCTATCGTCTAACGGTTAGGACGGAGCCCTCTCAAGGCTTAAATACGGGTTCGATTCCCGTTAGCGCTACCAATTCCTTTAAAATCAGCAACTTCAAATTTTGGCGTACTTGCCCTATGTACAAACGGTACAATGGGTTCCCAGAAAACGGCCATGTTAACCCTCTATCGCCGCCACTCTGAAAAATGCCTCATCCACAAGCTTAAGCTCACGCGTGCTGCCAAACGCAAGTACATGGATTGCGAGTGCCCGCTGTGGATCTACGGGAATACTGAAACAACTCACGTTCCCCGTCAGAGCACGGAACGAACATTTCATGCTTGAGACCGGAATACGAGTTAGTGACGCAATTATTTGATCCGGCGGTCGCGCACAAGGGCGGATCTAGACTTTGGATTTACAGACTTACGCAACGAAAAGCAAGCGCACGGCACGAGTTGACATGACCGAGGTGTACCTCACTGATTGTCTCAAGGCCAAGATTGACCAGACGATCTCGGTGGGACCCGGAGTAATTACGTCGCCCGGCTGGGTTTGATGACTCCCGCCGTGGTTCATCTGGGCAAAGCCTCTGATCTCCTGATCCAACGCCAAGCGGTCTTGGATACCGCTTTTCAGGCTCACCCGGAACGCTTCGTCCGTCAACCTCCCAAACCACCTTCTCTCCCTACTGCCGTCTGGATCAACAACCCGCCAGACCAGGAGAAAACTCTTTAAACTTTTACGCCCTGTGTCTCATTTTCATTGACACGCACCGCCGTTCCGGCGTAGCCTCAAACTGTTCCGCAGTCATACGAGGAGGGTGTGTCTCCCCCGGCTTCTCGGAGTGTTTAGAATTCATCCTTCACTTCCGTT
>DATAUH010000171.1:0-17185 GCA_036268375.1 Bryobacteraceae bacterium | reverse complement strand
CATGAGCAGCGCCACCGTTCTCATCGGCGCGGAATTGAACTCGGAAATCGAAAAAACGCGCGAGCAGGCCGGCGCAGAACAGCCAATGCGCCACTCGCGGCGGCCTATTTAGGCTTGGTTGGTTCGCCGCCATCCGCTTGTCGCGCCGGGTCCAGTAGCGCGTTCAGGCGATCCTCCGGGATACCGGCTTTCTCGCGCGCCACCTCACGCACCGTACGTCCGCTGGCATGCGCCTCTTTCGCGATCTTCGCGGCGCGATCATATCCGATCTCGGGCGCTAATGCCGTGCCCATGGCCGCTGAGCGTTCTACAAAATACGTGGCTCGTTCGCGGTCCACCTGCAGGCCATCGATCAACTTTTCCGCGAACGTTTTCGACCCCGCGGCCAGCAGTTCGATCGAATCGAGAAGATCGTAGGCCATCACCGGCATCATCACATTCAGTTCAAAACTGCCCGCCGCGCAGCACCACGCAATCGCGGCATCGTGCCCGACCACCTGAGCGCACACCATCGTCACGCTCTCCGCAATCACCGGATTCACTTTCCCCGGCATAATGCTCGATCCCGGTTGCAGCGCCGGAACCGTCAGCTCGCCGATCGCGCCTGAGGCCATCCACCGAATGTCATTGGCGATCTTCGTCAGCGCCACTGCAAACACGCGTAACGCGCCACTCAAAAAGCAGATCGCGTCACGCGCGCCCTGAGCTTCGAAATGATTCGGCGCTTCCACAAACGGCAGTCCCGTTCGCTTGGCCAATTCGGCAATGACGCCGCGCGCAAACCCTGCCGGCGCGTTCAGGCCCGTGCCCGCCGCGGTGCCGCCCAGTGGCAATTCATAAATACCCGGCATCGCCACTCGGATTCGCTCCGCCGCAGCCTCCACCTGCCGCGCATATCCGCCGAACTCCTGGCCCACGCGCATCGGCACCGCATCCTGTAAGTGTGTACGCGCGATCTTGATGGTCTCGTGGAACTCCTGGGCCTTGCGCCCGAGCGATGCGATCAGTAACTCCATCGCAGGGAGCAGCCGCCCGTGTACCGCCTCCGCCGCGGCAATATGTATCGCGCTTGGAATGGCGTCGTTGCTTGATTGCCCGCGGTTCACCTCGTCGTTGGGATGCGCCTGCGCCAAATGCGCGATCACCTCGTTCATGTTCATGTTGGTTGAGGTGCCGCTGCCGGTCTGAAAAATATCCAGCGGAAACTGCCCGTCGTGCCGTCCTGCGATCACCTCCTCCGCGGCCGCTTGCACGCGCGGCAGTCCGTTGACCTTCGCAGCCGCCGCTTTAATCATCGCCAGCGCGCGCAAAAAGCTGTGAGGAAAACGCGGTCCACCGATCGGAAAGTTCGCAATCGCACGCGCCGTCTGCGCGCCGTACAGAGCATCTGCCTGCACCTGCACCTCACCCATCGAATCACGCTCGGTTCGAAATGTATCCGCCATGCCTCATTTTCGCGCCTGAAATGACGGTCTGCGCGTAACCGCAAGCTATAATCAGGGTGCCTTCCGCCATGAACCGTCTCTCCCACGAAAAAAGTCCCTATCTGCTCCAGCATGCGCACAACCCGGTGGATTGGCATGCCTGGGGCGAAGAGGCCTTTGCCAAAGCACGCGCGGAAAACAAGCCCATCTTTCTTTCCATCGGTTACTCCACGTGCCATTGGTGCCACGTGATGGAGCGCGAATCGTTCGAAAACGAAAAGATCGCCGAGCTTCTAAACCACGGCTACGTCTCCATCAAAGTCGATCGCGAAGAGCGCCCCGACGTCGACCGCATCTACATGACATTTGTACAGGCCACCACCGGCAGCGGCGGATGGCCCATGTCGGTCTTTCTCACCCCGGAGCTCAAGCCCTTCTACGGCGGTACCTATTTCCCGCCCGAAAACCGCTATGGAAATCCCGGATTCGCGGCGGTACTGACGCAAATCGCATCCGCCTGGGAGAGTGATCGCGCCAAGATCGATGAATCCGCGCGCGACGTTGTAGAGCAACTGAAAAAATCTGCCGCAGTCGAAGGTCATGCCGGCGGTGGCCGCGTCGACGCCGCCATTCTCGAAGGCGGCTTCTCCGTTTTTCGCCGCACTTTCGATACGCGGCTCGGCGGCTTCGGCGGCGCGCCCAAATTTCCGCGCCCGTCCGTGCACAACTTTCTCCTGCGCTATTACGCGCGCACCAAAACTCAGGAAGCGCTCGACATGGTGCTGCAAACGCTACGCGCGATGGCCAAAGGCGGCATGAACGATCAACTGGGCGGCGGCTTCCATCGCTATTCGGTTGACGACCGCTGGTTCGTCTCTCACTTCGAGAAGATGCTTTACGATCAGGGGCAGCTCGCAACCTCTTATCTCGAAGCTTTTCAAATCACGCGCGACCAGCAGTACGCCGATACCGCGCGCCGCATTCTCGACTACGTGCTGCGCGACATGACTGACGCCGGCGGCGCCTTCTATTCGGCCGAAGATGCCGATAGCGTCATCGACCCCTCCCATCCGGATGAGAAAGGCGAAGGCGCGTTCTACATTTGGGCGGCCGACGAAATTCGCGCGCTGGTTCCAAACGCGTCCGATGTGATGCGTCGTTTCGGCGCTCGCGACGGCGGCAACGTCGACTACGACCCTCACGGCGAATTTACCGGCAAGAACATCCTGTATCTCGCCGACGAATCGGTCGATGTTGGCGATGCGCCTGGCATCCTGCTCGCCGCCCGTGGCAAGCGTCCGCGCCCGCATCTCGACGACAAGATCCTCACCGCCTGGAACGGTCTGATGATCTCCGCCTTCGCGCTCGCCGGCGCCGTGTTGGAAGAACCGCGCTACGCTGAAGCCGCGCGTCGCGCCACCGCGTTCATCCTGGACCGCATGTACATCGATGGCGTGCTGCTACGCCGGTACCGCGCGGGTGACGCGGCAATCCCTGCTTTTCTCGACGATTACGCGTTCTTTGTTCAAGCTTTGCTCGATCTTTACGAAGCACAGTTCGACATCCGTCACCTGAATTTGGCCGTCGAGCTTACAGTCCGCATGCGCGAACGCTTCGAAGACGCGGAACACGGCGGCTTCTTCAGTTCCCCTGCCGACGATCAAAATCTGGTCATGCGAGTCAAAGACGATTACGACGGCGCTGAGCCTTCGGGCAATTCGGCAGCCTTGCTGAACCTCCTGCGCCTCACGCAGATGACCAATCGTGACGATTTCCGCCAATCGGCATCGCGCGCGCTCGCCGCTTTTGAACGCCGTCTTTCACTCGCGCCCTCGGCGCTGCCGCAGATGCTGGCCGCTTGCGAATTTCTCCTCAGTCATCCGCGCCAGGTCATCGTAGTAGGCGATTCCGGCGCCGCCGACACCAACGAGTTGCTTCGCACGCTCCATGCCCACTTCCTTCCCAATCAGATCGCGCTGCTGATCGATTCTGAGGAGACGCGCGCTCTGCTTTCCAGGCATATCCCTGAGGCCGCGTCGATGCAGAAGGTCGATAAGTGCGCGGCAGCGTACGTTTGCCGCGACTACGCTTGTCAATTACCCGTTACCGAAGCGGCTCAATTAGCTGAATTGCTACAATAGAGGCTCACCCAAAATTAGGAGGAGCAATGGAAAGAGCAGGAGCTACTACTCTCAAAGGCAATCCTTTCACTTTAATCGGGCCCGAGCTCAAGGCTGGCGATCAAGCGCCGGATTTCAGCGCCATCGATAACAGTCTGAAGCCCGTTACTTTGAACGATACCGGTCGCAACGTTCGCATCATCAGCGTGATTCCATCGCTCGATACGCCAGTGTGCGATGCCCAAACGAAGCGTTTTAACGAGGAAGCTTCCAAACTTCCGGACGTCGACATCATCACCGTAAGCATGGACCTGCCGTTCGCCCAGAAGCGCTGGTGCAACGATTTTCAGGTCGACAAAGTGAAAATGCTCTCCGACCACAAAGATGCATCCTTCGGAGAGAACTACGGCACTTTGATCAAAGAGCTGCGCATCGAGAGCCGCGCGATCTTCGTGGTCGACCGCGATAACAAAGTTCGCCACGCCGAGTATGTGAAGGAAGTGGCCGATCATCCCGATTACGAAGCCGCGCTGACCGCTGCTCGGAGCGCCGCTTCGGTTCACGCCTAGGAACCGTACGAAGAGCAGTTCTCCATCGCCGGAACTGAGCATGCAACGCCTGTTCAACCGCGCGGTGGAGAGCCCCCTGGTTCGCGGCGGGCTGACGCTCATGATTGGCGTCATCACCGGCAGCGCGCTGGGGGTGTTGCGCGTCGCCTTGACCGCATACCTGCTAGGCACGCGCGGCCGCGCCGATTCGCTGGCGGTCGCGCTTGGCCCGCTCGATACCTTCAACTCCATGCTGGTGAACAGCATGCTTTTCGCGTTCGTCCCTCTGCTCACCGCGCGTTCCGGCGCGCAGAAACTGGCGCTGTTCCACAAGCTGAGTCGCGCCTTCGCGCTCGTCTTCACCGTAATCACCTTGGCGCTCTTGATTGCCTCGCCATGGCTCATGCGAATCTTAGCGCCAGGCCTTGCAGAGCCATACTTCACCGATTCCGTCCAGATTCTGCGCATCCTCTCGATTTCTACGTTCTTCGTGGCTGAGGCCTCCATCTATTCGGCCCTGCTCTTCACCGACCGCCGGTTCGCTCCCACTGCGTTTTACCAGGCAGCGCTCAACGTCTGCACCATCGTCTGCGCGCTGGCGCTTTGGAAGGCCATGGGCGTTTACGCCTTCGCGTTTGGCTATACATTGGGCTCGGCGGCGCAGCTCGCCATCGTGTTTTACGCCACCCGGCGGCAGCGAGTGGAGGCCGAACCCGCCGTTTGCGATCTTCGTTTACGCGAAGTCATCGCCAAGCCCGCATTTTTCGCCGTGTATGCGGCCGGCTTGGCCTTGAACATCACGTTTACGCGCGCCTGGGCAACGCATCTCGGCTCCGGAATGGCCGCTGCGCTCGATTACTGCATGCGCGGCGTCGGCGTACCGCTCGCGCTGCTGGTCACGCCGATCTCCAACTCGCTCTTGCCGGAAATTGCGCGTTTGCGCAGCCTGAACAAGATGCGCGAAGTGGTGCGATTAGTCGACCGGACGCTTGCGTTGACCGCGTTGGCGGCCATCGCGGGCTGCGCCTTTGCTCTGGTGTTCCGCAGGCCCGCAGTAGCGCTGTTCTTTCAGCGTGGCAACTTCACGGCCGAGTCCACGCGCCTCGTCTCAGCCGTGTTTCTGGGTCTCGGCCCGTGCTTTGTGGGTTGGGCGCTGCTCGAAATCACCGCGCGTTCCCTGTTCGCCATCAACCGGCACTGGCCGCCGGTAGTCGCAGCCGCCATTCCCGTCGTAACCAATGTGGCGGTGACTTTGCGCCTTTCCGCGGGGCGCCCCGAACTGCTCGGCGTAGGCGCGACCGCCGGATATGCGGCAGGCTTTCTTGCGCTGTTTGCCATGGCGCACATGCACCGCCGCCGCTGGCTTAGCGAGCAATAGCTCGTTCCAGCATCGCTTCGTGCCCCATCTTGCGCGCCCACGCCCGTGGCGTTGCCCAAGGCTCCGCATCCGGTTCGTCCACCGTCGCGCCATGCGCAATCAATGTCTCGATCATTTTCGGGCGTCCCCAGCGGCAGGCCCACGCCAGCGGGGTCGAGCGTAAGAGATCATCGCGAATATCCAAACGCGCGCCGGCCTCCACCAGCATGGCGGCAAATATCGCCCGAACTTCGTCGTGCACGCTGCCCGTGTAGCCGGCAGTGAAGTGCAGAACGCTCTGCCCCTTGCTCGTGATATTCGGACTCACTCCGTGCGCCAGTAGCGCCCGCATGCAAGCGTAGTGTTTGTCTGCGTTCCCATGGTCATCGGTCGCCCCGCGCGGTGGCTGAATCAGGATCCAGTGCCAGCGCGAATCGTCCGGCGCATATGGCAATCGCGGCAGCGCGAGCGCGAGAATCTCCGGACACCCTTGATCGCAGGCGGACCACGCAAGTTCGTGCGCCAACTCTTCACTGTGATCTCGATCCAGCAGCTTTCGCGCACCCTCGACATCGTGAGTTTCCGACAGCATATACGGCTGCGGAAGCGCGCCGCGTTCCAACAGCAGCATCTTCAGCAATCCATCCGGATGGTTCCACGCATTCTGCAGCGGCCAACCCGATGCATAGACGTTTGCGTTCGGATCGGCGCCGCGATCAAGCAGTAGCCGCGCAATCTCCACGTAATTCCCCAGCGCCGCGTACCACAGCGGCATTCCCCAGCTTGCCGTGGGCTCTTCGACGTTCGGCAGCGTGATGCGTTCATCGACATCCGCGCCCAGGTCGAGTAGTAGCCGCGCCACATCGATCTGCGCGTGTTTCACGGCCAGCGTCAGTAATCCGCCATCCGGGCTAATTTGACGGGGCAGGGAATCGTCAGTGGCAATCCACTGGCGTACGCGCCCGACATCTCCTAACGCGACTGCAGCGTTCACGGTGATTTCGGCGCCCCGTTCGATCAACCGCCGTGCAACCTCCGGAAACGTTTGCAACAGATCATTCCTCGGATCGACCGCAAGCGCCGCGCGATCGAGCGGCGTGTGGTCGTCCCGGTCGCGTTTCAGTACGCTGGCGCCGCGGGCCAGCAGCCAATCCATCAGTTCCAGATCGGCCTCTTCAGCGGCAAGGTGCAGCGGGTTCGCGCCCGCCCGATCGCAAGCCCGCATCAACGATGCATCGGTCTCGAGCAGTCGAATCGCAGCAGCGGTGTCGCCTCTCCGGATTGCTGCGCCGATCTGGTCCTGCACCGGCGAAATGGTCACGTTCGGACAGCTCAGTTCGCGCCGCCGCTCGCCTTCCACCTCTTCGATTACCGCCACAATCTCCGCGTACTCGCGTTCGCGCGCGATCGCGTACGCCGTAGTTGCATCGCGATGCGGATAGATGCCTTTGCGCGCATCGGAGCCAGCCTCCATCAAAAAGCGCGTCATGGCAGCGTCGCGCCGGATCACCGCGAAGTGTATGGCGCGGTATTCGTTACTCTCGCTTAGATCTTTCGAGATCAGCTCCGGCCGCGCGTGCAGAAGCTTGCGCGCACGCTCGATATCGCCGCTCTGAACCGCCGCCGCCAACTCAGCCGCATTGACGCCGTCGATGAATGCCTTCAGTCGCGGCCAGCTTTCGTACCCGTACGCGCGCGCCAGAATCCGCTGTGCATCGTTCAAAGCAAAGTTCACGGGATCTGGGCTGCGTTCGAAGCGTTCCACTTCCGCGACGGTCTCGGATTCGCCCGCGCGATAAGACGCCAGTAACTCCTTCGCCTGTTTGCGAAGTTGATCCAGATTGGGTTGAGATGGCAGCCGCCGTGTAGGCGGAATGCGAGGCGTTTGGGGCATGACGATCTCCTCTCGATATGCCCGGCGTCCGCGTAACGGGCGAAAGAAGATTCGTCCAACTCACTCACTGCTGCAATTCGATCGGCAGGCTCAGCCTTTCCCGCGGACTCGGAGGCGCCCGTCGCGCCACACTCATCATAGCGAATGCCTCTACATCTGAACACGCGCGCCGCGATTCGTACCGCGGGGGTAAAATGATCCGAAGCTTTCCGGGCCCGTGGCAAGCCGTTATGGAGTCTTTCGATCTTTATCAAGCCGCAGGCGGCCGGAGCGGCTGCCGCCAGTTATCCGAGGCGTTCTACGCCCGCGTGAAACAGGATCCTGTCCTGCGGCCGTTGTTCCCGGGCAAAAGCCTGCGCTGCGCCATCGAAGCCTTTGCGGCCTTTCTCGCCCAATTGCTCGGCGGTCCTTCTGAAGACGCGCAGGAGCGTTGGTTCCTGAGCTTGCGCGAATCGCATCAGCGTTTCAAAATCGGACCGCCAGAACGGCAAGCCTGGATGCGCACCATGGTCGAAGCTCTCAATAGCGTGCCTTTCGACCCGCCCGTTCGCCTTGCCCTACGCAATTTCTTTGAGCGATCGTCCACTCACCTCGTAAACACCGGTCCAGCGCCGGCCGCACAGGCCCCGCCAGCGCCGCCCGCCGAAGACCCCATTCACCGCGAAATTGCGCAACGCTGGGCCGAACAGCTTGTGCTGGACGATCTTGTGCTTGCCATCCGCCTTCATGATGCACGACGCGTGATCGAGTTGACACCGAATCCAGCGCTCCAACTCAGATTCACGCGCGACCGCGCCATCTTTGCGCACGTCCTGTCGCTTATGATCGGAACCGGTATAGACGCCCTGCTGGAATACGTCGCACGCGAACTGCTGGCCGATCCAGCGCTCGCTCATGTCGATCACCGGTACGGTCGGACCCTCCTTCACGACGCAGCAGCGCACGGAAACCTGCGGATCGTTGAACTGCTCCTCCGCCTTGGCGTCGACCCCAATGTGAAGACCGCCGGCGGGCACGCACCTTTGTACTGCGTGGCCAACGAATGCCAAGAACTTGGTGGCGGCGACATTGTCCGCGCATTGGTTCAAGCAGGAGCGCAGGTAGAGGCGCGAAGCTCTTCCAAAAACTGCACCGCCCTCCACATGGCCGCCCGGCGCGGGAACACCGAAATCGCCGAGGCGCTCTTGGATTGCGGCGCGGACATTCATGCGCGAGACAAGGCCGGAGATACGCCCCTGCAGCGCGCGAAGAATTGCCGCAAGTCCGGCGTCGCCTCACTCTTGGTTTCGCGAGGCGCGGATTAGTCTCGCCTCACGCGCCAGCAAAGCAGAATCAATCCCACAATGATCAGCGCCACCTCGCCACTGGCGAGCACCAGCGCATCCAGCGGTTGACCCTCGCCAGCGACGAATTTGAACGCGTACTGTCCCCAATGGTTGAGCGCGCCATGCGCGATAGCCGCAATCCATATACTCCCGGTGCGAAGCCACAGCCATCCAATGACAAGACCCGAACCGAAAATGCCGGCCGGGACCACCAGGACTACCCAGCGGAGCGGAACGCCTTCCAGGTGTTGGATGCCCGCGAGCATGTATGGAACGTGCCAGACCGCCCACACAGCCGAGCAAATTGCGACCGCGCGGCGAGCTCCATGGCGCTCGATCAAACGCGGCAGTAGCCATCCTCGCCACCCGATCTCCTCGAAGAGCGCGAGGATCGAAACGATCATCACGCCGACGATTGCGTTCACCGCCATTCGCGCAATCAGACCGGACCGCGTCAACACGCCCCAGCCGAGCGTTTCAGGCGTGTGATACAGCCCGTCGCGACTCTCCGTCAACCAATCCTGCCAGTGGAGCGTCCCCAGCGCTGCCGCTGCCGGCAGCATCGCGGCATGCAACACCAAAGGCATCAGAAAGAGAGCGCACGGGATGTATCGCAGCGGAAGACGATCCCACGCGATTGCCCACCGTCCGTCCTTGACTATCGCATTGGCGAGCAGCGCCGATATCGCCGGAATCACCATGGACACATATCCGAATGCGATCCACGGGCTTCGGTATCCGCCCGTCAGACCGATTACAAGGCTCAGCGCAACAGACTGCGCATACGCAATCGCAATGAAGATCCAAATCGCGCGTTCACTTCCAACAGAACGCGTCGCGGCGGTATGCGAACGGGTGATCACGAGCGAACAGGAAAAGCTGCTGGCATTCGACATTGTGGCGCACAGTCGCATTCTTCCGCCACATTTTTCCCGCGGATCGGAGGCGCCCGTCGCGACGCAATCCTTATCGCGCGTACCCTTCGATCCGCCGGGATTGCTCATGACTTCATGCAGTTGATCCATCCAGTTAATGCCGAAACGGTCCGTCATCGCGCCGAAACGTGTGGCCCAGAACGTCTCCACCAGCCATGCGTATCGTGCCACCTTCAGAAAGCGCGCCGAAGATGCGCTCGGTTTCCGGTGCGGTCGGCACAGCCATTTGCAGCGACATGCTTTTCGGCTCCTGATTTACATTCGAGCGGCGCGTCGCACGCCATCAGAATGCCATCCCGGACGTTGAACTGAGCGTGGAGGACTTTGTCGCTCCATTCGGCGGGAACGCGCTGCTCGGCCGGCTGTATACTTCATCATGCCTTCTATCTTTCCGCCCAGACTCTGTTGGTAAAATTCAGGCCGCTTCGCAATGCCCGTTGAATGTCACGTAAGAAGTAAGTTGCATAGTCGTCTCCGGTCAGGTTGATTGCTGGTCTCGAAGTCGTCGGATTAAGGATTCAGATCGAACGCGCCGCGCAGGCTGCCATCCATATAAAACGGTACCGACGTGTGGTCGTGAATAATGCGCCACTCGCCATTGCGGCGTTGCAGCGCCACCGTCGCTCGCATCCAGAATTTCACCGGTGGCCCACCAGGTTTCTTGCCCGACATCTGCAGAAATCCGTGTCCGAACGCGAGATCGCCGTCAATCACATATTCGAAATCCCGTGGCTCAATGTCCACCGGAGTCTCCCAACCGTCCAGCCACGCCTGTAACTGCGACTGGTCCATGCCGCGATGCGAAAGCGGCGGCGCCAGATCGAAGATCCTGGCGTCGGGCGCATAGGCCGCGACGATGCCGGCTGCCTTCTTGTCGTGGTGCGCCTTACGAATGCTCTCAAACAGAGTGTGAAGCTGCGACTGATCTTTGCTCGATTGCTGATTGTTGTTTGGCATGTTTGGTCCTCTTGAAAAACCGCGCTAAACCTTCGGCAGTCCGGGAACGTCAATGACGGGGCGAATCTCCACCGAACCGGCCCGCGCGCCCGGAATCCGTTCCGCAATCTGAATCGCCTCGTCTAAATCCGTCGCCTCCACCAGGAAGTACCCTCCCAACTGTTCGCGGGTTTCGGCGAACGGTCCATCCGTGATCAACCCCTTGCCGTCGCGTACGCGGATGGTAGTCGCGGTAGAGACCGAGTGCAGGGGAGCGGTGGCAAGGAACTGCCCCTTGCGGGCCAGCTCGTGCGCCACTTGCGCCGACTCCTGGTAGCAATGCTCACGCTGTTCCTGATTGAGAACTTTTTCGTCCATGTAAATCAGAAGCATGTATTTCATTCGTTTCGATCCCTCGTAAATTAATCGAACACACGCGCGCCCAATCGACAGGACTCCGAAAAAACTTTTTAAAATCGAGAGTGATGCCTGCAGAAGCCGCTCAAACTGTAGAGACGCTCTACCAATCCGACTGGGGCCGCATCCTGGCAACTTTGATTGGAATGTTACGCGACTTCGATCTTGCCGAGGATGTGGCGCAGGAGGCATTTGCAGCGGCGGTAGACCAGTGGCGGATTTCCGGAACGCCGGAATTTCCGCGCGCGTGGATTATCCAGACCGCGCGGCACAAGGCCATCGACAGGATCCGGCGGCGCTCGCTGACCGAACAAAAACTCGAGGAATACGTTCACAGCGGATTCGCGCCTGCTGCCGAACAACCGGCAGTGGAGACCCTCGGTGAGATTCCCGATGAGCGCTTGCGATTGATCTTTACCTGCTGCCACCCGGCGCTGGCCATGGAGTCCCAGGTGGCGCTGACGTTGCGCACGCTCTGCGGCCTCGAAACGGACGAAATCGCCCGCGCCTTCTTGACGCCGACGCCGACCATGGCGCAGCGATTGGTGCGCGCCAAGAAAAAGATTCGCGACGCGGGTATTCCTTACTCCGTTCCCTCGGCCGCGCAGATGCACGAGCGTCTGAACGCCGTGCTGGCTGTAATTTACCTGGTTTTTAATGAAGGTTACGCCTCCACGCGCGAAGACCGTCTGGTGCGTCGCCACCTTTGCGCGGAAGCGGTTCGGCTATGCCGCCTGGTGCGGGAACTCATGGGCCCCAACCCACCTGCGGAGGCCACGGCGCTCTTGGCCATGATGCTTTTGCAGGATGCGCGGCGCGAAGCGCGGCTAGATGAGGACGGCGACATCGTCCTGCTGGAGGATCAGGATCGTTCCCTTTGGGATCTTGCGCAGATCGCGGAGGCGCTGCCGCTTGTGGAGGAGGGTCTGCGCCGTGGCGGCGGCCCATTTGCGCTGCAGGCGGCTATTGCGGCGTTGCACTGCGAGGCGCCCCGCGCCGTCGACACAGACTGGCCGCAGATTTTAGGGCTCTATGACTTGCTGCAACGCGTCGATGCCTCGCCGGTCGTCGCGCTCAACCGCGCGGTGGCGCTGGCAATGGTGAGCGGACCGCGCGCCGGACTCGACGTCATCAACAACATCGCGGCTGTGGGCGAACTGGAAAATTACCACTTGCTGCACGCGGCGCGAGCAGAGTTGTTGCGGCGAGTCGGCGAATCGGAAGAGGCCGCCCGCAGCTATGAACGCGCGCTGGAACTCGTGACCAACGCCGCCGAGCGCCGCCATCTCGAGCGGCGTCTGCGCGAATTACAAACGACGGTTTAACGCGCATTTTTCACACCGCTTCGTCGCGAGGCAGGCGCAGGGCAGCGCGCGGAACGCAGTAGCGGCTCGAGCACTGCGAACAAGCGCAACCAACTATACGCGGCCTTGCGCATTGCGCTCGAAATTCTGTGAGTATTGCGGTTAATCCTGCCGGTGATGCAGCAGGTCCGGTAGAAACTCGCGGAAAATATCGAAGGCGGCCTCTCCCAGGAACGTGTATCCGATGGCGCGGGAGATGTTGCCGGCGCCCTGCCAGCTCGGCGGCGCCCAAAGGCGCGAAATGAATCCAGTGCCGACCACGCCTGCAACGTTGGAGTACGAAAAGCCGAAATGACCATCATCGTGCCGCGCCTCGAATGGGCCCAGCGCGGCGTGCAGGACGCGCCGTTTTTTGCTGCTTTGGTGCGAGGCAAAGTACCGATTGTCTTCGTGAAAAGCGGTCGCGAGCCCGTACGTGATCGTCGTGTGCACTACCACTCCGCCCATATTGCTCGCGAAACGTGTCGCGAATCCGCTGGCGCCCTGTCCCCACTCATGCGGACTGTTCATGCCCTGGTTGAACCCGCTCAGAACAAGCTCGCGAAAAATTGTATAGGGACCAACCGTCTGGTAGATGTAATCGTGGAAACGCTGCTTAGGCGTCAGCGGGGTATACTTCGTCGGCTCTAAAGGGTGAAGCATCCGAGCGACGAAGTTCGTTGAGCGAAATGGTTGCGTTGAGGGTGCGACGATGCTGCGATCGGCGGAGTCCTGCTGCGCGTTCGCGATTGCGCAGAGACCTAAACCCAAACACCAAACGGCTTTCATGCGACTTGGGACATCGCACGCTCAATGCCGCAGTGAAGATCATCACGCCGGGCGTTAGTACCGCTCTCACGGGCCCCAGCGCCCCCAAAAGAATTGTGGTGATAACGTATACAAGAGGAGGGCCGGTCACGGGACCGGTTGGGCTGACGGCTGATGGCAAAAATCCAGTTACTAGTTTGTTTTGCGGGGATCGCTCTCTTAGCGGCTGCGCAGGACTCCTCGCGTCCGCAGCTAACTGCGCGCGAGCTTTTTTACACGGCGACGAACGATTCGGCTCAGGCCAAGGCGCAGCCGAAAAAATCTGCGGGCACGAAAAAGTCCGCTACGCCGCCGACGGTCCAACAGGCCAATTCCGGAGGCGGGACCTCGTCGGGCGGTCATAGCTCCACGATCTCGCAGCCAACCGCTCCGATCCTGACGGCCGCGGACGGTATCCCTGCGCGCGTGAGCGCTCCAGCGCCCACCACCGGAACGCCGCTGGGGCTGAAGTACACGATCTTAAAATTGGTTGGCGGCCAGAAGGAACCGATCGCCCCGAATGCTGTGTTCCATTCGGGTGACAAGATTCAGTTCAGTGTAGAAGCGAACGGGCCTGGCTATCTTTACATCGTCAGCCGCGGGTCGAGCGGTACGTGGCAGCCGATGTTCCCCTCACCTGAAATTGAGAATGGCAATAATAAGGTAGAGGGCTTCCACACTTACACGTTCCCGTCGGGTTACGCGTTTGGATTCGATCAGCAGGTTGGCGATGAAAAGGTCTTCATCGTACTTTCGCGCGATGCCAAGCCGGATTTCGAGCAACTGGTCTACTCTTTAAAGGGCGCGGCCACCCCGGCGAGTCCCACGAATACGCCGCGACCTGCGGTTCCGGCGGGGCCCGTCTTGCGCGCATCAGTCGACGATTCCGCGGTTGGCCGCTTGAACCGCACCTACGCGCGCGATCTCGTGATCGAACGCGTGGGCGACGACGATACGAAGCCGGACAACGCCGAAAAGGCCGTTTACGTGGTGAATGCAAGCGGCAGTTCCGATTCGGCGGTGGTGGCGAATCTCAGCCTGGTGCATAAATGAGGGGGCGCTTGCCGTGGGTGGCGGCAATCGCGGCGGCTGGAGTCTTCCCGATGCTGGCCAGCGCGCAATCCAGCACGATGGCGCAGGGCTCGCATCGCATGGAGATTACGCTCGAGCGCTTGGACGGAGGAACGTGGCACAGCGTCAATCCTGCATTGGTGCTTTCGCATGGCGACCGCGTGCGCTTTCGCTTCCGCACCAACTTCGACGGTTATCTTTATGTGATGAATCAGAGCACGTCCGGCACTTATGAACAGCTATTCCCGCGCGACGAGACGGGGCAGGATAACAAAGTGGCGGCAAACAAGCAGTATCAGGTGCCCGCGACTTCCACGGCGTTTCGCATTGACGGACCCCCGGGATTTGAGACGGTTTACTGGCTGGTAACACCGGCAAAGCTGACGGATGCCCCGCCACATTTGAGCCTGCCGGCCAATGCTGCGCCCTCGAAGCCCCTGACGCTGCTGCCGCGCTGCGATGACACAGTGCTCAAGGCGCGCGGGGATTGCATAGACCATGAGGCCGGGCCCAAACTGATTCCGCGCGATGCGGAGATTCCACAGAACCTGGCGGGGCAGGGAGATACGGCGCCCCGCGAGTTACTATTTCTGCAACAAAAAGACACGTCGGTGATTTCGAGCGCCGAGCCGCTGGCTGGACCGGTAATCTACCAATTCCGGCTGGCGCATAAGTGATGTATATGTTTCGCAACTTACTGGTTCTGACTTTGGCCGCCGCATGCTGCGTGGCTCAACAGGCGAAGCCGCCGGCGCAGGGGCAGCGCGATCTGAAAATCGAAAAGATCGAGGACGGCGCCGCGCCGCCGAAACTGCCGGGCATACCGCGCAGTTGGGCGGTGATTGTAGGCATCTCGCATTACAAAAACCTCGAGGCGAAGCTCCAACTGCAGTACCCGGAGCGGGACGCTCATTCCATCTACACGGTGGCCATCAGCCCCGAAGGTGGAAACTTCAAGCAGGAAAATGTGCACGTGCTCGAGGGCCCGAAGGCGACCCTCGCGAATATCCGGCACGAGATCGACGAATGGCTTCCGGCCAATGCGAAAGACGGCGACCGCGTCTTGATTTACTTCGCTGGCCACGGATTCATGTATCAGGGCAAAGGCTATCTGGCTCCCTACGACTTCGATATGAACAACGTGAAGGGGAGCGGATATCCGATGGAAGAGCTGAGTAACATAATCGGCTCAAAGATCCATGCGACTTACAAGATTTTGCTGACGGATGCCTGCCACAGCGGCGCGATCAGCCCCGATGATACGGAAAATCTGAACAACACGCTGGAAAAACTCAACCCGTCGCTCTTCTCCATGACGGCCAGCCGCGCGCGCGAGAGTTCATACGAAAGCCCGGAGCTGGAGCACGGCGTCTTCACTTACTACGTGGTGCAGGGCATGGGCGGCGCGGCCGACGTCTCGCACGACGGAGTGGTGACCGCGGACGAACTTTCCGAATATGTTCACGAAGAAGTGCGTCAGATGACCGGGGGCAAACAGAATCCGACCTCAGATCGCAGCAATTTCGATCCGAACATGATGATTGCCTTCGTGCCCGCGAACGCTGTGCCGGGCAAAGCGCCGGCTCCCAAAACGGGCGGCTTGGTTTTCGAATCGAATATGGACGGCACGGAAGTCTGGGTCGACGGGCAATCGATGGGAACGGTCTCCAAGGGCAAGCCGCTGAACCTGCCCGGATTACAGCCTGGCGACCACACCGTCAAGGGAATCCATATGGGCTACGAGCCGGACGGACCTCGACAGGTCACCGTATATCCCGGCATGGACCAGACGGTGTCCTTCAAGATCTTGATTCCCCGCCGCAGGGACAAGGCAGCTACGGAACTGTTGGACAAAGGCGTCGAGGCTTATAACAAAGGGGGCGCCGATAGCTACAAAAAAGCGTCCGGGCTCCTGGAGCAGGCTTTCAAGATCGATCCGAAGTACAGTCAGGCGGCATTCTACCTCGGCCTGACTTACAACGCCCTCTTCGACGAACAGAAAGCCGCCGACTATTACAAGAAGGCGATCGATATCGATCCCGATTACCTGGAGGCGCGCGCAGATTATGCGGGCATGCTGCTCGATATCGGCGATGTGGATGAGGCGATCCGCCAGATCAACGTCGTTCTGACGCGCGATCCGAAACACGCGGTCGCACTGACCATGCTGGCGCAGGCGGATCGGTTTAAGGAACTCTATGCGGCGGCGATCGAAGCCGCGCGCAAAGCGATCGCTCTCAACCCGAAAAATGCGGAGCCCCATATGTGGCTCGGGGACGCGTTACGCTTGAGCGGTAAGTGGGCGGACGCCAAAGTTGAGTATGCCGAGTATCTCCGTTTGAGTAACTTCGACAGCGGTAAATTGACCGGCAACTTGAACTACTACGTGCTGGGCTCCTTCTTCGGTATCGGCAAGAAGAGCCGCGCATCGCAACACGACATCTGGTCGGACTTGCGCAGCCTGGCCTACTTCGGGCTGTGCGACTGCGATCGTCAGCTCAAAGATTTCGATTCGGCGATTGCATACTGCACACGGGCGTTGAGCTACGACGCCAAAGATCCGTACGCGCACTACGCGCTAGGCATCTCCTACCTGCACAAATACGTCGACGCGAACCAGATGGGCGACCTGGAACCGGCGTTGAAGCACCTGAAGGAAGTGGTAGCCCTGAACCCAGACCTCTCCGAAGCCAAGTTCGCACAGCAAAACATCACCCAGATCGAAAAATCGCTTCCCCCCGGCAAGTAGTCAAGCTGTCCCTCCGCCGCCAACCCATTCCGAACGCAAACAGACCGGAGATCGTGTGTGCTCGCGTTGAAGGACTACCGATCCGTTCGCAGTTCGTTTTTTCAACACATCCTCAACGCAAGGCCGCCGCGACCCCGTCGCTCCCCGCAACCCCGCCCCCGCAACCCCGATGCTCCCCGCAACCCCGGCGCTCCCGCGACCCCGTCGTTCCTTCAGCCCCGACGTCCCCGCAACCCCGCCGTTCCCTCAGCCCCGACGT
>DATAUH010000170.1:0-3747 GCA_036268375.1 Bryobacteraceae bacterium | reverse complement strand
TACAGCGGCAGCCAAACGCTTTCTGCGCAGGGCTATTGACGCGTCGGGAAATGATGCCACAGGTGATGAACGTGGATAAGAACCCAGCGTATCCAGCGGCAGTGGAAGCGCTGAAGGCGGATGGCGTCGTTCCGCCTCGAGTGGAATTATGTCAATGCAAGTATCTAAACAACGTGATCGAGCAAGACCATCGATCGGGGAAGAAGCGCGTTTTGGCTGGCCAAGGGTTACGGATCGTTTCCGAGTGCGTGGCGGACGGACCTTGCGGGGAATCGGAAGGGCAGAGTGAGATGGCTGCCAAAAGAAGATACGGTTGGCCATGCGCTCTTTATCGCCGAGCTCTTCGGCCTCGCTGCCACTTAACCGAAACAGACTAAGCCACCAGTATCGGGCCTGACTCGCCATTTCTTAACCTTCGCAACGAAACCGTAGAAAGTGCGTGGTTGAGGTTGAGCAGCCAAACTATGCCGCGTGGCTCGACCGGACATATAGGGTGCCCATCTTTCCAGATTTGACGCGGGAACCTGCAAGGGCAAGTGAGAGAACTTTACCATGCGCGGCCAATTCTCGGCGGTACATCACGAATACGAGTTGGAGAAGGAGGCTGCTTAACGTTGGGCGGAATCGTTGCGGACCACAGGACAACCGATTTACTTTTTTCGCATCGCCTTGGTATCCTGCGCGAGATCCGACGCCATCAACTCCCGAACTCGATCCATCGCTTGCGCCGCCTCTTTCGTTTTGCCCGTTGCGTTGAGGGCGCGCGCCAGCTCATAAAATAGCGAAAACGAAGTCGGATTCAACTCCGCGGCGTGCTGCAGCAATGGCACGGCCGCTGCAGCCTGGCCGAGGCGCAGGCGCAGTTTGCCGAGTTCGAAGTAAGCGCCCCAGAACCCTGGATTAAGCGCGGTGGCGCGTTCCAGACAATGCGCCGCTTCGGCAGTCCGGCCATCCACGGCGAGAGCCAAGCCGAGATCGTACAGGTCCTCCGGATCGTCCGGATTCTCGCGCAGAGCCGCTGTAAGCTCTTTTGCAGTTTCCGGGCTCTGCTGCGCCACGAGCACGCGAGCCAATGCCACACGCGCGCCCGGAAATTTCGGATCGATCTCCAGCACCCGCCGGCATTGGTTTCCAGCCTCGTCCAATCGCTCTCCCGCATAAAGGATCTTGCACCGCACCAGGCTTGCCGCCGCCGGAGTCAGATGCGCCAGGAATCCGGCTAACTCACGGCGTCTTTCTTCCGTCGGGCTCTGCTTCAAGAACCCATCGCAGAGCGGATAGAGCAGATGGATATCGCGCACCGGCCGGCTCGTCGGGTCCTCTTGAGCCATCGTCTGAAAAACCGCCATCGCATCGTCGTACGAATTGATCCTCATGTAAGTCAGGCCAAGGTTGAGCTGCACGCTCCGGTCGTGTGGACTCAGTTCCAGCGCGCGCCGGTAAATTGCGATCGCTTGATCGGCACGCCCCGTGCGCGCATACACCACGCCAAGGTTCTGTAGCGTCGCCAGGTGATTCGGCGCAACACGAAGCACATTCAAAAAGCCGGATTCCGCCGCCGCATAGTTGCCGGCGGAAAGCGCCGCAATTGCTTGGTCGAATCGCTCTGTCGGCGATTGCGCCGCGCCAACAAGGCCGGCCGCCAGCGCCAGACATGCGAGACCACGCATGGGTTTATTCTATCTTTAACGATAATGACGCGACGCGGCTTCATCACGGCTTGCGCTCTTCCCGGGATCGCATGCGCTCAAGGCATGTCCCGCCGCTCAGTCGTTCCAACGCCGCGCGGCAAGCCCTCCGGCCTCCCATTCGCGGCCCGTTTCACGGATGTCGCCGCCGCCGCCGGTCTCAGCGCTCCCGTGATCTACGGCGGGGCGACGCGAAAGCTCTACCTCATCGAAACAATAGGCTGTGGCGCGGCCTTCATCGATTACGACAACGACGGCTGGATCGATATCTTCGTCCCCAGCGGCTCGCGCCTCGAAAGTCCGCCCGCCGGAGCAACTAATCGGTTATACAAAAACAATCGCAACGGCACATTCACCGACGTTACCGATCAGTCCGGTTTGCGCCATACTGGCTGGGCCAGCGCGGTGGCCGTAGCCGACTATGATAACGATGGCTTCGATGATTTATTCGTCACCTACTGGGGCGGCTGCACGCTCTATCATAATAACGGCGATGGCACATTCACTGACGTGACGTCCAATGCCGGAATTTCGCTCTCCGAATACGAGTGGGGATCCGGCTGCGCATTCGTCGACTACAACCGTGACGGCCTTCTCGATCTCATCGTCGCCCACTATGCTGATTTGAACCTGAAGTCAGTGCCTAGACCAGGCGAATCGCCCATGTGTAACTGGAAAGGCGAGCCCGTCCCCTGCGGCCCGCGCGGGCTTCCGCCCGGTGGCCTGCGGCTCTATCGCAACAACGGCGATGGCGTATTCTCCGATGTCACGGCGCTATCCGGCATAAGCAAAGCGCGCAATAGCTACCCCATGACCATCGCCGTCGCCGATTTTGACAACGACGGTTGGCCCGACATCTACGTCGCGTGCGATTCCACGGCCAGTTTCCTCCTGCGCAACAACCGCGACGGCAGCTTCACCGACGTCGGCCTCGAAGCGGGCGTCGCTCTGAATGACGACGGCATGGAGCAGGCCGGCATGGGCGTCGCCATTGGCGACTACAATCTCGATGGCTTTCTGGATATCTTCAAGACTCATTTCTCCGACGACACCTCTGTCCTCTATTGCAACAACGGAAAAGGAAGCTTTGACGACGTGACCGTGCGCTCGAGCCTCGGCGTCGAGACTCGCTTCACTTGTTGGGGCGCCGCTATGGTCGATTTTGACAACGACGGCCTTCCCGATCTCTTCTTCTCAACCGGCGGCATCTACCCTGAGTTAGAACTCAAGCTTCCCGCCTATTCTTTTCGCACGCCCAGCGTGATCTTCCGCAATCTTGGCGGTAAGTTTGAAGAGCTGATCGAACAGGCCGGTCCGGGCATCGCCGCCGCTCACTCCAGCCGAGGCTGCGCGTTTGGCGATTTCGACAACGATGGCGATATCGACGTTCTCATCGTCAATCTCAACGAGCCGCCGTCCCTCCTACGCAACGATGTAACCGGCGGCGGCCACTGGCTGAAAGTCAAGCTGATCGGCGTGAAATCGAATCGCAACGCCATCGGCGCCACCGTCATTGCATCCTATGGTGGCCAAAAGCAGGCCCAAGCCGTATCGAGCCAGGCCAGTTTTTACTCCGCCAACGACTCGCGTCTACACTTCGGCCTCGGCTCGAACAGGAGCGCCGCTCTTGAAATTCGATGGCCCAGCGGGGTGACCGAGCATGTCAGCGCTTTCGACGCGGACCGGCTCGTGACGTTAAAGGAAGGCGTCGGAATTGTGGCGACGGACGCCTTCACGCGCCAGCGTTAGGCCTCGGCAGGGCTCCAGAACCAAAATAGCTTTGGGATACGACGGAATTCCGGCCGCGCGACTATGAACAACTTGTCGACGGCCGGCATCACCCTGGGAAATCGTTGGCGCCGCGTTCGGCTCGCCGCGGTGGGATGCCGCTGATCCAGGGCCAGAGTGTGTTTAAAGGTCGTTGAACATACTCTCCAAAGTGTTCAACACGGAAGTGGCCCAAGCGAAGCGGCTTAACCCCAGAGTGCTCTCCGTGTTCAACAACCCTTTATGTTCCACGACAGGAACTCCCCGCTGAAGCCGTGCACAGTCGTGCACG
>DATAUH010000169.1:0-15259 GCA_036268375.1 Bryobacteraceae bacterium | reverse complement strand
GAACGAACAGAAACAGCGCGCTGACGCGGCCATGGGCAGCGGAAGTTTCTGGGCTTTAGCTTCACGAACGCAGGCATACCAAAACGGCGGATAGCGCCGAAAGCGGTGGACCGGTTCAAGGGGCGGGTTCGGGAACTAACGAACCGGACACGGGGTGTGAGTATCGAACGGATGGCGGAGGAACTGGCGCGATATCTGCGCGGGTGGCTCGGCTATTTCGGGAAATGCGAAACCCCATCCGTGCTGGCACGACTTGAACAGTGGTTTCGGCGCAGACTGCGGTCTGCGATCTGGAAACAGTGGAAACTGGGTTCGACGAAATTCACCGAGTTGCGCAAACGGGGTGTGAATCGCGATCTGGCCGCGAAAACGGCGGGCAGCGGACGTGGACCGTGGCGGACAGCGGATTCGCCGGGACTCCATATTGCGCTGCCCAATGCTTACTTCGACTCGCTCGGGATTCCGAGATTGACCGTTCTCCGATAGCTCAACCCGCCGAACCGCCGGATGCGGACCCGCATGTCCGGCGTCGCGAGCGGGCGCGGGCGCTGCACGCCCAGATCCGCGTGTGGGAGGGGCGAAGCTGTGAGGCTTCCCCCTATCCCGATTGCGCCCTCACATCTAACAGCGCGGCTGGAGAATGCGTCCGGGCGGCGCAGGCTCTCTCGCCTATACTGAAGGAATTATGAAATCGCTTGCAGCCCTGTCGCTATTTGCGTTCACTTGTCTGGGCCAGACGCGGGATTATCCCGTTAAACCGGTGCCGTTTACCGCCGTACACGTGAACGATGGGTTCTGGGCGCCGCGGATCGAAACCAATCGTACGGTGACCATTCCGTTCGCATTCAAAAAAGACGAAGAGACAGGGCGCGTCGATAACTTTATCCGCGCGGGAAAGGCGCTGCGCGGCCAACCGTTCGAAAACCACGCATATCCTCCATATCCGTTCGACGATACCGATGTATACAAGGTGCTCGAAGGCGCGGCTTACACGCTGAGCGTGCATCCGGACGCGAAGCTCGAAGAATATTGCGACAACCTGATCAAGATCGTCGGTGAGGCGCAGGAGCCGGATGGGTATCTCTACACGGCGCGCACGATCGATCCTCTGCACCCGCATCCATGGTCCGGGAATCAGCGCTGGATTCTGGAGGGCGTGAATTCGCATGAGCTGTACGATCTGGGCCACCTATATGAAGCGGCGGTGGCGTATTACCAGGCGACGGGAAAACGCGCGCTGCTGGATATCGCGCTGCGGACAGCGAATTTGCTGGATCAGACATTCGGCCCGGGTAAACGCGAGATATGGCCGGGGCACCAGATCGTCGAGATGGGGTTAGCGAAGCTGTATCGTGTCACCGGCGATCAACGGTATTTGAACCTCGCGAAGTTCATGTTGGATTCGCGGGGCCCGCAGAGCAAGGAAGAGGGCGCGGGCAATCCGTATGTGGAAGCGAACAAGCGGGTGGTCGACCAGACCGATGCGCCGGCGGGCGGCCATGCGGTTCGCGCCATGTACATGTACTCTGGCATGGCGGATGTTGCGGCTTTGACTGGCGACCAAGCTTACGTTGCGGCGCTCGATCGAATTTGGGACGACGTAGCCGGAAAGAAACTGCACATCACGGGAGGCGTGGGTGCGCGCGCGGCGGGCGAATCGTTCGGCAACGATTACGAATTGCCGAATATGAGCGCGTATAACGAGACATGCGCCGCAGTGGGCAACGATTACTGGAATCACCGCCTGTTTCTGCTGCACGCCGATGGCAAGTACATCGACGTGATGGAGCGGACGCTCTACAACGGGCTGATTTCGGGCGTATCGCTGGAGGGCACGACATTTTTTTATCAGAACCCGCTCGAGGCCACCGGTGAGGCGGGCAAGGATCAGCGCAGTCCGTGGTTCGGAGTGGCGTGCTGTCCAGGGAACATCACGCGGTTCATGGCGTCGGTGCCGGGCTATGTCTACGCCGAACGCGAGAGCACCCTGTGGGTCAATCTGTTTGTGGGCAGCGACGCCTCGGTCAAGATGGATAACGGCCGCACGGTAAAGATTGCGCAGCAGACAAGGTATCCGTGGGACGGCGCCGTGAAGATGACAGTAACGCCGGACCAGGCTTCAGAGATGACGATCAACGTGCGCATTCCGGGGTGGGCGCGTAACGAGCCGGTCCCGACCGATCTGTACAAATATTCGACGGCGAATGCAGCCGAGCCCACGTTGAAGGTGAATGGGCGTAGCGTGCCAGTCCGTGTGCAGAAGGGATACGTCGCGATTTGGCGGACATGGAAGGCCGGAGATACGATTGAGCTGAATTTGCCTATGCCGGTGCGGCGCGTTGTAGCCAATTCCAACGTGGCGGCCGACCGCGGGCGCGTCGCGATTCAACGCGGACCAGTTATCTACACGGCGGAGTGGGTGGACA
Organism: Bryobacteraceae bacterium; assembly: GCA_036268375.1. Taxonomy (GTDB): domain Bacteria; phylum Acidobacteriota; class Terriglobia; order Bryobacterales; family Bryobacteraceae; genus PALSA-243. The sequence goes on along the minus strand of DATAUH010000169.1, from coordinate 12,833 downwards.
ACCCCAATGGGAAGGTACGCAACCTGATGCTACCCGACAATCAGCCGCTGCATGCGGAGTATAAGTCCGATTTGCTGCGCGGCGTGGAAGTCGTGAAGGCCAAGGGCGTAGCGCTTTCGAAGACTGCGAACGGCGAATTGGTGCGGACTCCGGAGGATATCACGCTGATTCCATATTATGCGTGGGCCAATCGCGGCAAGGGGCAGATGATGGTGTGGCTGCCGGATACGGAGGCCAGCGCGCACCCGCTAAATCCGCCCAGCGCGACGACTAACGCAAAGGTGACGACGGACGGCAAGAAGAATGCGAATCCGGTGAAAGACGAGGATGAGCCGGCCGCGTCGAATGACTCATCGAGTTACTTCGATTGGTGGACGGGCGACTTAGGTTATCGGACGGGATGGATGGAGTACGCATTCGATAAGCCGAATCCAGTAGCGGAATGCGATTTATATTGGTTTGACGATACGGGACGCGGCGGAGTGCGCGTGCCAGCCTCCTGGCGCTTGCTATATAAGGACGGCGCGCAGTGGAAACCGGTGGAGGGCGCGTCCGGATACGGCGTAGTGAGCGATCAATACAACAAAGTGACCTTCAAACCGGTCACGACCACCGGATTGCGTCTGGAAGTGACCATGCAGCCCAAGTTTTCGGCGGGCGTACAGCGCTGGCGCGTAAAGTAAGCGCGTAACATGTCCCGCGGCTTTCTGCTCTCTCGCTTTTTTTAAGTGAGACATGGTAGATCTAAATGTCCCTATCTCGCGTTCTTTCGCGCTTTTAGTAGTGCGGGTGAGAATCGAGACACGCTAGTCACGAGAGGATGACATTGGATCGAGCATGGAGGCGCCTGGTTACGGCCCGAGCCTCTGCGAAAGGACATCCACACGAAGGCGGCGCCGCTACGGTAACGGGCGTGCGCGGCTGGCGCGGCTTTCGTCCGCCGCCGACGTGGTCGCTACTTCTCCTTTTGCTTTTGTGTCTGGCGGCCGGCGCGTTGCCGCTGGCGCGAGCCATTTTTGCCCGAAGAATAGATGCGCATTTGGCGCAGGCTTACACTCGCTTCCGCCCCTTCGATTTGCGATTGCCGGACGCGGGATACGGCGCCGTTCGCAATGAGCGAGGCAGTAACCGCAGCGAAGATGGCGTATGGCTGATGCGGCGCGTGGAGAGCGAAATTGCGCGTTGGGCGGGCGATGGCGCGGAAGCCTGGCGCAAACGGGGTGAGTCCGCGCTGCTCGAGGGCAGTCCGGACAAAGCGGTGCAGGCGCTGTCCAGAGCCCGGGATGAGACGCCCGACGACGAGGCGACCGTGTTGGCCCTGGCAGCGGCTTACGCGGTGCGCGGCGACACCCTGGGGCGTGCAGTCGACTATGCGAATGCTCTCGATCTGGTTTCCGCGCGCATCAAATCGGGCCGGGCGAGCCCAGTTGCCCTCTTTAACCGCGCGCTCATCCGTGAGCGCTTGCTGATGTATCCCGAGGCGGCCGAGGATTGGCACGGTTATTTAGAAAAAGACCACGAATCGAAATGGGCGGATGAGGCGCGGCGCCGCTTGTCCGCGGACGTGGAGCGCGTTCGCGTGCGGCAGGATTTGCGGGAGCAGATCGGTCAGGACCAGCCGCAGTTTTCGTTGCAAGGCGTAGCCGTGCACGCCGACGATTATCTGGAAAAGACTGCGATTCAGTGGCTCGCGAACGCATCGCACGAAGACGCCGCGGCGCCATCGGAGCGCCTTGCCACGGTGCTGCGGGAGCGATACGGCGACTTATGGTTGGCGGATGCGCTGCAAGAGCGAGGAAGTACTGGCGCATACGACCAACTGCTGCGCCTGGTGGAGCTGAATAACCACGGCGAGACCGACGATGCTTTAAAGGCCGCAGATACATTGATTGGACAGCTTGGCACGGGCCGTTGGACGCCGGCCGCGGCGCGGGCGCGCGTCGAGCGCGTATACGCGTTGCACCGCGCGCTCCGGCCAGCGGAGTGTTTGACGGAAGCTCGCGCGCTCGACGGCAAGTTGCAACGGGCAGGGTATCAGTGGATGGCGATCGTGAACCGCACGGAGATTGCGATTTGCGAGAGCATGCAGGGTCAGGAGGCGGACTCGATTCGAGTGTACGACCAGTTGATGCGCGAGTCACAGAAAGCGGGCTTTTTAAGCTTGCGATTACGCGCGGCGGGGCTCTTGGCCGACGCCAAAACGTTGGCGGGGGAGTCGTGGGCTCCATGGAGTGAATGTCTTCCGAATCTGGGTGCTTATTGGACATCCGGAGTATCGCCGTCGCGCGCTCATCAGATCTATTTCACGATGGCGTCTGCTGCCTCGCAACTGGGATTGCGGTACGCGGCGGTGGAGTTGGCCGAGGCGGCTCTCCGTCAGTTGGCTACCTTGGGGAACGATGCAACCCAGGCATTGGGCGAGGCCGGCGCAGCGCGCATGGCCGCAGCCGCGGGACTTAAGAAGGAAGCGGCGCAGTGGTTCGACCGCGCCGTTGAGTCGGGCAGGAAGGCGGGGCGATCGGAGACCTTCGAGAGGTACCGATGGGAAGCGGAGCTTTACCGCATCCAGGCGGCGCTGGACAGTGGCGATGTAGATGAGGCCGGGCGGCGGTTCAGCGGCCTGGACGCGGTTTCCGCTGGCGGCCCCGCATCTTTCGCATTGCAACTCCGAAAGCAGGTTCTGAATGGTGAAGTGGCGTTGCGGTCGGCGGAATTCTCCGACGCCGAACGAGAGCTAAGCGCGGCGCTTCAGGCAACCAATCGCCGGCTGGCGAGTTTGGGGAAAGCGCAACGTGCGGACGCGTTGGAAGTCGCGAGCCAATGCGTGAAGAGCTTGATGGAAGCGCTGATTGCGGAAGGTAAGGCGAGCCAGGCGCTGCAAGTCTGGTTGCGCTTCCGGTCCGAAACCGGGGCAGCGGAAAAAGTTGAATTTCGCGACGGAGAAACGTGGCTTGTATACGCGGTGTTGGGCAAGAGCATCGCGGCGTGGCGCGCGGATTCGAAGTCGGTGAAGTTTCAATGGTTGACTGCGACTCCCGCGCAGGTGTCGCGCGACGCGCGATTGTTGCTCGACCGCGTGTCGGACCGTGATACCGGAAGCGATTCGATCTTCGAAGCCTCCTCGCGATTGTATGACGAGATGGCGGCCCCGTTGGCGGATGGGCTGGACGATCGAACGGCCTTGGTCGTGATGGCGGAAGGAACGCTCGAAGCTCCCTTCGGCCTGCTGATGAACCGGAATCACCAGCTGCTGATGGACACGCACGTAATGATGCAGAGCGGCGGATTCTCGCGACATGCCCTCGAACGCGGCGTTTTCACTCAGCGGAACAAAGTTCTAGCGGTAGCGGTCGGCCATCCAGCCAATATGGATTCGGAAAGTTTCGCTCCCTTGGCAACGGCGGCGAGAGAGGCTCAGGATACGGCGGCGCGATTCACATCGGCGACGCTACTGACCGATGAAAGCACGAATTTGGCGCGAATTCGCAGCGTGGCAAACAGCGTCGATCTGTTCCACTTTTCAGGGCACGGATTCAGCAATGCCGGAAACGGTGGCTTGATGTTGACGGATTCAGTCTTCGGCGCGGATCAGATTTCGGCGATCGGTTGGCGGCAGTTGCGGCTGGCGGTCTTGTCGTCGTGCTTGACGGCCACGGGCGAGTCGCGCGGACCCGTGAATCCCAACAGCTTGGTGCGGGCATTCCTGACGGCGGGCGCCAAGAATGTAGTAGCGGCGCGTTGGGATATCGATTCCGAAGCAACGGAGCGGCTGATGAAGGCGTTCTATGACGCGCTATTGGCCGGTGACTCGGTTGCCGGAGCGCTGCGGAGCGCGAAGCAAAAGATACGCTCATTGCCCGGATACGCACATCCCTATTACTGGGGCGCGTTCCAGGTCTTTGAGTAGGCAAGTCAGAAAGGAAATTATGAAGAGCGAAAAAAAGGCCCGGGCGGAGCTGCGCCCGTCGAAGCGAGAGCTTTCGCGAGCTCCGTTTCCCGGAACATTTTATGTCTTTCTGCATGGCTTAATAGCGGCCCGGCGGAACGGAAAGTTTCTCGATTTGCTGATACCCGACGTCGGCCCGAACCATGTCTACCGGTACGGCGAGTTTCTGGGAGAGCTCACGCTGCAGCCTGCGGCGCCGGCTTATCAGATCCACGGGATAGAAGGAAAGGAATCTAATCCAAGCCAGACCATCTTTCCTCCCGAAGCGCACTTGTGCACGAACGGGCTCTTCGGCGAATCGAGGGGCTCGAAGCTATATGCGCGCATTCGGCTGCCGCATCCCTTACAGGTCCATTCGTACCTGACGGTGAATTTGAAAGACGTCGTGACTGATCCCGCGAACCAGATGGCCAAGTCCAAGACGGGCAACATGACGCCGGTTTTGGAGTACAAATTTTCCGATCCGCGCAACATTCTGTTCGGAGGTGAGCCGCTGAATATCGCTCCGCTTGAAGTGGACGGAAGATGGTACATGAATTTGCATCTCTATGCGGAAGAAGATGTGGAGCGCCCCGAGTTGCATACGGTCGCGGGGTTCAATCAACTGGCGGAGCTTTTCGATTTCGGCGCGCCGCCGAGCATTGCTTCGGTGACAAACATTCCGGAACCGGTGCGCGGCAAGTTGCCGAAAGGGACATCGGAGTTGGAGTTCGTGAGCTTGGCGATGCGCACCCGGGAGCTTGGGTATCTGGGGCGTCAGATTCGCGAGCAATCCGTGACCGGTAAGCCCATCGTAGTGAAGGTAAGTTCGGTGGGCGCGGATCCCATCACGTGTTTGCAGGCGGTTTCGCAGTGAGAAAGGAATAACGAAATGGCTGATTTCGATAAGTACGTCGATGTGAAACAGAAGTTCGCGAACCAGTTACTGGAGCCGGAGATTCTCAGCGGCTCCGACCCGAAACTGCACTGGCTGGCGCGTAATGTGATTGGTGTTGGCGTAGGTCTGAAAATGCAGAAGTACGAACTAACAGAAAAGCCCTGTCTGACTCTTCTGGTGCGTTCGAAATTGCCGAAGGAGGCGTTGGGTCCGTTCGAACTTACCCAGCGGGCGAAGCGGCTGGGCATGGATTTGCCGGATGAAGAGATGGACGTGGTGGAGATGGAGCAGACGCGTTGCCTGGGTGGGTTCGAAGGGCCGGTGAATGTGTTGGGCGTGGGCAGCGATGTTGCGATCGCCGGGCGATCGACGCATGGTACGGTGTGCGGATTCGTGTCTTATGCCGGTTCAAAATCCATTCACCTGTTGACTTGCAGCCATGTGATCGCCAGCCACGGCGGCGCGTTCAGCCTTGTGGTTTCGCGCGATTCCGTGGTGGGGAGGATCAGTAAGGAGGCGCCTTTGTTGCCCGGTCACGGCTCTCATTCAGGTCCAAAGCGAAATCATTCTCAGCAGGATGCCGCGACTGCGGAATTGATTTCAGGGGTTGAACCTAACTTCGACTTGCCGGGCTTGCGGAGCCGCTTGACTGATTCGACGCCGGCGAGTCCGCAGCCGGGAGATCACGTAATCAAGACTGGCAGAAACGTTCGACACGCAATGGTGCTGTGCACGAACTTGAAGATTGCGCTCAACTATCCGGGACAAGTCAGTTACCTGGATCATCAGATGCTGGTTTCGGGCCCCGTTTCCGAGAACTCGCCATTCGCCAAGCCGGGAGACTCGGGTTCGATGGTGGTGGCGAGAGCAGGTGGTAAGACGCGCGCGGTCGGCATGGTGATCGGCGCGGGAGATCCGGCAAGCTTGGCGCGGCAGAAGGGCGAATCGCCGTCGATGTATGCGATTGTGTCGCCGATGGAGCGCGTTTTGGAGGCCCTGGGGGCGAAACTGGTGGTGAACTGAGCGGCGAATACGCAATCGTGCAAAATGACGTGAGTCTGGCGGCCTCGGAAGCGATTCCGAGGCCGTTTCGTTATGTTTCGGAAGAATGAGCGGCATGCGTTTTATAATCGGGTTTCTTATTGAGGATCATTAAAATGACAGAGACCGTTGAATCACGTGAATTTCAAGCGGAAACCAAAGCCCTGTTGGCGCTGGTGACGCATTCGCTGTATACAGACAGCGAGATTTTTCTGCGCGAGTTGATTTCGAACGCGTCGGACGCGTTGGACCGGCTGCGTTTCGAGTCGTTGACGAATAGCGAAATGCTAGAGGGCGATGACAGGTTCGAAATCTTGCTGGAAATCGATAAAGAAGGCCGCAAGGTGACGGTGAGCGACTCGGGAATCGGAATGAGCCGCGAGGAGGCGATCGCAAACCTGGGGACCATCGCAAAATCGGGCACCGGAGAGTTAAGGGAGTTGCTGGGGGGCAAAGGTTCGGCCGCGCACGCAGCGGAATTGATCGGTCGGTTTGGCGTTGGATTCTATTCCTCGTTCATGGTGGCGGACCGGGTGACGGTCCGGACGCGTCGCGCCGGCACAATTGGCGGCATCGAGTGGGAATCGGACGGCGGCGGATCATATTCGATTCGCGACTATGAGAAGACACAGCGCGGCACGTCGATCACGCTGCATTTGAAGCCCGCCGATCCCGAGAACGGCATGCCCGACTTCGCGGACCGGTGGCGCATTTCGTCGATCGTGAAGAAACATTCGGACTACATCACCTATCCGATTCTGTTGAAACCGGAAACCAAGCCCGGCGAAGAGAAGACGCAGGAAGCGCCCTTAAATTCAATGAAGCCGCTGTGGAAGCGGCCGGCTTCAGAGGTGAAGCCGGAGGAGTACGCGGAGTTTTACCGGCATATTTCGAACGACATGTCGGAGCCCCTGCGGACCATACACTTCCGCGCTGAAGGAACTTTCGAATACGAAGCGCTGTTGTATGTCCCTTCGACAGCGCCACTTGACCTATATTACGTGGGCGCCGAACGCGGGCTGCGGCTGTTTTCCAAGCGCGTCATGATTATGGAGCGGTGCGAGGATTTGATTCCTCCATATCTGCGGTTCATACAGGGCGTGGTGGATGCGTCCGACCTGCCGTTGAACATTTCGCGGCAGCGTTTGCAGCAGGATCACCATATAACACGCATTCGTAAGCGGATTACCACGAAAGTCCTCGACTTACTCACGGAGTTATTCGAAAATGATCGCGAAACTTACCTGAAATTATGGGCGGAGTTCGGGCGCGCAATCAAAGAGGGCGCTTCGGACTGGGAAAACAAAGACCGCATCGTGCCGCTGTTGTTATACGCATCCTCGAACGATCCGGAGAAGCTGACGTCGTTTAAAGAATATGTGTCGCGGATGAAGCCGGAGCAGGAGCAGATTTTCTATTTGACCGGTGAATCGCGCGGCGTGATCGAGAATTCGCCGCATCTCGAAGCCGTCCGGCAGAAGGGCTACGAAGTGCTCTACATGTCGGAGCCTGTGGACGAACTGGTGCTGCAGTATTTGAACGAGTTCGAGAGCAAAAAGCTGAAGTCTGTGGGCAAAGGCGCAATCGAGCTGGGCACGGAAGACGAAAAGAAGGAAGCGCAGAAGGAACTCGAAGGCAAGCAGGAAGAGTTTAAGCCGCTCACCGAGTTTCTGCAGAAGACCTTGGGCGAGAGCATCAAGGAAGTGCGGCTATCGGCGCGTCTGACGACTTCACCCGCATGTCTGGTGGTGGGTGAGCACGAATTCAGCCCGATGCTGGAGCGCGCGTTGCGATCGCAGGGAGCGCCGAAAACCAAGCGCGTATTGGAGATCAATCCGAATCATGCGTTGATACAACGTATGCGCGAACGTTTGTCAGGCAATGCGGAGGACGCGTTCCTGCCCGATGCGGCCGAGGTGCTGCTGGGGCTTTCGCAGTTAGCCGAAGGGTCCGAGTTGAGCGACCCGGTGAAGTTCAACCGCTCCGCCTCGGAGGTCTTGAGCAAGGCAATTTAGCGGCGCGGCAGGTGAAGCGCGCACCGCCATCCTACAATCGAGTTGATGGTTCCAATCGATTTTGCGCATGGCGCCGCTGCGTTCGCGGCGGCGTTTCTGGCAGGCGCAATTAATTCCGTCGCTGGCGGCGGTACGCTGGTTTCGTTTCCCACTTTGATTTGGTTGGGCCTCGATTCGGTGACGGCGAACGCCACCAGCACGGTAGCCATCTGGCCGGGTACGATCGGAAGCCTCTACGGCTACCGGCGCGAAATTCAGAAAGCAGACAGGCAACACTTGCTGCTGGTAGTGCCCAGTCTGATCGGCGGAATTGTTGGCGCCATTCTTTTGCGGATGACGCCGACTTCGATATTCGATCGCATGGTGCCGTTCCTGATTCTGTTTGCCACGTTGCTCTTCATGGCGCAGGCGAGCGTGCAAGGCCGATTGGGAAAGGGCAAAGCGGAGCGCCACCACAGCGCCAAGTGGCTGGCGGGCGCGATGCTGTTTCAACTTTGCGTGGGTCTTTACGGAGGCTATTTCGGCGCGGGTATAGGCATTTTGATGTTGGCCGCGCTGGGGATTCTTGGGCTGAAGGACATCTTCGAAATGCAAGCGCTGAAGGTGTTACTGGGCGGCGTGATCAACGGAATTGCCGCCGTGTATTTCGTTATTGCGGGCATGGTGGAGTGGTCTTACGTGCTGATAATGGTGGCGGGATCCCTGGCAGGTGGATACTTTGGCGCCGGCGCGGCGCGCAAGGCAGGTCCGACGACGGTGCGCAGAACCGTAATCGGGATCGGATTGGCGATGGCTGTGTATCTGTTTGTGAAGCGCTGAGCGGTTCAGGATGCGCTCGCAAATCGGAGGCTGTTAATGCGAAAAGTATTTCATTTCGATTCACCGCGCGAACAATATGTTTGCGACGCGGCGGTGGTCTGCTGTTACGACAATCGCTTTCACACGGGATTCGCGAAATTTTTGAAGCGAATGGGCTTGGTGATGATTGACGTCATCAAAATCGCGGGTGGCGCGAAGGCGCTGGCAACGCCCAACAGGCCGGACGAACGCTACTTTGTGCTGGACCAAATCCGAAAATCAATGCGGTTGCATGCGACCAAGCGCGTGATTCTGATGGTGCATTCCGATTGCGGCGCGTATGGAGGCATCGGCGCATTCGGGGGAGATGCGGGCTTGGAGGCGCGGCGTCAATCTCTGGAACTGCAGCGCGCTATGGAATGCCTGCGCGTCGAAATACCGGAAATCGCAAGTGAAGCCTACTTCATGGATTTTGAAGGTGTTTGGCAGGTGGAACCGGCGGCGATTTCGATGGCAAGCTCTGTGGGGAGTAGCGACGTGGACGCCGGATGAGACGCTACTTTCAGGCCGGATACGCGCAGCCCAGACGAAAAAACGAACTCGCAGGCTTCGATTGTATGTGAACGCTCATTTGTATCGGAGCGGTCCACTGTGACCGCACTGCCAAGAAATCGTATAATTACTTTGACGACTAGCCGCCTTCTGAAGGGACTGACCGGCCTCCTCGCGAGATGCCACACCGGATTGGCGCCATCTGCTGACTATGGATCAAGAGTTTCTCGCGTGGCTCGATGCCCAACAAGGCCGCCAATACGAACTACACGAGCGCCATTTAAACCGCGCGTTCGTGAAGATGATTCGAACCATCGGATTTGACAAAGCCTATGTGCGTGGGCAGGGTGCCTGGCTTTATGACGCCGACGATCGCCGATATCTGGATCTGCTGACCGGGTGGGGCGTTTTCGCGCTAGGGCGCAATCATCCCAGAGTACGTTCGATACTGGAGCAGATTCTTTCGCGGAATTTGCCGAACCTGGTGCGGATGGATTGCTCGCTGCTTTCGGGTTTGGTAGCGGAGAAACTGGCGCACCTCACAGGCGGCGACGCAGGCGGCAGCCTCTCGCGGGTGTTCTTCTGCAATTCCGGGACGGAGAGCGTGGAGGCCGCGATTAAATTCGCGCGATGTTACACCGGGCGCGGACGCATTCTGTTTTGCGATCACGCGTTTCACGGTTTGACCGTGGGCTCGCTTTCGCTCAATGGTTCGGACTTTTTCCGCCAGCGTTTCGGCAGCCTGATGCCGGATACAGTGCGGATTCCGTTCAACGATCTGGCTGCGCTGGAACAGGCGCTGCATGGGAAGAACGTAGCGGCGCTGGTGATCGAGCCGGTGCAGGGCAAGACGTGCGCGGTCGTCGCCGAGGGTTACCTGGCCGAGGCGGCGCGGCTGTGCCACCAGGCCGGAGCACTGCTGGTAGTGGATGAAGTCCAGAGCGGTTTGGGTCGCACGGGCAAGTGGTTCGCGTATCAGCACTGGCCGGACGTAGAGCCCGACATCATCTGCATTTCGAAGGCGCTTTCGGGCGGCTATGTGCCTGTGGGCGCAGTGATCACCTCATCTTGCGTGATGGATACGGTGTTCGACGACATGGAGCACAGCGTCGTCCACTCGAATACGTTTGGACAAAACGACCTCGCGATGGGCGCGGCGCTGGCGACGCTGATCGTGATGGAAGAAGAGGACATCACGGGCAATGCGGCGCGCCTGGGCGCAAAGGCGATTGCGCGCATGCAGGAACTGGGCAAAACCTGTCCCTTCTTCGCTGAAGTTCGTGGCAAAGGCCTGATGTTTGGAATCGATTTCCACCGGCCGGAAGCCTCGGTGAAGTTGAAAGCGGCCTGGGATGCGCTGCATCTGCTGAATGAAGGCGTGTTCAGCCAGACCGTAGTGATGCCGCTGATGCACGAACATGGCATCTTGACGCAGGTGGCCGGGTACCACACGGAATTGATCAAGTTTTTGCCGCCGTTAAACATCACGGAAGCGGAACTGGATTACTTCCTAAATGCGATGCAGTCTGTACTGGACGGGCTGCAAAGCGTGCGCGGCAGCGCATGGAACACGGTGCGCAAGTTGACGAAAGCCGCGGCCGCCGAATTCGTCCGCTAGCCTGACGTTACAGCCGGCGTGCATTCCGTACTAACATCATAGAAATCACGAGGAGAATGCCATGCGATTTTTCGCTGCGTTTTTTGCCGCCGGATTGCTGTGTGCTCAGCCGCCGGAGCGCTTGCATACGGGATACGAATCGATTCAGCCGGAGCGCCTGAAGGCCGATTTGACGTTTCTGTCGTCAGACGCGCTCGAAGGCCGATTATCCTTATCGCGCGGGTCGGAAGCGGCGATACAGTGGATCGCGAGCGAGTTCGCAAAGGCGGGATTGAAGCCGCTGGTGGGCGATTCGTACTTGCAGCCGGTGCCGCTGATTGAATATTCCCCAGACCGCGCGCTGAACTCGCTCACGTTGACGCGTAATGGCAAGAGCGAAACTTTTCATGCTCCCGATGCGACGGCTAATTTCGCGCATGAGGTGAATCTTTCGGGTGGCGTGGTGTTTGCAGGCTACGGAATCACGGCCCCGGAGTTGAATTACGACGACTACGCAGGCATCGATGCGCATGGCAAGATCGTGCTGATCTTCAACCATGAGCCGCAGGAGGCCGACCCGAATTCTGTCTTCAACGGGATCGGAAACACGCGCTACACGAACAACATTTACAAGCTGTTCAATGCCGAAAAGCATGGCGCGGTCGCGGTGTTGACGATGCCCGATCCGAATCATCAGGGTCCGGTACGCGGCGGCGGAGCGGCGGCAGGACAGCCGGCTGCGGCGCAAGCAGGCGCAGGGCGTGGGGGCCGCGGGCAAGGGCAGGGACAGGCGGCGCAGAGGCCGCGTATTCTTCCGGAATCGTTGGTGGATGGCGGCCCTTCGATTCCGCTTTTCACCCTGGGACGCAGCGTATCGGACGCGCTGTTTGAGGCTGCAGGAAAGAAGGCGGCCGATGTGGAGAGCGCAATCAACGCGAAGCCCGCGCCCGCTTCGTTTGAAGTGCCCGGCGTCACTTTGGAGTTGCGCACGGCGACTGCCGAACAGCGCCGTGGCAATTCGTATAACGTTGTGGGCTTGATCGAGGGGAGCGACCCGGCGTTGAAGGCCGAGACCATCGTCTTCAGCGGCCATTTCGATCACGATGGAACGGGACCCGCGGGAATCTATCATGGCGCCGACGATAATGGCTCGGGAACGATCGGCGTCGTCGCACTCGCGCATGCGTTTGCGTCGAATCCAGTCAAGCCGAAGCGTTCGCTGCTCTTCATCGTGTTTGCGGCCGAAGAGCGCGGTCTCCTTGGATCGTATTATTACGTCAGCCATCCACTGCGGCCGCTGGCAACGACGCGCGCGCAGATCAATTTCGATATGATCGGGCGCAATGAGGCGGCCGACCCGCGCGTGATCACCCAGATCGCATCCGACACGACGAATCAACTGGGCCTGATCGGCACGGACTACAGCCCCGATTATCGTGAAACGGTAGAGCGCCAGAACAAAGTGACTGGTTTGAACCTGACATATAAGTGGGACTTGGATGCATACAACAGCATTCTGTTCCGCAGCGACCAGTATCCGTTTCTGCTTCACGACGTTCCGGCCATCTGGTGGTTCACAGGCTTTCATCCCGATTACCACCAGGTGACGGATACCATAGAAAAGATCAATTTCGAAAAGATGGCGAAGATATTGCGCCTCGCTTATCTAAGCGGATTTGAGTTCGCGGACGAGGCGCATACGCCACGCCTGGAGCCGCGCGCGAAAGCCAAGCAGTAGCCGCGCTTCCAATTCATTACGCAATCGTGACGCTTCCGGGGCGATTTCCCGACGGGCGGCGTGTAAAATCGGTACATCATGACGCCACTGCGGGAGTGGCTGAAGCCGCCGCGCGGAATTCTGCTCGGGCTCTTTGCGTTCACCGTAGCCTGCATTTCGGCACTGGCTTGGCTCGGGTGGAAGTGGGTGGACCAGGAGCGCTTTGTCGACGCGCAGCGAGCGCAGGAAGAACTGGAACAATCGGCAGATCGCGTGGCCGCGGCGATGCG
>DATAUH010000168.1:0-13785 GCA_036268375.1 Bryobacteraceae bacterium | reverse complement strand
TAGATGCGAACTGCGCCGCGACCCACAGGCAGGTGATCACCGGGAGGTATTTTCCAGTCGCGGCGTAAAGCCACCAATAGGCAAAGGATACGAGCGGCGGTATGCCATCCGGATAGAAATAAGACCGAAAATCTCCCAGCTGAAGCGGTGGATAGAAAGTGAAGTTTCCCAGCGCCAGGATTCGCCGCGCTAGAAAGTCCCAGCGAAAAATCGTGTCGTACCCTGTGAGAGGCGCGATAGCTGCGCGGGCCAGTACCACCGTACAGGCCAGCGCAACGGACCATAGGAGAACCTGTTCCAATCTACGAAATGGCGTAGTTGACGTCTCCTTTGCCGATCGGGCGCCGACGCGCCGGGCAAGAAGCGCCGTCCCGCCGCTAAGTGCTAACAGCGCTGCGCCTACGCTCACCAATGTAATTTGAATATGCAACACGCCCAGCCGAAAACGCAGTGAAACAGGCAGAGTAGCGACATGAGAAACGCGGATGCCGGCCAAAGAGAGTGCCCGAACCGCCGCGCAATGAAGTAACCGGGCAAGCAGAAGCCCAGCAGCAGAAAGATAGGAAGTAGCCAGAGCATCAGTGGGCCGCGCCTCACAAATCTAACACGCTGGCGCGACATGTAGCTCACCGCCGCAGAGACATGCATGCTATTCCCATCTCAATGAGCCGCTAATGGGTGTGTTAGTTTGTGTGAGCTGCTGGCGCCATGAGTAAAAACACGTTTATCAAGTCGTTGAACTTAGCCCAAAGTTGAGTCGGCGCCCGCCTTGCAGCCACCAGATTCAGCCAATTCGCGACGTTTCGTGTGAGTGTCTGTGGTAGCCCGAGTGACGAGCAACGCAGCGATGTACCGCAGCCACTCGGAACAAACTCCGTCCATTCCGCTGAAACTCTTCACTTGTACGACTGATGGATTCGCGCCGCCATTGAAATCGGCTCCCGACCCGAATGTGCGGTCGCCATGATCCGCCGGGAAGCGATATTTGTCCTCCCGTAAGGGGCGCCACAGCTAGAAATACGCGTTTCCATCAAGCCGAAGGACTAGCGGAGTTCCCGAACGAAAATGGCGCGGTCCTAAGTTGCATATCCAAAATAAATTTTGCGGGCGATGTTGATTGATCCTGGCGAAAAATGGGAATCGAAAGGTGATCTCGTTTCTTTACCAAACGGCGAGTTAGCCGAAATTGATAACTGAACGTTCTGCTACTTTCGGTGAGCTGAGGTGGCCCGCAAAGAAAGACTTCGCAGAGGGAGCCGGTTAGTCGAAGATATTCTCGGTCTAATCAGTCGGTGAGCGCCGCATGCCTCATTTATCGACGATCTCTACCTCCGGCCAACCAGATTTCCAGGTGAGCGGCATGATGGCAAGGGTGGCCTTTCCTTCCATCCGGCTGTCGCCTTCAAAGTCGGAGGTAAACCAACTCTTGCCGTTATCGATCAAAATGCCGGCATGACCCGGGCCAAATAGCGGTCCTTGATTGGAAAGCAGGAGGGTACCGCCGCCTTTTAACATGTCGACGGCGTCCTTATCGAGGTAAGGGCCTGTGATTTTACGGCTTCTCCCAACACGGATGTTGTAGGTACTGTTCACTCCACGGCAGCACGATCCCCAATTTACGAAAAGATAGTAATAGCCATCGTGTTTGGTAACGCACGACGCTTCGATTGACTTGTTGTACGCCAGCGATGTGAGGGGCGCCTTGGGCGTCAATCGCTTGCCGGTTTTCGGGTCTAGCTGCACGAGCTTGATTCCGCTCCAGTAGGAGCCGAATGCAAGCCACAAGGTTCCATCGTCATCGGAAAACACGGAGGGATCAATCGTGTTGAAGTCGCCGCCCTCGTGCGATTGCACAACGATGCCGTAATCGGTCCAATGGTAAGTAGGATCTGCTGGATCGAGAGTGGGAGTGGTGGCAAGCCCGATTGCCGAAGTCATTTTGCCGAAGCTGGACACGGAGTAGTAGAGCAGATATCGGTTCTGGAGGTGGATGATGTCGGGGGCCCAGTAGCTCATGTTCCGGTTCGCGGGAACAGCTTCCGTAATCCACTCGGGAGCAGTCTGGAACACCGCCGGGCCTGGTTCCCACTTCACCAGGTCTTTGGAATGGAACGAGGGAATGCCACGTCCCGTATAGAAAACCCAGAACTCGTCTTTGCATTTCACAATCGTGGACGGATCGCGAGTGACGATTCCCCGGCTGGCGGTTTGCGCGAGCGGCAACCCCGCTCGTGACGCGGCGGGTGTGGGAGCGTTCTGGCCAATTGCCAGCTGAGATCCAGCCACCAGCAATGTTGAGGCGACGCAGTACAAAGAATACTTCATGGGTTTCCCTATTGTCCTATGCTAGGCAGGTCGCCGAGTTTGTCGCGGGCTGAAGGAGAGCGGCCATGCCGCCCTCGCGGAAGTTGCGATGTGCGGCCGCCGGCATATGGTTGTGCTTCGCCCTGGTGCGAAAGGACTCATTGCAGACCATGTAGTACGCCAACGGAGTGGGGTCGAGGAATAGGCGGCAAGCGAAGGACGTTACGGCCAAGGAACTCGATTTAGCCAAGCGGCTCGTGTACGCAATTGTAGGCCTGTGGCAGCCTGCTGCATCGCCGGGCTAACATCGATCATGCTTCGCCGTTTGTTGCTGCTGGTTTGTGCGCTTGATTCTTCCGCCGCCTCCTATCATTTCGGATCGATCTGGGATGGCAACAAAGTCTGGAAGGACGCCTGTATCGCGGTTAACGAGGGGAAGATCGAGAGCGTCGGGCCGTGCGTGGCGGGTGCGAGCGCGGTCGACCTGACGCGGTTCTATGCGATTCCCGGGTTGATCGATGTGCACACGCACATGACTTACAACCTCAATGACCCCGTGGCGGCATCGGCGCGCGCGGCGGCGACAGTGTTTCTCTCGCAAAACAATGCGCGCAAGACGCTCGAAACCGGCGTCACGACGGTCCGCAACCTCGGGGCGTCCGACTATTCCGACATCGCGATGCGAGATCTGATCAACAAGGGGTTGATGGTTGGTCCGCGAATGTTCGTCTCCGGTTACGGTCTGACGATTTCTCGCGGCGGGCGCGGCGGCGGTCCGGGGACGGCCGACGGCGTCACCGAGGTGCTGAAGGTCGTGCGCGCCCAAATCGGCGCTGGCGCTGACGTCATCAAGATGTACGGATCGACCGGTACTGGCCGCGAACTCACTGGTTTCCAAACCTTCACCTACGACGAGATCAAAGCAGCGGTCGACGCCTCGCACGCGCTTGGCAAGAAGATCGCGATTCATACTTACGGACCCGATTGCGCGCGCGACGCTGTGCGCGCCGGCGTCGACTCCATCGAACACGCCGTTGATGTCGATGATGCGACCCTCGCCGAAATGGCGCGGCGCAAGATCTTCTACGTGCCGACGATCGATCACAACCGCTACTACGCGGACAATTACAGCCTGCTCCGATACCCGCAAAGCTCGGTCGGGGAGTTCAATGCGTTCATTCAGCGCAATCTGGAAACCGCGCGTAAGGCCTTCAAGGCGGGTGTTCGTTTCGCGATGGGGTCCGATGCGGTATACACGATGTTCGGCGAAAACACGCGCGAGTTGGGATGGTTTGTGAAGGCGGGCATGAACCCGAAACAGGCGCTCGCTACCGCGACGACGGAAGCCGCCGAACTCATCGGCGTATCCGATCGGCTTGGATCGCTCTCACCCGGATATTTGGCTGATATCGTGGCCGTGGAAGGCGACCCATTGGCCGATGTAAATGTCGCGATTCAAAAAGTGCGCTGGGTTATGAAAGGCGGCGACGTAGTCGTCGACAAGACAAAGTAGCTGGGGACGCGGAGGTCACGGGAACCAGCATTTTTTTAAGCAGTAGCTATCGCTGGTTCCATGGTTGACAAGGACAAGCGCAGCACACACTGTTCGGAGAATTCTTTACCGGCCATCGCCTGGCTACGGTTTTTTGACGTCGACGAGCCACTTTTCGGCAAGGGTAAGCAATTCGTCAGTGAGCGCCGGGTTCTGATGGCGGAGATTGTTCGATTCCCCCGGATCTTGGTCCACATTCGAGAGGAACACGGCGTCGTCGCCCTCCAGCGCCTTTGCGCCTTCCGGAGTGCCGTCGAAGGTCTTGCCGCCTTTTACCAACTTCCAGCTGCCACGCCGGACGGCAAGCTGGCCCTGCGAGAACCAGAAGATCGCGTCGTGCCTGGAGGCCGCGCTGGAAATAGCCACGGGCAAGGCGTCGAAGCCGTCGAAGGTGCGGTCCACGGGCACGGAGACACCGGCGGCCGTGCAAATGGTGGGCAACAGATCCACGTGATTTCCGATCTGCTTCAGCACACGGCCGTTGGGTACGACGCCCGGCCAACTCATCACCATGGGCACGTGCATGCCACCGTCGAAGGCGCTGAATTTGTTCCCGCGGAACGGCAGATTGCTCCCCGCCTTAGCAGGCTGCTGATTCAGGCCCCCACGGGCTTCCCGGGTTGCGCCGTTGTCCGCCGTGAAAAGCACGAGTGTATTCTCAGTCAGGTGAAGATCGTGCAGCGTGCGCATCACCAATCCCACGCCGTCGTCTACGGCCGACATCATCGCGGCGTATGTGCGTCGCTCCGGTTCAAGATTCGCGAATCGTTCCACGTATTTCTTCGGGGCGTGCATCGGATAATGGACGCCATTGAACGGGACGTAGGCGAAGAACGGATTGGCGCGGTTCTCGCGGATAAACTGGGCCGCCTCTCGCGCGAAGAGTTCTGTGGAGTATTGGCCGTCTTCGAAAACCTCCGTACGATTACGCCACAAATCGTGGTAATTCGCCTGCGGCGGATTGGCGGTTTCGCCCCAATAATAACGATGCGAATAATAGTCAATACAGCCCGCGTGAAATCCAAAGAACCGGTCGAAGCCGTGCGCGTTAGGAACGGTCTCTGACGTGTCGCCGAGGTGCCATTTCCCGAAGATACCCGTCGCATATCCGGCCGGCTGCAGTAGGGAAGCGATCGTTCGCTCCGCCGGCTTCAGGGACTGCCCGTTGTTCGGAACGCCCGCGCGAATGGGGTACCGCCCGGTCAGGAGTGCCGCTCGCGATGGCGCGCATACCGGCGCAGCCGCGTACCAGTTAGTAAATCGAACACCGGATGTTGCGAGGGCGTCAACATTGGGAGTCTTGAGATCCGTGGCGCCCAGGCGCCAACGTCGTGACAGCCGAGATCGTCGGAGAGAAAAATGACAAAGTTTGGCGTGCGGCCTGCCCTTCGCACCTGCGAGTCGGCTGGGTTAGTTGTAGCCGCGGCGGAGGCAGTAGCCGAAGCCAAAAAGTCTCTCCGGGAAAACATGCCCAACATGGTAACGCAGCCCAGCCCGTAGGCTGGCGTACCTTATGGCGTCTCGCCTTTTGGGCAATTCGTGGCTGGAAATCCGGAGGCAGGATCTTGGTGTACCCTTAAGCGGAGTAAAGATCCGGACCGACCGGAACTCCCGCGTCAGGAATATCCAGTCGCGTTCTGCACAGACACCCGTGCACGTAGCAATTGGTGAAGCCAAAATGTCACCCTAGCCATTCCGGATATTTGGCGGTGGTATCGAAGTGATTGGTCGTCTTGAACAATTCGTACTTGCCGGAACTCGCAGCCTGTTTGGCCTTTTCACCCAGCGCAGCGATCTGCGGCTCGCTGAGAGGGTGGAAATTCTTGACCACTCCCAGAGCATGATTCAGAAAATCCAGCGTCTCCATGCCATGGATGACAACTGAAGTCGGCTGGCTGAGCGCATATTGCAGGCATTCAGTGGGAGTCACGATTCCGCTTTCCAGAATGAATTTGCCGCCCATGGGCTTCATTGTCTGCACGCCGATGCCTTCTTTAAGAGCCAGCGGCATAACTTGATGCACGAAGCTGCGGAAGCTCCAGTCCATCACATTAGATGGAAACAGCACCGCATCAAAGTGGAAACCTTTGTCGCGCGCCAATTCGAGCATGCGCAAATGAATGGCGGGATCTTTATGACCGGTGAATCCGATGTACCGGATTTTGCCTGCTTTGCGCGCTTCAAGAAATGCTTCGAGTGCGCCGCCGGGCGCGAAAAACCGATCCGGATCTTCCATCCGGATCGTTTCGTGAAACTGCAGGAGATCAACGTGATCCGTCTGCAAACGTTTGAGGGACTCGTCGAGTTGCTTCGCCGCAAGCTGGCGCGTGCGACCGTCGACTTTCGTCATCAGGAAGGTCTTCTGGCGGTAGCCGTCACGCAATGCCTTGCCCATTCTGATCTCGGCTTGCCCGTTGCCGTTGTTGTAATCCCACGAATTATCCATGAAGTTGACGCCATGATCAATGGCAGTCCTAATGATGCGCGTCGCCAACTCTTCGGAAGACGCCTGTCCAATGTGAGATCCGCCGACGCCGATGACGGAGACCGTCTCCCCGGTTTTGCCGAAAGCTCGATAAAGCATGTCGCCGCGGCGCGTTTCAACCGGCCGCGGAAGATTTTCTTGTGCGGCGTCCACAGTGGATTCGGTGAGCGCGGCAGCGGTGAAGGCGGCTCCGACAAATCGCCGTCGATCGATCTTAGCGGGTTGCATGCTCCACGAGCAGCAGTTGGCGCTCCACTGCAACATTGCGCTCAGCTAGTTTACAAATGTGGTATGGAGTGCACAGGAGAGTTTCATGGCAACTCGAATTGCCATTGCGGCTACTCTTGGCGTGGACATCTGATATCGGGTTCTGTGCGCCAGCCGTGCCCGTAGACGACTGCTCCGCGTCTGATATGCGGCTCGGACGTGCTCTCCGAACGCGCAGCAATGCGTGGACCCTTACCCGCGAAAAGCGACTGACCCGAGCGTGGCCAATTTGGCATTCGTCTTTGCTCCGGCGATGCTGCCTGGCCATAAGCGGCGGGCAGAATCGCTTATCGGGCAGGCGCCGTGGATTGCGTGCTGTACCTGCCGAAGAATCCGCGCCGCAGTTCGCTTTATCCACTTATGCTTTACCAGCTGAAGTAGATCGGCTCACCCAGGCAACATAAGAGCCCGGAATGCGGCTCCAACGTAGGATTCTCTACGCGCGCAGCAAGAAGAGCCGCTTCCATGCGGTCTCGGAATTTTTCGGTGCGAAATCGTTGCGAATGCGTCCGACCATTAAGCTTGCAAGTTAAAGTTCTTGCAACAGACTTGTGTTTGTGATAGAGCTTTACCAATACTCGGTCGTCTTTCTCTCGATTTAGAACCCGCATAAGTTCCCGTTGGAGGTTAGTGAAATGTCCATTCGCACAGCCTACGCGGCGCTGTTCATGTGTCTCGCACTCTCCATGAACGGCCTGGCGCAGATCAGTTCTTCTACCGGAGCGATCCAAGGCGCCGTTACCGATCCGCAAAATGCGATTATCCCCGGCGCACACGTGACGCTCACAAACGTGGATACGGGAACCAAGAGTGAGACAACATCTCTTAATGACGGAACGTTCGTCTTTCCGCTAGTCGCTCCAGGCAACTACTCACTCAAGGTGCAGGCCGCAGGCTTTGAAACGGCCGAGATCACCAATATTCGCGTGGACATTACGAAAGTGACGAACACTGCCGTCAAAATGACCATCGGACAGGTAAGCACGGTTGCAACTGTGAGCGAAACGGCGATCCAAGTCGATACCCACACGTCCACCACCGGCGACGTGATCACCGGAATGCAGATCCGGGATATCCCCCTTCCCACGCGTAACTTTCTGGATCTGACTGCAATGCAGGCGGGAACGGCGGCGCGCATTCAGAGCGCGGCGACGGTGGGCCACGGAGCGCCCATTTTGGATGTGGCTGGTTCGCGCGCGACGGTCAATAACTTTGTGCTCGATGGCATCGATGCCAATAACTTTGGAAGTAACAGCCTGGCTGGGGTTCCGGTCCCCAGCGCCGATGCGGTGGCCGAGTTTCGGGTCAGCACCAGCATGTACGACGCCAGCCAAGGCCGCGGATCCGGGGGCAACATTAACGTAGTTCTGCGGTCCGGCACGGATAAGTTTCACGGCGGCGCGTTCGAATTCTATCGCAGCAACGACATGAATGCGAATGACTTCTTCGCCAACCTTGCCGGGAAGCCGGTGCCCGTGTTGCTACAGAACCAGTTCGGTGGCGAGGTCGGCGGACCGATTCCCAAAGTGAAAGACACCTTCTGGTTTTTTTCTTATCAGGGCACGCGACAGAAAAATGGCGTATCCAGTCTCATCAGCGGTTCGCAGCCGGTACTGCCATCGGTTCGTAACGCCGCTACTCTCGGCGCAGCGTTCGGAATCAGCCCGGCGAGCATCGATCCGGTGGCGGTGAACATCCTGAATGCAAAGGGGCCATACGGTGGACTTCTCTATCCTTCCGGAACGTGCGCCGGCGTTGCGACCTGCACTGGGCAAGGAAGCATCGGGTCGCTGGTGATTTCGGAGCCGACGATTTACAACGAGGATCAGGAAGCAATCTCGGTGGATCGCACGCTCTTCCGCAATAACCGCCTTTCCGGACAGTTTTTCTATGCCAATATCTTCCAGTTCAGTCCAACCGGCGGGAACACCTTGGGCCAGGGATTGAATTCGCCGGCCAAAAATTATCACCTGGCGATCAGCGACACGGAGACATTCACCTCCACGTTGCTCAATGAATTTCGCGCGGGTTTCACCAGCATCAAATCGATCGGCGAAGGAGTCGAGGGAGTTAGCGTCGGAGATATCGGTATGCAGAAGTGGGACGCCAGCATCTATCCGGGTATTCCATCTTTTTCCGTCAGCGGCTTACTCGGTTTTGGCGGCCTCGGAGTGAATAGTTACGCCCATGGCGGCACGACTACCATCACCATCGCCGATACCGCATCTTGGACGCTTGGCAAACATACCATCCGGCTGGGGATAGAGAACCGGCGCTACGGTTGGAATTACGAAAATGACTATGGAACGCGCGGCAGCATTAGCTTTCCGAACTTCAGTTCCTTTCTCACCGGCACCCCCAACCGTCTGCAAGTCGACGTAGGCTCCTTTCCGCGCAACTATCGGGCTCAGGATATCGCTCCGTTCGCGCAGGACGACTATCGCGTCACCCGCCGGCTGACGTTGAATTTGGGCCTGCGGTACGACTACCTTGGATTCCCTTACGATCTGAATGGCAAGGTCGGAAATTTCGATCCGAGCCTGATCACCTCGGCCTGTGTGGCGGCCGGCGGCGGGAGTTGCGTCCAGGCCGGCTTCATTTCGCCGGCGAGCCTGAAGAGCCCGTTGGCCACCCCGGGGGTGAGCAACACCACCCTGGTCAACTCCAACAACACGAATTTCGCGCCCCGCGTCGGAGCTGCCTATGACGTGCTCGGTAACGGCAAGATCGCGCTGCGCGGGGGATTTGGCGTTTACTACATCCGAACTTCCGGACAAACGTTGCTGCAGTTGATCGCTTCGCCGCCTTGGGTGGAACAGTATCTCGCCTCCGGCACTGGCATCATTGGCAGCGGTGTTCTGGCCAATCCGTGGCCAGCGGGACTTCCGCTACCCAGCCAGTTTCCGATTCTTCCACAGATCGGACAGTTCAACGGCAAGTTCAATGCGGCGGGCGCGCCCGTTTTTGTGAATCCCGATGGAACCACTGCTGTCTCCCAGTCGTTGTATGGATTCTCGCGCAACCTGGTCACGCCTTACGTGGAGCAATATAACTTCACGGTTGAGACGCAACTTCCCGCTGGTTGGATTCTTCAAACCGGCTACATTGGCTCGCGTGGCGTCCATCTGCTGGTTGAGCCGAGCCTCAATCAGGCATTGTTGGTCAACTCCGCCAAACCGATGACGTACAACAACTCCCTGATTGCGGCCGCCGGATTCGGGAACGGATATTCGGTGACGCAAAACTCCAACGTCAATGCGCCCATTCGCGTTCCCGTGCCAGGATTTTCCGCGGCCGGACTGAATCTGGTCACCAACCAGGGATACTCGCACTACAACGGGTTTGTTCTCGAGGCTCGGCATGCCCTCTCGAAAAACTTCCAATTCAAAATGGACTACACGTTCTCCAAATCAACCGACAACGACTCCGGTCCGGCCGGCTCCGATCTGGACAGCTTTACCGGCAACCAACTCGCGCCGGCCTTGAACCGCGGTGTCTCGGATTACGATCTCACTCACCGTTTCGTTTTTACCGGACTATGGAATCTTCCGGGGCCCAAGACGGGGTTGCTCGGCGAAACGATCGGTAACTGGAGATTGAGCGGAGTTTGGACCATTCAATCGGGCCTGCCGTTTGGCATTTCCAGCACGAACGGCGGTGGACTCGCGGGCCTGAACGGATCGGTGACGATTCGGGCCAGCGCCGGCGCGGCCTGCTCGACAATAAAGAATCCCGGATCGGTGACGCAGAACCTTAACTCCTACATGAACGCCGCCTGTTTCGCCCCCGTCGCGAATCTTCCTGCCGGAACCGTGTTGAACAATTTCAACCCCCAGGAAACCACCGGGACCGGCAGCTATACGGTCGGCAACGATGGCATTCCTGGCGATACGGGAGTCGGTTCGCTCTTCGGTGGGATCGGCCGCAACATTGTTCGCGGACCGGGAGCGGAGCGGTTCGATCTTGCTCTCTCGAAATTATTCCCGGTGCGCAAGTTGGGCGAACAGGCGACCATCGAATTCCGCGCGGAAGCGTTCAAGGTTCTCAACAACCCGATCTTTTCGAATCCTAACGCCAATATCAGCAATCCGAATTTCGGGACGATTACCTCTACCGTCGACAGCACTGGGCGAATTTTACAGCTTGCTCTGAAAGTGAACTTTTAATTTGGAGCGATTTTGTCAGTCCTCGAGTTTGAGGGGGTGTTTTCGGACTGTTTTGAGTGGCCGGCCTAGTTGCTTTGCGAACGGCCGGCAGTAAAAGCAGGGAAAGGCCACGAGACCGGCGGCTGATATTGTCTTGCGTATTCGTGAATTGACCTTGATCATCGCGACTAAAATCGCAAGATGCCCGTCGCGTGAACGGCCATGACGATTATGGGTTCAATATCGGTGCAAGGAGTTCGGGTGCGCGGCTAAACAACGCAAGACTGCTCGTCAAATTACGTGGCGCGATGGCACAGAGGATGTGGAAGCGGCGTTAGCTGTTGCGCCGCTTCCAGTGGGAGATGGGCCGCCGTAGGATTCCAGGCCAAAGGCCGCCCCGTCCGCAAGCGAGTTTAGGGTTTCGTCACGCCGAAGCCGGTCACGACCACTTCCGTGTTGTGGGCAAAGCGTAGCCCGTAGACGCCGTCCTCACCTGCCAATTTGCCAGGGGCGACCACGGCCGATTTTTCGTAATCGCCAACCACCGTCCCGTTGATCGAGCACTTCACATGCCCGCCCGCAACCGAAACCGCAATCTCCTGGCTGACAGGTTGTCCTACGCCTGCCGCCTTGTGTACAGCATCGTTCGGCTCTCCCCTTCTGCCGTTCACCTGGAACGGCTCGGGACCGAAGCCGCGCACAATAAAGACACCGCTACCGTACGCTGCGCAGTAGAGATAATTTTCCTTATCGGTTCCCAATCCCGTTCCTGCGATGAAAATGCCGTACGGGTGGGGGTGAGTGTTGAGGTTCATGTACTTCGGTTCATTGAACGTCGCCTTTACCGTGTAGTCGCCGGACGCCGTGTTGGCGGGATTCCAGTACGAAACGGCCGGCCCGGTAATCACGTGAAATCCGTTGCCTTCCTGTGAGAATTTGGCGTCGGCGATGGTTTTGCCTTGCCGCTGTTCGCCGGCGTCGATCTTTCCGGACCATCCCTGAACCGTAATGCCTCCGCCGGCGACGCTGCGGGAAGGCCCTTCGGCGTCCTGGGCTGGCGCCAAAGCTGGCGTGAGCAGAAGAAGTATCGCGGAGAGGGTGAAGCAATAGCAAGAGCGCATAGAAATCCTTTCGTTGTTGGTAGTCTTCGATCAGGATCACACATAATTGAGCTCGTGGCGATGAGCGTCACGTGCGTGACCGTAAACCGTCGGTCTCATTTTGCCCACTCTACTTCGATCCGGTATCGCTGTCGAGTGATTCCCTCCTCACCGGACTGCACTCCGAGAAGCGGGTTCCACCGCGACGGCGCCAGCCGTCACGCCATCATCGATGCTGTATGCCGCTGCCGGAAAGAGCGGAGCAAGACCGTGCTATTTGTGGAATTCGGAGCCGTCGTACCAGTTCGGCGTCCAGGCCGCAATGGGCCAGTCGGCGGGTACCGCGGCGATTTTCACTGGCGCGCCGGCGCGTTCGAACCGCGAATAGTACGCCGCCTGCACGCACTGAAATTTCTTGCGAATCACGTCCAGCGGCTGGTACAGCGTGCGTTTTTCGAACGATCGCTGAATGTCGAGCAGCGTTCCGAAGAACCGCGCGAAATTATCAGCCTGCGCCGGCATCGCGCCCGAGACCGTACCATGTTCTCCCATCACCGTGAAGGTGTAAGCATCGGGGCGCGCCGCGCTCATCGATGACACGAACGGGCGCCGGTCGGCGGCCCTGGGGTAGAAGTGGTTGACGTTCAGGTAACCTACCTTGTGCACGTCGTCCGTAGACATGCTGACCGATTCTACGTCGTACCCCAGAATCTTCATCAGCATATAGGGCAAATGGAAGTGGGGTTCGTCCGATATCTGCGCAGTGCCGAACACGGCTTGAATTTCGCCGATGTTCTTGATCCGAGCCGCGCCGGTATCGGCATCGCTATAATGCTCGAACGGCACGGTGGCCATCACGGGCGTCGAGTGCTTCGCGGAAAGATCGAGCATCTCATCCAGGTGAACCAGATTGTCGGACCAGGGGCGCTGCAGGAAGCAGGGAACACCGGCTTCGAGGTAGGGCCGCAACAGCAGGTGCTGCCACGGGACATTGTTCAGTTCCCCGTTGAGCACCACGTCCACTTTGCCCAACATGCCGTCATAGCGGTCCACCACTTCGCAACCCCACCGCGCGGCGAAATCGTGAGCCTTCTTCGAGTCTTTATCCCAGACGTGCGTCGGCGTGAGGCGCAGCGTGCTGGTGCCGAGGCGGCGGCCTTTCGGGCTCAGAAGATCGGCCCAGATGCTCCAGAACGAGTAATCGAGACCGAACACGCCGGCCTTCATCGGTTCAATGGCAGCGGCATCGGCTTCAGAGGCGATGCTGTTGGCCGCCCACGCTGCGGCAAGCGTGGCGCCTGCCCCCCGGAAAAATTCGCGGCGGTTAGACATGTTTAACAGGTTATGACAAACGGGCGATAAATGTAATATGCCCGCGCCAATTCGCCTTGAATCTCAAGGCCCCGGAAGCTACGCCGGCTCGGAGTCTAGAGTCCCCGCGATGCTGCTAGCGTGATCGTCTTCCCCGCTGCCTTGTCTTCCAACACGATCCTGCCGTTTTCCACACGAATGTCATCCACCTTGCTGAACCCCTCCGGCGCGTGCGCGTAGAACAGCAAAAAATGCGATTCGATTTTGCCCTTCGCGGTCAGCCATCGGTAGGTTGGGGCCCCAAACAGCGCTGGCGTGCTCAGCACCTCGCGGCGCGAAACGTCATATGGCTGCGTCGAGAATTCCAGTCCCCGCGCCAGCCGCTCTGCATTTCCGAAGCTGTTCCAGTTCTGAATCCAAAAATAATCCGCTGTCCGAAAAATCCAACCGATAATCAGATTCTTTTTTAAATGGATTGCCGTTGCCCAAGCCAGCGGTTTGGAAAGATCCATTAACGTGGCCGAGTGGTCCGTATAATGCGGGTTCTCCGGAACGCCGCGCAGATTAACAACCGATCCATCCAGCCCCGGAGCATCCGGCCACGTGAAGTCCTGATCGGGG
>DATAUH010000167.1:0-9882 GCA_036268375.1 Bryobacteraceae bacterium | reverse complement strand
GCATGACGAAAGCTGCGGTCCGCGAAAGCGACGATCTGCCGCTCATACGCGAGCAGCACGCCGGTCACGCACATGATAAAGATCACGATGCCTGCGAGCGAACCGGCGGCGAGGTGAAGCCAAAAGAGAATTCGGCGTGGTTTCATGATGGCACCCGGCTCAGAAGCGGAACTTCACCCCGCACGCCGTCCAACCGGTTGTCGTGGGCGACGAGACCGGGGATAATTTCTGATTTGCCTGTTTCTTCATAACTGTCGGTAACCCCCGCTCGATCGTTTGACAAGCTGGCCTGTATCAGGAGCAGCAGGAGAACTCTTCTTGCGACCCGGTCGTACTGGAAACATGCGCCAACAAGTCTCGTTGCGACGGGTCGCAGATAAAGGACTGAAAAAGTCCTATATCGATCCTCAGGGTAACTGTGCCAGCTGCGACTGTCAAATTCTTTTTGCAAGTTTGTTGCAATTTTCTGAAGCGACACAGCTCGACGGGGAGTAGCTGCCGTGTGGATTTCTCCGGCTCGCAACTGACTTGTAATTAGCGGGAAAATCCCCCATTTCGTCGTGAAAATTTCATGCCGAAGCGTTCCGTCAGCAAGCGTCTGGATCATCTCCTGAATCTCATCGCTGTGGGCGCCGGTCGGAAGCCTGGGTTGGCGCGCGCGCCGTCGATATGCACGCGGATCTTCGCGGCGTCAGCCGGGTTGAGTATCGGATCGGACGGCCGAATGGATGCGACTTCAAATTCGCCACGCTGCGGCGGAGTCTGCGCGAACATCGCACCCGCCGCCAAAGTCCTGAGGGCGGTGATGTGAATTGTTTTCATGCTGGGATCTCACGCCGATCGAAGTAGAGAAGATCGCAAAAATCGGCGAATGATGCATGGGAGCCGGTAAGCTGCTGCGACTGACAGCTTTCGGACCCGGAACTCGGCACGCGGGATTTGATTTCTCCCGCGATGCTGTGACAAGATGTGCGAGACCAGTTTCTGTTAGCTTAAGGAAACAGCGGGCCGTCGCCGCGAGGCGAGATCCCTGGTCTAATTCATTTGGTTTAATTCATGTGGAGGAATTCATGCTGAATCTCAGGAAAACAAGTGTCGGTTGGGTGCTCGCGATCGCTGCTGCGACTGGCGTCGGCAGCGCGCAAACGCCTGCGCCGGCCGCGGCGAGCGCAAACCCGACCCCGATGTACTACGCATTTCCCCTGGAAATCGTTGTGAACAAGCCGGCCGCAGAAGTATGGGCGCGTGTCGGCAAGTACTGCGACATCCAGGAGTGGCTGGGCCTCACCTGCACGCTGAGTTCGGGCAAAGAAGGCGAGGCTGGCGCGGTGCGGTCGCTGAACAACGGTGCTATTCAGGAGATCATCGTCGGGAAATCGGCAATGTCGTACACCTATGCGCAGCCCGCGAGGCCGGGGCGTCCCTATGATATGTATCACGGTACGCTGGAGGCGCAGTCGCTCACCCCGACCACTACCAAACTGATGTATACGGTGGTTGTCGACGAGGGCGTGCAGGCCGACGACGCCGCCCGGGAAGCAGATAAGGCCCGCCGCGCGACGCAGTTCAAATCCGCTCTGGAGAATATGAAGATTCTCGCCGAAGGCGGTACGCTGCCTCCGCGTCAGGGCAGGGGAGGCCGTGGTGGTGGCCGGGGCAGAGGTCAACAATAACCTGTGATTACGCGTTCTTCCCTGGTGAAGGCGGATCGTCCCGGCGGAGGTCGATTCGGTTACTAAATCTGTTTCGCGCAGCACGAAAACGTGGATCGATTCGCTGATTGAGACCTGAGTCAGCGAGGGTTCCTCGCAAAATTAAGAGGCTGGCCGCCGGTCGTCTACTCGAACGCGGCTTCTCTTACTCTCAGACCAAACGTTGGTCGGTTCAAGCCGACCAGGAACTCGGCGAGTAGCCAGGTCAACGAGCACTTGAGGCTGGAGCTTTTTCGCCGCCAGGCGGTCAACAGGCTTGAGGTGACTGCCGCCGACGCTTGGGAACTGCTGGCGATAGCTCAACACCGCAGTGCGGACGGACGCCCAAGGGCAGAACCTGACCGGCAGCGTTGCGGCGTATCTTTATAGCCAGGCAACACTGAGTAAAAACCGGGCGGCACAAGGTAAGACACTGCGCGCCACACCAAGCGTCGGTGCAAGTCTCCACGGACCGCGGTTCAGGTCAGAATTCCACGGAAGTAATCGTTCAAAAGCCGGTCCGACGGATCGTACTGCTGGCGTGTCTGTTCCAACTCAGCCAGCTTACCGGCAAAGGCTCTTTTCGCCAGGTCGGGAGTGAGCCCACACGTTTGGTTCAACACCGGCTTTCCATTCCGCTCGCTGCAAAACTGGTTGTAAGCATCAATGAACTCATTCCAGCCGGGATTGCCGGTCGAAACCGGATCAATCGTCATCACCGGACCATCCCAGGAGTAAGAAAGCCATGATTGCTGATCCTGCGCGATCCGATAACCAACATCCAGCAGATTCGGACGATAGCCTTTCTGCGCATAATAGCCAGTCGAGAACTTGAAGAAGTCCTGCAACACCGAGGGGTATTGTTCTTCGGGAAAGGCATACAAACTGAATGTGTACCGGCTGTCGTCGGCAATGTCAGGATAGCGGATAATCTCGTCGGCGGGCACCGTATTATCGCTGGTAATGATGTTTTCCAGCTTGAAACGCCAGATCGCATTGAAAGCGTCGATGATTCCATAACGGGTTTTCGCGTCGGAAATCGTCTTTTCCATATCGTGCGCAAACCTGGGACCAGAGGTGCCCCAGATATAGTTGCGCAGCGGCCAGATGATTTTGTTCGGCGTTCCTTTAGCCGCATTGTTGTAACTGCGGAACTCCACCGTAATCAGATCGTCGAATGGAAAAATGTAATACATCATCGCGTAATTCAATGCCTTCAGCTCTGGTAACTGTCGGACGAAATCCGCAAGGTGAAACGTCTTGTGGTGCACGGCAAGCGGAAGCATCGGCCGAATGCGAAAAGTCACTTCGTAGACAATTCCGAAGGTGCCGTAACTGGCGCGAACCTTTCGCATGAGGTCCGGCTGCGCTTCTGTTACCTCGAGCAGCTCGCCCGAGGGCAATACCATCTTTACGCCCGTAACATAAGAGCCGACTTGCCCGTATTCGCCCGGGAATGAGGAATCCTTTGTGCCGCAACATGCTGCGCTTCCGGCGGTCAGATTGCCGATTTCGGTATTCACGTAGAACTGCAGATTCTGCTTTGCGAGCGCGTGCGCCATGTCGATATGAATGGCGCCGGCTTCGATCGTGAGCGAATCGGCCGCGACGTTGAGAATCCGGTTCATCTTCATCCGGAGAACGGTCCCGCCTTCCGCTGTGCCGCACGCGGTTGTGGAATGGTTCGATCCGACAGCACGCACGGGCGACGGATACTTCGCAGGGTTCTTCAGGACGTCGATGATGTCCTGCACAGAGGTGGCATCGGCGACCGCCGCCGGATGCGAAATAACATCGCCAAACCAATTTGTCACGTCAGGCATAGAAGACTCCTTATTTCGCAGGTGTCTGCCGGAATGCCGGATCGCTGGCCGCACGCGCCTGCGGCTTCCACTCCACCGAATAATATTGACCGCGGTCGCGTGCCCACGGGTCAAAAACATTCACTACGTTCTGTAATTCGGACGACAGCTCCGGAATATTTCGCAGCAGGACGCGTTTCAACGGCGAAACCGGAACCTGGTGGCCGTTCGATTCCGCCTTCTCCATCAGTTCCTTTCCAGGTCCGTTATGACTCACCCAGTCGATTCCCAGCTTTGTATAAAATTCCGGCCGGAAGCTCGACGTAAAGAAGCGATCGCTGAAAAGCCGCCGTGAAGCATTAAGAATGAAAACGACGAATTGGGTTTCGGAAATCGCGTAGCCGTGCGGACGCACCGATTCCGCCATCCAGCCGACGACTGTATCGACGTCCTCGATATTGTCGACAACCGATCCATTCGGGTGTCCCAGGCAATCGTTGATCGGTGTGCCATCGCCGTTGACTTGCGCGTCGGTAATCACCTTTGACGAATCGCAAACATGCGTCCCGTAGACTTCCCGCAGCTGCCGCGCATCGGCTTCCTGCTGTTTACGCGCGGGTGAATCGGCCGGCAGTGACTTGTCGGTGAAATCGTCGAAACTGGTCAACTGCCGTAACCCATACTGGCGGCGAAACTCGTTGAAACGCGGAACACCGTGTTCGCGGTCGCGAATAATATCGAGCGCCGTGATATCGAGTTGCTGCGTAGGGCTATCCAGCCGCGGCAGGCGAATGTTCTGCATGAACTGCGGGATGTTGTGCAGGGTCAGCAACCCCAGACGCTGGCGCCCCATACTAAGGCCCCAGTTCGCCAGTCCGCGCGAGCGCATGGCTTCCGTGGCCTTGCCCTCAAAGGTGTTGATTACGGCAACTTTCTGTGCGATCTGGTTTGGATCTTTGTCGATTTGGCGGTATTCGATTAAATCGGGAATCATCGCGTGCAACCGGTAAACAGTGACAAATTCCTCCGGAAAATTGAACGGCGATCCGAAATGGTTGACCCCGCCATTGACATCGGCGGGCTTCGTCAGGTCGAAGTGGGGAATCTTGCTGCCGATGCCGAAGATGCCGGGGCCCGAGGCGAGAACCGAATACCATTCGTTCGTCTTCGCCGCGTCTTTCGATTTGCCGAAGTTTTGAACGACAATGTTGGACAGAGCTTTCGAGACTTCTGGATCGCCGGAGCCAAGCAGCCCGTTCCAGTTGGCGTTCATCCCTTTGTAGAGCGGTTCGTCGTAAAGAAGTTGGGGCGTCCATTCCGTCGTATGGATCTTGGCGATCTCCGCCGCAACCACCAGTCGCGCCACCTCGAAGAGTTCATCGGGCGTCACATCTTTGTTGCGGATCTCCCGTTTTGCGTCGGCGGGGTTGCGCAGACCGCTGTCGCCGTTGGGATCCTTTGCGGCTTGCCTGCGGAATTCCTCGACGAAGGAATTGTGCTCGCGGGCGAAAAGGTTGTGATAGAAACTGAGCCCGATCGACCAGTTGTCGGGGAACGCCGCCGCTTCCTGCCCCGCCCACTGCGGTTGTATTGGGTCTCCCGGCTGGAACACCGGCAGATAGCCGGGCCCCTGCTGCGCACCTGCCAGCGGCTCCAGCAGCATTTTCGCCATGTCTGCTGGATCGCGTTTTACGCGCTTCCGCGACGTCTCGTCATACCCGTAGAGTTGCGACGCGTCCCACCACGCGGTGGTGTTGTTGCTGAAAGTTTTCGGTGCGCGAGAGAGATAGTCCCTGCCGCCGCTCGTGAACTTCTCGGGCGGCGAATCCTGCAGCACAAGAGTCTTGTCGACCCGGTCCGCGGGACGGCAGCTCAGTTGCGCCACCTGATCCGGCGTCAGTGGCGTTTCGACGTTGTTTACCAGTTGCGTCGTGCACCCGACATTCATGTATTCCGTGGCGTTGTGCCCCTCATCCATATGAGAAAACCAGTCGTGAGTCATGAACTGGATCCAGTAAGCGGCCAGGACATTGAAAAACGGTGCCTTCTGGTAGTCGCAATTGGCGTCGGCGGAATCGCCGGGAAGTCCGAATCCGGAGTTGCAGGCCGCCGGATTCGTTTGCGCGCGCGTGAAGAGCTTCCGGCTGATGACCTGCGGATCGGGAGTATAAAGGCCAAGGCGATCGCCATGTCGGTTCTTCGTCAGAATAGTTTGGCCTTGATCGGGATAAGTGGTTTCAAACTCAACGTTGCGCGCGAACGGCGTGCCAGTCGAACCCATCAGCGGATTGAGAATGTCGTTGCAGACTCCGGAAAGCGTCCGGGCGCGAATCAGGTCTCCCCGGCAGACCTGCTGCCCATTTCCTCCGACAGCCTGATAGAGCGGATTGACCATGGGTAGGCGCAACTCAGGCCAGATCTTGATCGCCGGCCCGTCTACCCCTGGTGCGCCCGTGACGTATGTGCGCCAGGTCCCGGTATTGTCGAACAGATTGAACTTAATCAGTTCGACGCGTTCGTACTCGAGATCGAGCAACGCTCCCGTGACGCCCCGAAACGCCGGACCCTTTTTTGAAAGATAACCAGAGGGTAGAGACGACACGTCCCCCGTGCCCCAGTAGTGAGACCAGTCGACCCAGGGCGTGAGCCGGAATTCCGGGTCCCGCTCTCCCCGGCACCGCGCTTCCGCATCGGAGACTTTGCCGAGAAATCGCTGCGCGCGGTCGGCCGGTATTTTGCGCAGACCCTGCAGCACCATCTGCGCGCAGGCCTTCAGCTCCTTCGCCTCTTCAAGTTTCGGGTCGGGCGTTTTGTCGGCGGCGATTGCCAGCCCGCACACGCAACATAGCAGAATGAATCTCATGTGAAGTGTAAAGGCCGCTTAGGTCGTGGGCGATCCCGCTGCCATTGCGGCACTCTGGGAAATAATGTATGCCTTCTGATATCCCGCTGCAAGTTGACCGCTGGTAAACGTCAGGTTTGCGGGGTGGTAGGAATTGTCGTGCTCCCACCGTGTAAACACGCTGTCGGAAATCGTAAACACGCTGTCGGAAATCGTGGAATTTGCGGCAATGGATCTGTTCTTCGGAAAAAGCCACGCGACGTTCCACGATTCGTGCTTTGTATCCAGTGCAAGCTTTGGATCCATCGGGAGGGGATAGTTCGAACTCACGTCAGCAACAAACTCCAATCCCAGAGCGGCCGCCTTGTTCATCATCCACGCGAGCGTCAGGTCGGAAAGAGCGGACCCGCTGGAATCGGCCGGATAGCTGCCGCCCACGTCGCAATGTACGCCGCTGAACCAGACTTGTTCCATCGTTTGACCCGGCGCCGCCGCGGTCCACAGCGTCGGCGGAAATTCCGCCCGCCGCTCGTCGATGGCCAGCGCCTGGTAGGCGTGCAAAATAGAAGAACTAAGACTGGTGTCAAGGAATCCATAGAGAAGCGGGCTGACACCTCCGAAGATTGCGGGTATTCCCAGCGAACCCACGGTGTCCCACACGCCAACCATTGTGATCTTGGGGCTGAACATATCGCAGGTCTTGTTCAACTGTGCCAGCAGTTCCCCGCGTTTGTCTTTATGGCGATAGGCGTTAAGGCGGTCTCGACTGCTTCGTCGTTGAAGTTGGCGGTCGGCAGCCCGCAGGCGGCCACCATTCCAGCGACGCTGCGGGCTGTATACGCGCCGCGGCTGAAGCCAAAGATAAACAACTCGTCTCCCTTTTCGTAATCGTGAGCGAGTTTCGTGTAGCCCTCTTTGACTTTCTGAAACAGCCCGGTGCCGAACGCGCCGCCGGCCAGTTTCTTGGATGAGCAGTCCGTCCGAACCAACGCCGTCGTCATAGTGGGCGATCTGATCTGCACTGACTTTGAGGGCTTTGTAAATTTTGTATACGTTCGTGTTCTTGCCTGGTTCGTCCCAGGTGCCGTCAGCGCAAAATAATGATGCGTTTGCTCATACTTTTTCAACCATTGCCTTTCGTAGTAACAGGGCTCGAGACCCAAAAATTCACGTTCTGAGAGAGGTTGTACAAGCAGGAGTTGAATGTCCAGGGCAAGATGTTTCAGCGGCTCGCCAAATAGATTTCCGTGCGGTGCTGATTTATACAGATCGCCGGTGCCCCGATGCAGTCCTCAAGAGCGTTACCGGTTGGCACAGAAACGCACCCGAAACAGGCAGAACGAGTACGACTCTCCGATACGACAAGTCTTTGAAATAGATAAATCGTTGCGAATCTGCAGAAGTCTGCTGTGGAACTCAGCAGAAACGGTGGTTCCTCGCATCCCCGTCACATTTTATTGCGCAGTTACAAACGCTGACGTGGGCCGATTATTGCTAATAAAAATGGGGGGCGGAATTTGTCAATTACGCGGCTGCACGCTTGAGTCTTTCAGCCTCTACGTCTCGTCGAACGGACGCCTTCCGGATTTTTGAGGGTTGACGAATGTGCGGAACTGAAACGGCGGGTAAGGCGAGGTACATGCTGTCGGCAATTTCCGAATTGACATCGCTTCGTTTTGGCTTCTCGCGTGCGGCCTGTTAGTTCATGAATCAAGCTCTTCGAGCCGGACTGAAAACACAGCAACAGTCTTCCGGGTTGCCGGCGCCTGTTACATCAATTCACAAGGTCGAAGCGGATGGCGTCCGCGTCTTCTACCGGGAGGCCGGCAACCCCAATTCCCCCGTAGTGCTGCTGCTGCACGGGTTCCCATCATCGTCTTTCATGTTCCGTGAAATCATTCCACGTCTTGCGAGCAACTACCGAGTGATCGCGCCCGACCTCCCTGGCTTTGGATTCACGGAAGTGCCCGAAGAACGAAAATACGTCTATACGTTTGACGGCCTTGCCGCGACGCTCGATGCGTTCACTCAGGCCCTAAAAATCGGGCGCTTTGCCCTGTATGTTTTCGACTACGGCGCACCTGCCGGATTCCGCCTGGCGATGGCTCACCCCGATCGAGTCACAGCTATCGTTTCACAGAACGGGAATGCCTATGAAGAAGGGCTTGGCGATGCATGGGGACCGATTCGGAAATACTGGGCTGAGCCAACAGCGGAGAATCGAGAGGTCATCCGTAAGAACATTCTGACTCTGGAAGGAACGCGATGGCAATACACGCACGGCGTGCGCGATCCGGACACTGTTCCGCCGGAATCGTACACGTTGGATACAGCTCTGCTCGAGCGTCCGGGGAACAAAGACATTCAACTCGATCTGTTTCTCGATTACGCGTCAAACGTGAAGCTCTATCCGGTATTTCAGGACTACTTTCGAAAGGCGAGACCGCCGTTGCTTGCCATATGGGGTAAAAACGACCCGTTTTTCATTCCCGCCGGGGCCGAGGCATTCAGGAAGGACATACCTGACGCGCAGGTCGAGTTTCTGGATACCGGACATTTTGCGATCGAGACCCACGTTGTCGAAATTGCAGCGGCGATGAATGAGTTCCTCGCAGCGAACGGCGTGTAGCGCCGGACAGATGGGCATCACAATGCGTTTCCTTTGCGCGCAGTCGCTCACAAGGCTTCGCCGGAAAGCTGCCACACTGGTGGAATGGGTCGCGTCATGTCAGAAATTTTGACAGCAGGGGACCCACATGAACGATAACGGCCGCTTGGTGGTCCATGGAATGATCCCGCACGATCCCGTGTCATGCAACGGCGAGACGCACGCTCAATGCATCGGGGACGAGTTCAACCTTCAAGTTGTGCTGCGATCGGATTTCGAACCTCATACCGCCTTTCGAGCAGCGGAGTCACCGGGCGGCATCGATTTAAACGAGAACCAGAGCTGACTCGCGCGACCACTTCGAGCCGGCGGCAAACTCCGATCCTCCCGCGTACCAGCGCCGGAACAGGCTTCGGACGGCTTCGTCGAGCCCAGTCACAAAACTCAAATCGAGCTCAAAACGAAACGCCGTCGGTCCCTCGTGCATGTAATAACGCATTGCGTGGCCCCCTGTTGGCGCTTTAGCTCCAGCCCCCGCCAAGCGCCTTGTAAAGCTGGACCACGCTCAATAACTCGTTGAGACGGATCTCCGCGAGACTGAGCTGCGACTGGAACAGATCCCGATCCGCGTCGAGCGCATTGAGCTGCGTGTCCACCCCGCCCCGATACCGCGCATACGCGAGCCGCGTCCGATCTTCGAGCGTTCGAACGAGCGTCTCCTGTTTGAGCCGGCTTTCGCGCACTCTTTGATGAGCGATCAGCGCGTCCGAAACATCGGTGAACGCCGTTTGAATGGTTCTCTCATATTGGACGAGCGCCTCATCCCTCTCGGCTTGCGCCAGCCTCACGCCGGACTTCAAACGGCCTGCTGCAAAAACCGGCTGCGAGACCTGCGGGACAAAACTCCAGGCACTGTGCGGTCCGGTGAACAGGCTCGAC
>DATAUH010000166.1:0-8960 GCA_036268375.1 Bryobacteraceae bacterium | reverse complement strand
ACTTGGTCGTTCCGCGTTTCAGCGCCGATCTTGCCGAAGCCGCCATCGAAAACGTCCGGCGTCTCGATCGTCTGCCGTCGGTCGACGCTCTTTTCCCCCAATAGAAACCAACCACGGCAAACGCTGAACTCGAGAGGGTTATTACAATCCCTCCAGGCCAGTGTGCCCGGTGAATGTTCGTTAGCTAACCCGCAACCCGCCCACAATAAGAAACGAACGACGTTTTTCTGGTGTTTCCCTCTATGCATTATTAGAACGTCAACTTCGAACTAAGAGACGTTCGCGAGTGGACCGTCAAAATGCTGATCATCCGTTCGGAACAAATGAGAGTGTTTGAAGCGGACGCCGAGCGGGAGTTCACATTTGAGATGGTGGAATGTCTGAAATTGCACGCTCCAAGAATCAGCCTGCTTGTGAGCGAGACGGAACTTAAGTGGATTGTTGAAACGGATGTCCTGCGCGCTCGCAGCTACGGGTTAATGCGACGCGGTCCGATCTCGCTTTTTCTGCAACTCACCCTAACCTTGGGTTGTGGATTCGACACCGATCCTCAACTTGGATGGATTACCGGTATCTTGGCCGATCCTTCAAAAACCGACATGCTCCGCGCACAAAGCCTCTATGAACACTTCGCGCATTACTCCGACCGTGTTATCGGCATCGGTTATCGATATCCAAATGAAGCTCTGAGAAAGCTGAGAAACGTCGATTTTGATGTGGCCGCTCAAGATGATTGGTCGGCGTCCAGAACGTTGGAAGTTATGTCTAAGATCTACCCTGAAAAGTTTCGTTTGGTCGGGGAGGAGACGGCAAGCGCCCTGGTCCATTCAGCGGCAGGGGAGGCTAAGGAATACGGCCTGCCTAAAGGACGCGGGGCAGCCGCTTTAGCTGTGATGAAGTTAGTATTAGGCCACCGCATCTGCCAGGATCGGTATTATCCCCGTATTACAACGGCCCTGCGTGACCCACTTGTTTCCAACGGCGCTGATAGGCTGAAACAGGTTGTATTGCGGGCCGGCGAGCAAGAATTTTAGAAAATTAACGGAGTCTTGAACCAATGTCTCAAACAGACGCTCCGCCTCCTAGTGGCCCTGGTAGCGTTTCCAATCCGGCCGGGGTGGCGGGATGTCCAGTAGTGGGATGTCAGACTTGCCAGATCACTTCCGAGACGAAAGCTAAGGTTCCCAGAGACCGGCTGCGAAAAAAGCTCGGAATTGGGGAGAAAGTCAAGCTCACATTTTCTCTCGGGTCGGCTAATTGGTATTTCGTTTATCCCACGGACGTTGGGCTGCCCCCCAGTAAATCTCCAGGCGATGCCAGGCCCTCAGACTATGCAATTAGCATTCCCGATGTAACCGTTCCGACATGGGGCGGGCTTTCTAATGATTCTGGAAGCCACACCGAATACACCGCGCCAGCCATCGCGCCGAATAGCGCCGTTACCATTGCCGCCACGGGTTCGGGATGCACGGCGACGATCACTTTTGAGATTGTCGAACCACAATACATCAAAATAAAAAACGCAGACGGCAGCGATGGATATTCGACGCATGAACGTTTAAAGCAATCGACGGGCTTTCTCGGCGAGATATATTGTTTCCCGGAGGATGTCTCATTTGAAAACTGCTGGTTCAAGGAAAAAGAAACCTGCGCTAGACCAAGTGGCGATTGGGTGCGGCTTCTAACTGTTAACGGAAAACTTTCTTGTTTGCCCCACAGAGCATCGACCGAAGCTAGGCGGATAAAGCGACCGGAGGATGATCAGAGCGGCTCGCCGGCGGACGGGCTGGACCATATCAGTTTCACAAATCCAGACCGCTATTTAATAAATGGGAAAGATCTTCCCACTGGCACGCTACACTTCGCAATTCCTTTTGAGTTCAGCCTATCGGAGACCGGGGTCTTTCATGTGCCAAAGAATTTCAAGTGGGCTGAACAACTTATCACCACGAACAAAAGCGGGTTTGCGCAAGTCGACAAGGAGGGCGGAACGATGAAAAACGACTTAAACGATGATACGCCTCCGACTAATAGCTCTCTTAAGCCGTCAAATCGTTTCGGCTCTTGAGAGATTGCCCCAGGCCTAGTTGTAGCCGGGTGGCGGCATCGTTCGAGGCTGTCGTTGCCCAATAGCAAGTCGCCCAGCAAGCCCAATCGCTGCGCGGCGCTTAGACGCCAATCGGCACGGCGCCTGAGTCGCTGCCCTTCCTCGCTCTGGTGGAAGCGACACCCGAGTACAATCGAGGAAGGCATTCCGCACGTTCGATCTATGAAAGATCTCAACCCGCGCGCTGCGGACCACTCCGAATATCGCCAGGCCATTCGCGAACTTTGCTCCGGCTTTCCCAGCCAATACTGGCAGCAGATTGAAGCGCAGTCCGCTTACCCCGAGGAGTTTGTCCGCGCCCTCACCGCGGCCGGTTGGCTTTCGGCGCTCATTCCCGCGGAATACGGCGGCGGCGGACTCACCGTCACCGAAGCTTCCGTCATCCTTGAAGAGATCAATCGCTCCGGCGCCAACTCCGGCGCCTGCCACGCGCAGATGTACATCATGGGCACGCTGCTGCGCCACGGTTCCGAAGCGCAGAAGCGCCGCTACCTGCCCGGCATCGCGTCGGGCGAAATTCGCCTCCAATCCTTTGCCGTCACTGAGCCAACCACCGGCACTGATACCACCAAAATCAAAACCTTCGCTGAACGCAGCGGCGATCGTTACATCGTCAACGGCCAAAAAGTCTGGATCTCGCGCGTCCAGCATTCGGACCTCATGCTGCTGCTTGCGCGCACCACGCCACTCGCCGAGGTCGCACGCAAAACCGAAGGCCTCTCCGTCTTTCTGGTCGATCTGCGTGGCGAAGCTAAAGGGCTCACGCTTCGTCCCATCACAAATATGGTCAACCACGAGACCAATGAAGTCTTCTTCGACAACTTCGAAATCCCCGCTGAAAATCTGATCGGCGACGAAGGCAAGGGCTTCCGCTACATCCTCGACGGCATGAACGCCGAGCGCATCCTCATCGCCGCCGAGTGCATCGGCGACGGTTTCTGGTTCACCGACAAAGCCCGCCGCTACGCCAGTGAGCGCGTCGTCTTCGACCGTCCCATCGGCCAAAACCAAGGCATCCAGTTTCCCATCGCGCGCGCCTACGCCAACGTCCGCGCTGCCGACCTCATGCGCTACGAAGCCGCCCGCCTCTTCGACGAAGGCGCCCCCTGCGGCGCCGAAGCGAACATGGCCAAGATGCTTGCGGCGGATGCATCCTGGGAGGCCGCCAATGTCTGCCTGCAGACCCACGGTGGTTTTGGCTTCGCCGCCGAGTACGATGTCGAGCGCAAGTTCCGCGAAACACGCCTCTATCAAGTCGCGCCCGTCTCCACCAATCTGATACTGTCGTACCTTGCCGAGCATGTCCTCGGCCTGCCCCGGTCCTTCTGAATGTCCACACTTCCTTTTAGCGGTCTGCGTGTTGTCGCGCTGGAGCAGGCGGTCGCCGCCCCTTTCTGCTCGCGCCAACTCGCCGACCTCGGCGCCGACGTCGTCAAAATCGAACGCCCCGACGGTGGCGATTTCGCTCGCTCCTATGATTCCGCAGTCAACGGCCTCTCCGCTTACTTCGTCTGGCTCAATCGCGGCAAGCGCAGCGTCGCTCTCGACATCAAAAGCGAACGCGGACGGGAAGCGTGCGCCAAACTCCTCGATCGCGCCGATGTCTTCCTGCACAACCTCGTCCCCGGCGCAGTCGAACGCCTCGGCCTCGGCTACGAAGAACTCTCCACGCGCAATCCGCGCCTCATCTGGTGCGGGATTTCCGGCTACGGGCCCGACGGCCCGTACCGCGACAAGAAAGCCTACGACCTTCTTGTCCAAGCCGAATCCGGCGTCGTAAGTCTCACCGGCACGCCCGACGCGCCTGCAAAGGTCGGTGTCTCCATCGCCGATATCACGTCTGGCTTCTACGCCTATTCGTCGATCCTCGCCGCCCTCTTCGCGCGCGAACGTACCGGCATCGGCGACCGCATCGATATCTCCATGCTCGAATGTCTCACCGAGTGGATGATGCCGCCCATGTACGTCTGGATGGGAACCGGCGATGCGCCTCCGCGCAATGGCCTCCGCCACAACATGATTGCTCCCTACGGCGCCTACCCTTGCTCCGACGGCGTCATCCTCTTCGGTATTCAGAACCAACGCGAATGGCAGCGCCTCTGTCCCGACGTGCTGGGCCTTCCGAATCTCGCCACCGATTCCCGCTTCGCCATCAACGCTGACCGCGTCCGCAACTACCGCGAGCTTGATGCCACCATCGAGTCGCGCCTCTCTACCATTCCGCGCGCCGAAGTTCTCAGCCGTCTCGAAGCCGTCGGCATTCCCAATGCCTCATTGAACAGCACGGCCGACGCCGCCAATCATCCGCAACTCGCCGCGCGCCACCGCTGGACCACTGTCGATTCGTCCGCTGGTCCCCTGCGCGCGCTCTTTCCGCCGCATAATTTGCAGAATGCGCCGTCCGCCATGGGCCGTGTCCCCGAGTTGGGAGAGCACACGCGCGAAGTCTTGGCCGAACTCGGAATGGAGGATTGAATGAAGCCCGCGCGCCTCGAGCGCAGCATGCTTTTCGTGCCCGCTTCGCGCTGGGACATGATTCAGAAGGCCGCTAAAAGCCCTGCCGACGCGGTCTGCATCGATCTTGAAGACGCCGTTTCGTTCGACGAAAAGCCCGCCGCCCGCGCCAACGTCGCCCGCGCCTTCCGCGAGCTCGATTTCGGCACTCGCATGCGCATGTTCCGCATCAACGGCCTCGACACCCACTTCGCCTATCGCGATGTGATAGAAGTCGTCGAGCCCGCTGGCGCCAACATCGACTGCGTCATGTTGCCCAAGGCCAACTCCGCTCGCGAAGTCGGCTTTCTCGACACGCTCCTTACGCAAATCGAAACCGCGCAGTGTTTCACGCGCCCCATCGGCATTGAAGCGCAAGTCGAAACCGCCGCCGGCTTCCTCAACGCACGCGAAATCGCGCAGTCTTCTCCGCGCCTCGAAGCTCTCATCTTCGGCCCCGGCGATTTCGCCGCCTCCATGCACATGCCCATGTCGAGCATCGGCGAATTCGATGACAATGACGCGCTCTATCCCGGCCATCGCTGGCACTCCGTCATGCAAACCATCGTCGCCGCCGCGCGCGCCAACGGCCTCCGCTGCATGGACGGTCCTTTCGCCGGCTTCAAAGACACCGCCGGCCTCGAGCGCTCCTGTCGCATCGCCCGTGCTCTTGGCTTCGATGGCAAACAGTGCATCCATCCCAGCCAACTTACGGTCGTCAATTCCATCCTTGGTCCGTCGACTCACGAAATCGCCCACGCGCGCCGCATCGTAGAAGCCTGCGAGCGCGCCGCCTCCGAAGGCAAGGGCGCCGTCAGTCTCGACGGCAAGATGATCGATGCCGCTAATATCCGCCTTGCGCGCGTCACTCTCGCGCAAGCTCAAATGATGCCGCAAGCCAAGTTAATGGAACAACCCAAGCCACTGGAGCAAAAATCATGAGCGGCCGTTGTTACGAAGATTTCGTCGTCGGCGAACTAATTCGCCACAGCCTCGGCCGCACAGTCACCAGCACCGATAACATCTGGTTCACGCTGCTCACCGCTAACTCCAACCCCATTCACTTCAATTCGCACTACGCCGCGCAAACTGAGTTCGGCAAGCCGCTAGTCAACTCCACCTTTACCCTCGCGCTCGTCACCGGCCTCAGCGTCGGCGATATCTCGCAATATGCCATCAACCTCGGTTGGGACGAAGTGCGCATGCCCGCTCCCGTCTTCGAAGGCGACACTATCTACGCGCAAACCACCATCCTCACCAAGCGCGAATCGAAATCGCGGCCGCACATGGGCCTGGTCGAAATCAAATCCACCGGCTTCAAGCAGGACGGCACGGTAGTTCTCGAATTCCGCCGCACCATTCTGGTCTACAAACGCGGCCATGAGCCGAGGCCTCCCGAAGTCACCCCGGCATAAGCGACGCCGGTATCGCTGCGTCGGTCCGCGCCTTGGCCCTCAAATTGCCACGTGTCTGGCATGTTGGTCGAACAGCCTGCCGCTGCGGTGCGCCACCGCACGCCTTGGAAATGGCTCTGGATTTCTCTGGGCGTTGTCGGCGCGCTCTGCCTCGCAGGAATCCTGGTGCTCGCGAAGTTCTGGCCGTTCAATCGGGAGGTGATCACGCAGGCGCTCGAGGAGGCCACCGGCCGGCCGGTTGAAATTCGTACATTCTCGACCTCGTATTTTCCTCCCGGCTGCAATGCTGTGGGCGTGCGTTTTTTGCGCCATAAACATCCCAATCTCTCACCGATCATCACGGTTGATCGGCTGGAGATTCGCGGCAGTCTGGCCGGACTCTTCGGATCTCCGAAACGTCTCGCGCTCGTACGCGTCGTCGGCATGCACATGCTGGTCGCGCCGAAGAATCCGGATGAAGGTTCGGAGCACGTCGCCCTGAACACCTCGTCTGACGCAAAGAACGTCGCCATCGAAAAGATCGTCGCCGATGGCGCTGTGCTCGAATTCATTCGCCGCGACGAACCGAAATCCCCGTATGTTCTAAAGGTCGATAAGCTTGCGATCGGCGGAGTCGGTTTCGGTAAGCCGATGGCCTATCGCGCCACGCTCACCAACTCCGTGCCGCCCGGCGTCATTTACGCCCAGGGCACTTTCGGTCCCTGGAACCCGGATAACATAGGCGCAACTCAAGTATCAGGTAAGTACACTTACGAAAACGTTCAACTAAGTCACTTCCGCAGCCTCTACGGCGTCGCCAAAGCCAGCGGCGAGTTTCATGGCCCGTTGAGTCAAATCGAAACTCATGGCAAGGTAGACGTGGATGGCTTCCGCATTGATGGCAGCGACCATGCGCTTCCCGTCTCCGCAACTTACAACGCAGTCGTCAACGGAACCAACGGTGACGTGCAGTTGAACCCCGCCGTCGCCGCCTTCCGTCGCACCCGCGTCGAAGTACGCGGCGACATCGCGGCCACCGCCGGCGCTTCCGCCAAAACGGCGCACTTTCAAGTCGCGGTCCCGCAGGGTCGGGTAGAAGACCTCCTCTATTTATTCTCCACGGGCGAGCCCGGCATGAGCGGTAACACTACCGCCAATGGCACTTTCGTCTGGCCTCCAGGACCGGAAAAATTCTTACGCAAAATTCGCATGGACCTCGTCTTCGGCCTGAGCAATAGCCGCTTCACCAGCGGAACCACGCAAGATACAGTGGACCGCGTCAGCCAAAGCGCGCAAGGAGAGAAGAAAAAACAAATGGAAGAAGACCCGCTAACCGTGCTGGCAAATGTCCGTGGGGGCGTTCAGATGCGTTCCGGGGTGGCCCATATTTCGAACGGCAGGTTTCAAGTTCCGGGCGCCGACGCCACCATCCATGGCAGTTACGACTTAGTAGCTCACCAGGTCGACCTGCATGGCCAGTTAGACACGCGCGG
The DNA here is from genome assembly GCA_036268375.1 of Bryobacteraceae bacterium. Lineage (GTDB taxonomy): Bacteria > Acidobacteriota > Terriglobia > Bryobacterales > Bryobacteraceae > PALSA-243. The sequence continues at coordinate 1,473 of DATAUH010000166.1, read as the reverse complement.
CCATATATCGGACGCAACTACCGGTTTCAAATCGTTTCTACTCAAAGTAGTTACTCCGCTATTTAAGAAACGCAACCATGAGCGTATCATTCCGTTTGACATCACCGGTTCCTACGGCGATGCCAAAGTAGGAATCGATTGGAAGCACCGTTAAAAGCGGCCGTTTCGCTTTTACGATGATAGGAACTACTTGGGCGTTATGCTGCGCCATTTGGCGATGGCTTTAGGAAGGAACGCGGTGATCGTCTCGTTCTGGGCCAGGGCAGTCCTAAGTAGCGGACGAATCACGGCCGCCATCAAATCGAACTGTAGATAGCGGTCCGTAGTTGGGACACCCCGCAATTGCATGGTCACGAGTTGTTCGATCAGTCGGTCACCCCCGTCCGTCTCCCCGGTGATTCCCGGATATAAAGCATAAGCGATCCCCTCATTCAGCACCGTGAAATCAAGTGCCGCCGTCTCCGCTGCCGATCGGATAAGCGCCTGCTGCGGCCGCAGCAGTTGGTGGAGTGACTCATGAAGCAGGGCGCCAATCGCATCCGGCGATGGAACCTCAATCACCAATCGTCCTCCGTTTGCCTCGCCCCCGCCGCTTCTCTCTTCCGTATTGGACACCAGGAAAACGGTCACGGTCGGTGGATCTTTCACCTCCGCAAACCGCGCCAGTTGGCGGACAGTCGGCGTTAATCGCATTTGCTCGGACTCCAGTCGTTGCTTCAGGCGGTCGATTTCCCCCTGACGTTCGCGCAAAAGTGGCTGCAACTTTGGCGCGAAGTGAAGCAAAATGTCGCGCTCCGCATTTGCCTCATCGCTCGGTAAAAATCCCTCGGCGACGCCTTTGATAGCTGCATTCTCGATGGAGTCGTCCACCAGGAACGTCTGCTCAAATCCGTGTCCCGAGCCCCGCTGCTTGCGCATCTTGGCATGCTGCAGGAGCAATTCACGATCTCTCTCATCCAGCAATTTGGTCGAGTCGGCCCACCGGGAGTACTGTTTGTGGGAATAGATCTCCCACTGCGACAGCTGGTCCACGATGTGAAAGATCTGCGCAGTCGGCGCATCGGACAGGACAATCACCAACCCGCCAAGGTCCAGGCTCTTGGGCCCGGCAGCACTCGGAGACGAAAACAACAGGGCGATCACAGCAAGTTTTATGCGCATGGCTCCTCAAGCATCGATACTGTTGCCATAGACGTGAACAAATCAGGGACGTTATCAAGATGAGACTCGAACGTTAATGCATCCTCGCGCCCAAGCGTTTACTATCGAAGCCGAGCGCATGCCTCTCCTATGAGGAATGATCCAACGTTCCACCGCACAGGTTCCGTTGATTGTCTGGCCCAACGCTACAATACAGAAATCGCGGCGCCTAGCGCTATCGCCGCGCGGATTGGGGGAAAGATGCGGCGATCCATCCGCAAAATCTCTTGTGTTACAAACACTCTCTTCGTAATGCTCGTCTTCTCCACTAAC
>DATAUH010000165.1:0-17849 GCA_036268375.1 Bryobacteraceae bacterium | reverse complement strand
ATGCGTCTCCGCCGTCTGGAAAAAGACTTTGCCCTTGCCGTCCGGAGTCACGCGATCGATCGCGCCCGGGTCTCCGGTCGCCACAAACAGATTGCCCTGGCCATCGAAAACCATCGACCAGATGTATTTCGCTTTCGGTTCGTAAAAAACCTCGGGCTTCGCATTCCCCGTGATGCGGTAAATCCGGCCATCTGGGGCTGTCGCTGCGTACAGCCGGTCGCGCGAGTCCACTGCCAGCGCCTGTATGCCCAGCGCATCCAGATCCGCAATCGGCTTCGGCTTCTCGGCAGTCTTTCCATCCGGCGACACGCGGAAAATCTTCGCCCCGGCGCCCGCCGTATAGAGATTGCCCTTCGAATCCTGCGCCAGCGCCCACAAATACGGCGCCGATGTGTCCACCAGCTCTCGCGAATGCGGCGCCAGCGTCAGCAGCCCGTCGCTGCGCACCGAAAGATTCTTGATCACGCCTTTCTCGAAGTCGGCGTAGTCCCCTTGGCTCCAGGTATGCGTTTGGCTCGCGCTCAATGCGGCGGCCGTGGTTAAAACAATGGCCGCTAGGCGGCGTCTCGGGTGCTTCATGTCTTTCCTGAATTTGTAGCGGACAATGCGCGGCCGTTTCCAGCCGCGCTCGTTAGAAATCCTGGGCTCCGTCCTACGCGTCTACTTCACGTGCAGGCGCAGCGTATAGCTTCCGTTCACCACGTAGTCGAAGGGCAGCGAGGTCTCCTCCGTGGCCGTATCGGGCGAAGTCAAAACCGTGCGCGTCGGCGCGCGGCCCGCCTGCATCACGTTCAATACCGACGATGGCAGGCTCGGCAGCGTCTTGTCATCCACATACGCTGTCGGGCTCGATTCCACCAACGACACATACAGCCGGTTATTGGTGCGCTCCTGATTGATCAGCGATACCGTCTCGGGAATATTCAAGTAATGGTTCACAATTCCCGCGATGTTCTGCATCCGGTTCAGCGTATCCGCGTCGCTCAACAGAATCCGGTGCTCGCCCTTCGTCAAACCGGCCGGCACCTTCACCGTGAAGTCGCGCTCCAGCATCTCGCCACGATAGGGCCGCAGGAACACCTTCATGGGCACCGTATCGCCCGGCCGCACATCCGCATCGCCTACCCAGGCGTTATCGATCGTCGCCACGCGCCGCTCCGGAATCAAATCCACCGTCACGTTCACGCGCTTCACATCCGGCGCCGCCAGATTATTCAAATACAGTTTGTTGAATTTGTCGCCGAACCATCCCGCCAAGGCCATCGGCGCCGGCATCATTTCGCCGGAGCTCTGCATGTTTGAAAGCTCCAGGCCCTTCTGCCCGCCGTTCATCTCTACCGTGCCCGCCAGGCGATACGTACCTTCGTCCGAAAGGTCGTTCAACTCCGACAGCGAGTTGTAAAGCGACAGCATCATCAAATATGGCGTCCACTTCTGGTGCACAAATACGTTGAAGTGGAAATCCTTCTCCCGCTCCACAGCCTCTTTGCCGCCCAGCGACCGCACCTTCATACTCACCGGGACCATGTGCGATTCCGCGCCCAGCACGCCCTCAATTCCGCTATGGCGGTCTTGGTGCAGCGCGCCGACGATATCGGTCGCGTTGATCATCTTGTTCGGCTGATACGTCGAGGCCAACGTCAGAATCACGTCGCCGCGCGTCATCGGCATATCCATCGGCCCCAGGTTGAAGAACGGATGCCCAAATGCCAGCACGCGGTGTCCATCGTTATACGTCACCGTTCCGGCGCCGCTAACGCTCATGTCGCCATCCACCAGCACGCCCGCCACCGTCTGTCCCGGGCTCAGCGAACTCTGCCATCCCGGCGCCGGTTTCGTCGTCTCGAGCGTACTTCCCGTCGTGGCCGCGCCGCCTTGCGCCACCGCAATTCCCAACTGGTTGAACAGGGGACCAAAATTGCGCAGCACGCTCTCTTTAAATCCCGCAAACGTCAGCGGTGTTTCGATCGGCACGAAGTTCGGCATTTGTCCCAGCGCCGGTCCACCGCCACCAGCCGCCACCAACTGCTGCAGCATCGGGCTGTCCACCGCCACCTGACGGTTCGGCGTCGTCGGAATCTTGTCCGGCGTCTTCGCATCTTCCGGCCGGGACTTATCGTAATCGTTGATTTCGAGCATCAGATCGATCGGTGTAATCCCGCAAATCGCGTCCGGCGAAAACACGCTCATGCGCAGCGCCACCGCGCCAATCAATTTGCCGTCGATGTACACCGGGCTGCCGCTCATTCCCCCAGCGACGCCTGTGCGGACTGCCTTGCCGCCCATCTTTCCCACAATGATGTCCTGCTTGGGACCCCACTGATTTTTCAAAATGCCGACAATCTCAATCGGAACCGGCTCAGGCTGCGTGCCCTGAAACACAGTCCAAGCCGTAGCCTTCATTCCAGGTTTCACCTGGCTTTCGGGCATCGTCTCGACTTTTCCAGCTTTGGGTCGAACCAGCGAAGGTTCATTGGCAACTGCGGAAACAGAAACTGCGAATCCTAAAAGGATTGCGCCGATTCGCACATTCATGAGGATGGGATACTCCAGTGCTCTTATTGTAGTACTTGTGTGACGTTACGTCCGAAATTTCGGTTGCCTTTTCGCAGGAGACGGCTCACTTCTTCGCGGGTGGTCTGGGAAAAGTCGTGGTACCATTCGCCGACAGCGCGGAACTGCTCCGGGCGGTACAAACAGATTAACTGATTCACCAGCTCCTCCAAATCCTGGCAACTTCTCGGCGCGCCCACCGGAACCGCCGCCACAACCTTGGCCGCATTCCGTTGCCACAACGCCTTCACCGCCGCGCGCATCGTCGCGCCCGTTGCCAGTCCGTCATCGACCACAATCGCCGTACGCCCCGCCACTTCCACACCCGGAGCCGCGCCACGATACTCTCGTTCACTTTGTTCCAACTCCGCCGCCTCATACGCCGCGGCCGCCTCCACATCTTGGGCCGTCAGCCGTAGCATCCGCAGCACGTCTTCATTCATCACCGTCACGCCGCCGCTCGCAATCGCGCCTATCGCCAACTCCGCCTGGCCGGGCGCCCCCAGCTTGCGCACGCAAAAAACGTCCAGCGGCGCGCCCAATTCCCGCGCTACCTCAAACGCCACCGGCACTCCCCCGCGCGGCAAGGCCAGCACCACTACATCGTTGCGATTCCGATACGCCGCCAGCTCCTTTGCAAGCTGCCTCCCGGCGTCCCTTCGATCTTGAAACACCGGCTCTTCTAAATCCATCCGGCGCCTCCTTTTCGCAGTATAGCCAAACGGCCACAACACCCTGTGCCCCGATCAGCCCCGGCGTAACCTCGCTATCGCCTGCCGCTCAAACACGCACAAACCAGCGGTGCTCCCGAATTCAGTCGAGGGAGCTAAGAAATGCGCTCCGGCGGGCTACGATATAATTTGTTCCCATATGTCAAACCTGCGAACCCGTCGCAATATCCTGCGTACCTTGGGAGTCTCGGCTGCCGGCGCACCCTTCGCCGCGTCCCTATTTGCTCAGGGCCAATGCCAAAATGGCTACAATACCCCGCGTTGCCCGATGTCGAAGGAAATGGCAACGGCTCCCATCAAGCCGCTCTTCCCGCCTACCGGCTGGAAGACGGTCGCCCTCGAACACATCTCGTTTCAAGTTCCCGATTACCGCAAGGAAGCCGCGTTCTATATCGCCCTGATGGGCTGGAAGCTGCGCAGCGACGACGGCAAGCAGGCCATCCTCGATATCGGCGACTGGGGTTCAGCCATCTTCAAAGCCGCTCCAGAGGACCAGAAAACCGCAGTTGTAGACGGCATCGGCTATGCCATCGAGCCTTGGAACACCAAGACCGTTGAGGCGGAACTCCGCAAACGCGATCTCAATCCGGTAGCCGACAATAACGGCGCATTCCAGAGCTTTCACGTCAAAGATCCGGACGGGTTCGATGTGCAACTCGGCAACACCAACGGCCTGGTCAAAGCGCGCAAAACGCCCGCCACCGCCAAACTCGAAGTGGAATTACCGTTCGAGGCGACGAATTGGAAAACCGTGTGGCTCGATCACTTTTCCTACGCCGCCACCAACTACAAAGCCACTGTGTCCTATTTCCGCAACCTGATCGGTTGGGAGGGCACCTTCGACGAAGGCAGCCAGGAGGAGGTGCTGATGGGCGACGTCGGAGACGCCCTCATCCGCGGCGGCAATCCCAACGATCCAAATTTCGGCAAGCCGCCCGCGAACGGCAAAGCGCGCCCGCGAAACATCCGCATCAATCACATCTCATTCGGCGTGCAACCGTGGGATGCCGACGCCGTCAAGGAGGCTTTGGAGAAGCGAAGTCTCCGCGCCCGGCCCGATACGGGAGGCTCCATTGAGATGCACCAGTCGGCGTATCAGAGCTATCACACCACGACGCCAAACGGATACGACCTGCAGATTAGTTGCGCCACCAAAGAAACACGGCTCATCGGCTCGGCGAACACGAAGCCCAAGCAGTAGACTGGCGCACATCGGGCGGGCGCCCACCCGCCTGTTCAGGCTGAAACATTCTATCCGCAAGTTCGCCCCAACTCCGCGCCAAGGAGTTGGGGCTTCACTTTAAATTCCCATGCTGACCGTGTTCGCACGCCGCATTCCTACCGATCCTTCGCGCACTCAGCGAACTGTGCAGCCGCCGCTGAATCCGCCTCTCAGACGCGCCCCTCCTAACTCCTAGCTCCTAACTCCTGTCTTCCAACCCTCAACTCCTACCTCCCCCATCCCAAATCATTCCACCCTCCTAAACTTTTAGTTGACAACGCGCCGTTGCCTGCCGCATACTCCTAAGTGTTTAGGAGGAGCGTTGCCCAAACAGAAAAACCCATCGTCGCAGTTAACGCCGCTCGAGCTCGAAATCATGAACGTTCTCTGGGAGACCGGTCCTGCCAACGTTCAGAGCGTCCAGGACCGCATGCACGGACGCGAACTCGCCTACACCACTGTCCAAACCATGCTCAACATCCTGCACCGCAAAGGCAAGGTCAAGCGGCAGCTCAAAGACCGCGCCTACATCTATCGCCCCGTTCTCAGCCGTCAAAAGGCCGTCACCCAGGCCGTCGGCGACATGCTTGATCGCTTCTTTGGCGGTTCCGCCGATGATCTCGTGCTGAACCTGGTCGAAACCCGTCACCTAACCCCCGAAAAACTGGCGCAAATCCAGGAAATCATCCGGCGCGCCGAGGAGGAAACTCATGGAAACGATTAGCCGCTACCTGCTCACCTATTTCATCAACGCGCTCTGGCAAATCGCCATCATTGCTGCCGTCGCCGCGCTCGCGTGCCGTCTTCTGCGCCATGCCCCCGCCGCTTACCGGCACGCCGTATGGGTCGTCGCCCTTGCCGCCGCAGTCCTGGCGCCACTTGCCAGCGAACAGCGCAGCCTCGCCTCGGAGTTAGCTTTCGCAGGGACAAGCTCCGCCATCGATAGCCCGGCGCTGGACGCGAATCTCCCGACTACTGTGTGGCGTGGCCCCGCCCGTGTCATCGTTCATGCGCAGTCGGCGAAAGCCGAGTCCGATAGCCGCGCCGCGGATCGTTCGTCGCGCATTATCTCCTTCGCCACGGCCACCACGCTCGTGCTGGCGGGCCTCTATCTCTGTCTCATTCTCTTTACCTTCGCCCGCTTCCTCGCCGCATCCATCCGCACCATTGCGATCCGTCGCAGCGCCCGGCCCCTCGAACTTCCCGAGCCCCTCAGCGCCGTCTGGAATCGCTGCCTCGAGTCCTTCGATCAGCGCGGCGCCCAGCTTCTCTTCTCCAGCCGCATCTCGGGACCGCTTACGGTCGCCGGCGCCGTCATCCTCCCCGATTCCATGCGCGCCGAAACCTCCGAAGAGGTTCTCACCACCGCGCTTGGTCACGAGCTCGCCCACATCGCACGCCGCGATTTCGCCTGCAACCTCCTCTTCGAACTTCTCTGCCTGCCCGTAGGCTTCCACCCCGCCATCCGGCTCATCCGCCGCGGCGTCGAACGCGCCCGCGAAATGGCCTGCGACGATCTCGTCACGCGGAAGCTCATCGCACCCGCCGCCTACGCCCGCTCCATCGTGCTCATCGCCGAAGCTATGCTGGCGCCCGCGCGTCCCGCGCACGCGCTGGGCGTCCTCGATGGCGAAAATCTCGAAGAACGCATCCGCCGCTTAGTCCAGCCCGCGCCGCAAAATCACCGCCGCGCTCGCCTTCTCCTGGTCTCGAGCCTCGCAGCCCTTGTATTCTGCGCGCTCGCCGCCTCCAACCTTGCGCTTACGGCGCGCGCACAAAGTGGCGTAACAGACCTCCTCAAAGCTGGCGTCGACGCCTACCGTCAGGGCAACTACCCCGCTGCAGCCTCCAGCTTCCAGAGCGCCGTTCAACTCGAACCAAGCAACATCAAGGCCAAGCTTGACTTCGCCCGCGCGCTCACAGCCCAGTACATTCCCGGCTCCGACCCCTCGAACCCGGTCGTCGCTCTGGCCAAACAGCAATATCAGGATGCGCTCGCCATCGATCCCCAAAACGCCGATGCCATCAACTCCATGATCGATCTCCTGCTCCGCGCCAAGCAGTGGGGTGAGGCTCACGATTGGGCGCTCAAAGACATCCAGGCCAATCTCAAGAGCACCGTCGGCTACTACACCGCGGGCTTCATCGATTGGTCCATCACCTATCCCGATTTCGCCGCCGCCCACCGCGCCGCGGGAATGACTATGCAGGAGCAAGGCCAGATCACCGACGCTGCGCTGCGCCAGGCATTCAAGACCAAACACAGCGCCGACATCGAGGAGGGCTTCCGCATGCTCCAGGTCGCGCTTCAAATCGATCCCAACTACTCCGACGCGATGGCGTACCTCAACCTTCTCTATCGCCTCCAAGCCGGAATGGCGGACACGCCGGCACAGGCCGATCAAGCGCTCGCCACCGCGAATGATTGGGTGTCAAAAGCGCTCGCCGCCAAACGCGAGGTCGCGCTCAACCCTCCGCCGCCACCCGATTCCGACGCGCTCGAATTACCGAAAGTCCAGGCGCCACCCCCGCCGCCTCCGCCACCCCCGCCGCCGGGCCAGAATTCGCAGCTCGCGCAAGGCCAGCCGCATGCCACCCTCGATGAGCCTTCCGTGATCACCGTAGGCGGACGCGTCCAGGCAGCCAAGCTCTTCTCCAGCGTGCCGCCCATTTACCCGCCGGCCGCCAGAGCCGCTGGCGTCTCGGGCCAAGTCCTGTTGAACGTGATCATCGATAAGACCGGCTCCGTCGATTCCGTAACACCAATTAGCGGCGACCCCACGCTGGTCCCGGCCGCAGTCGACGCCGTCAGACTCTGGAAGTATCAACCCACATACCTCAACAGCAAACAGATCGCGGTCTCGACGCAGATCACGATCAACTTCACTCTCGGTCAGTAAGCTGCTCCCCTTGCCCCGCGAGTCACACGCCAAGTGGCTCGCGGGCTCTTTCGAGTTCCACTCTCCGGCCGATACGCGCAATCCTCGGACACTCCGAGTGCGATGCGACTCCTCGGTATTCCACCCCACTGGATCCGCCACCTTTCGCTCCTCGCCTGCTCCTACCCGGCCCTCGTTCCACGCGAACACCTGGTCCGGATTCCATCCTGGCTAGTACCCGGACCGCGTACCCGAGGCCCTGTTCTTTCCAACCACCGATCTTCTCCCCACCGCCGAAGCATTGCTCGACAATGGTGCAAGCGTTTGCAGATGAAAATTGGGAGCTTCCGCGGTATTGATACGCCAATCCATAGATCGCCAGACCCCTGTAAATAGGCCCAAATACGCCATTTTTCCGCTTGAACACGCGCGTGGGGTCGCATATAATCTCAACAGTCTTTAGAGGGTACGTAATAAAACGATAGGGAAGGCTAGGGGTAAAATGCAGAGTCTCCGTAAGATTCTTGTTCTCTTCGCGTTCGTCGCACTTTCTGCTGGCATCACGTTTGCCCAGGCAGTAAGCGCGTCAATTACAGGCACCGTGACCGATGCGTCCGGAGCCGTCGTCGCCAATTCCAAGGTAACGATCACAGAAATGAATACGGGCGTCGCTCACACGGTGATGTCCAATGACAGCGGCAATTTTAACTTGCTCAATATCCCGCCGGGACGCTATGAAGTCTCCGTCGAAATGACGGGCTTCAAGAAAGACGTCCGCAGCAACATCGACGTCGCCGTCGATACCACGGCCCGCGTCGATATGCAGCTTTCTCCAGGCAACATCACTGAAACTATTGAAGTCTCCGCGTCGGCTCCGGTTCTGAAAGCCGATCGCGCCGACGTGACCACCACCATCCCGCAGGTCTCTGTCGAAGATCTCCCGATGGGCATGAACCGTAATTTCCAAAACCTGCTCACGCTCGTGCCCGGCACCACCGATCCCACCGAACAGCACTCGCAGTTCTTCAACGCGTCCAGTTCGCTGCAGATGAACACTAACGGCCAGCCGCGCATGTCGAACAACTATCAGATTGAGGGCATCGACAACAACGAGCGCACCGGTCTGCTGCAGATCCTCATCACGCCCGCCGATTCCATCCAACAGATCGACGCCTCCACCGGTAATCACGATCTCGAACTCGGCCGCGGCACCGGCGCCGTCGTCAATGTGCAGATCAAATCCGGCACCAATCAGATTCACGGCGGCGCTTCCGAATACCTGCAGAACAGTGCTTTCGACGCGCGTCTCTTCTTCAACCCCAGCGTCGGCCACATCGCTTACAACCAGGTGAATGGCTACATCGGCGGCCCCATCAAGAAGAACAAAATCTTCTTCTTCGGCCTCTACCAGCGCACGATGGACCACGAAGCCAACGCGAATCAGACCACGATTCCGACCGCCCCCTTCCGCGCAGGCGATCTTAGCAACGGCGCCAACGGCTTCACGGAAAACATAGTTTACGATCCCAACACAGGCGATCCCGTTACCGGCGCGAACCGCCAGGCGTTCCCGAATAACATCATTCCCGCCAACCGCATCAACCCGGTTTCGGCCGCGCTGCTGAAGCTCCTGCCCGGCACCAACGAGCCTGTCACTGCGATTGGCCAGAACAACGACTACTTCGCCCTCCTTCCGTTCACCAAGACGATGGATCACATCGATTCCAAGGTCGATTGGCAAGCCACCGATAAGGACCGATTCAGCGTTCGTTTCAGCTTCGAAAAGCCGGTCATCTTCCAGGCTCCCGAATTCGGCGTCTACGGCGGCCCCGCGCAGGGCGCATTCGAAGGCACCGGCACCCAACGCACCTTCAGCACCGGAATTAACTACGACCGTACCTTCTCGCCCACGCTGATTGGCAACTTCCGCGTCGGCGTAGCGTACTACAACAACGTCGCACAGCAGTCCGACTACGGCCTCAACGACTCCACCCAACTCGGCATCCCCGGCGTGAACCTCAATCAGTTCACCACCGGAATGACGGGCATCAACATCACCGATTACAGCACCGGCGACCTGCTGGGTTACTCCGCCAGCCTCCCCTGGACGCGCGCCGAGGCCAACATCGACTTCGTCAACACCTGGACCAAGATCCACGGCAATCACACCTTCAAGTTCGGCGTCGATATCCGCCGCATCCGCGACGCCCTGCTCCAGGATCAGACCTACAGCCCGCGCGGCGTCTTCAATTTCGAACAGGGCGATACCACCGCGCTCTGTACTCTCAACTCGGCCGGCCTCTGCACCTATAGCAGCATTGGTATCGCCAACTACATGGCGGAATTCCTGCTTGACCTGCCGAACTTCGTCGGCCGCGACGTGAATACCTACTTCCCTGCCCTCCGCGCCACTCAGATCTTCAGCTTCGTTGGCGATCGCTGGGCGATTTCGCCTCGTTGGACCGTCGATCTCGGCCTTCGCTGGGAAATCTACCCCCCGTTCACTCCTCAGTTCCCGGGCGGCTTCTCCAACTACATTCCGACGAACAACACTCTGGTTTTGGCAGGTATTGGCGGCAATCCTTCCGACATGGGAATGGAAAACCACCTGCACTTCCTCGCTCCTCGCGTCGGCACCGCCTATCGCATCACGGACAAAACCGTGGTCCGCGCCGGCCTCGGTCTCAGCTACACCTCGTTCCCGGACAACACGTACGCCTTCAACTTCCCGGTCCGTTCCAACAACGGCTACAATCCCGTCGGCGGCACTTACCAGAACAGTACTGCGGCGATCTATCCAGCTGGTCAGGTCGCTACCTTCCAGACCGGCGTCCCCACGCCGCAGGCAGTGGTGGTCCCCTCGAACGGCATCATCACCAACCCCAACAACACGCAGCAGTATTTCTACATTCCGCAGAACTACAAGAACCCCTACATCATTCAGTGGAATATCGCACTGCAGCGCATGCTGCCGCACAACTGGACACTGGATGTAGGCTACGTCGGCAGCCACGGCGTAGATACCAACCTCATGTGGAACATGAACGCAGGCTTCATCGTCGGCGCGGGCGCCAACGGCCAGCCTGAGTTCCCCACTTATGGCCGTCAGGTTGCAACTACGGAGTTCTTCCAGGGCTTTTCGTCCAGCTTCAACGCTCTTGAGGCCAAGGTCGATCACGTCTTCGCTGGCGGCTTCATGATGACCAACGCATTCACCTGGCAAAAGGCCATGGACTATCAATCTGGCGATGACGGCGGCCCTGCGCGGTGGTATATCAACTTCCAACGCAACTACGCGCGCGCCGATTGGGACCGCACGCTCAATCTCGTGCAGAGCATGCAGTATGAGCTGCCCTTCGGGCCCAACAAGCACTTCCTTGCGCATGGCGTCGGCTCGCAGATCATCGGCGGCTGGAAGATCACCAGCATCCTGACCGCGCGCACGGGTCAGCCCCTCACCTTCACCGGCCAGGGCTCGCTCATCAATGCCACGGGCAACACCGAAACGCCGAACCTGATCGCTCCCCTGCAGATCCTGCACGGCATCAACACCGGCAACCCCTGGTTCTCCACCGGCAGCTTCGTCGAGCCGATCACCGGAACCTGGGGCGCACTCGGCCGCGCAGTCGCCAGCGGCCCTGGCGAATTCCGTATCGACGCAGGCGTTACGCGCATCTTTTCCTTGGGCGCGGAAGGACGCCGTTCGCTCCAATTCCGCGGCGAGGCGCTCAACCTGACCAATACGCCGATCTTCAGTAACCCGAATACCGACTTAACGAGTACGAATTTCGGCTTCATCACCGGCACCGTCAGCAGCGGCACCGGCGTCAACGGCTGGAACACCAGCGGCCGCGCCCTGCAGCTCTCAGTAAAGGTGAAGTTCTAGGCTCCCGCAAAGCCCTGAGGCAGGCATCGGTCGCGCAAGTGACCGATGCCTGCCAATCTCAAACCCAGCCCAACCAGTCATTTACGAACATGTACATCACGACCATTCTGACTTCCTCGACTCCTGACTCCTGACTTCTGCGTTTCCCTTTCCCCGCTAGAATCGATTCTGTGCCCATCCGCGCCGCCCAGCGGCCGAAGCTCCCGGTCCCCGCTCCTGCCTCCCCTTCCGTACTTCCGATTTACCTCGCGCTCTTCGCCGTTACCCTTCTCGTCTACGCCCGCTCCGCCACCTTCGACTTCATCAATTTCGACGATCCCGATTACACCGGCCGTCCGCTCTCATTCCCCAACCTGATTTGGGCGCTCACCTCGCACGACGCCGCCAACTGGTTCCCCGTAACCCGCCTCACGCATCTCATCGACTTCACCCTGTTCGGCGCCCAGGCCGGCCCCGCCCACCTAATCAACGCGCTCCTCCACACCGCCGCCGCGCTCCTGCTCTTCGCCTTCCTCTTCCGCGCCACCGCCGCGCGCTGGCCGAGCGCCTTCGTCGCGTTCCTCTTCGCCCTGCACCCGCTCCACGTCGAATCCGTCGCCTGGATCGCCGAACGCAAAGACGTCCTCAGCGCCTGCTTCGGATTTCTCTCGCTCTGGGCCTACGTTGCCAATCGCCGCGCGCTCTCACTCGTCGCATTCGCGTTGGGCCTCATGTCGAAATCGATGCTTGTCACTTTGCCGGCGCTGCTTCTGCTCATCGATTACTGGCCCCTCCAGCGTTTCCGCGGCTGGGCAGCGGAACTGCGCGACAAAGCCGTCTACTTCGCACTTGCCATTGCCGCTGGCGCCATCACCCTCTTCGCGCAACAATCGAGCGGCGCCATCCGCACCATCGAGTCGTTTCCCCTCGGCCTCCGATTCGCCAACGCCCTGGTCACCTGCTGCGTCTACATCGCGCAGCTTTTCGCGCCCGTCAACCTCGCAGTCTTCTATCCCTACCCCACAAACATCCCCGCCTGGCAGCCCACGCTCGCGGCCATCGCACTCGGCGCCGTCACCACGCTCGTCTGGCGCGCCCGCCACAGCCGTCCCTCTCTCCTCACGGGCTGGCTCTGGTTCATCATCACGCTACTTCCGGTTATCGGCATCATCCAGGTAGGCGCCCAGGCGCACGCCGACCGCTACATGTACATCCCCATGGTCGGCCTCGCCATCATGCTAGCCTGGGGCGCCGCCGATCTTCTGCCGCAACAACCCAAACCGCTCGCTGTCCTCGCCGCCGTCGCACTCCTCACCTGCGCCCTCGTCACCTGGAATCAGCTCTCCTATTGGCAGAACAGCGAAACTCTCTTTCAACACGCCATCGACGTCACTCCCGCCAACTACCTCGCCGAGCACAACCTCGGCAGCTACCTCCTCGATAAACCCGGCCGCCTCTCCGACGCCGCCATCCACCTGCGCGCCGCCCTCGATCTTCGCCCCGATTACCCCCAAGCGCAAACCGACCTCGCCACTGCTCTCGCCCAATCGCCCGGCGGCCTTCCCCAAGCCATCTCGCTCTACCAATCCGCACAGCGTATCCTGCCCGATTCGCCCGTCATCCGCGACAATCTCGCCAAGGCCGAATACTCATATGGCCTGTCGCTTCTAAAGCAAGGCGCACCAGCCGATTCCATCCCGCACTTCCAGTCATCGCTTGCGCTTTCTCCAGCCAATCCAGAGGCCGAAAACAACTTAGGCACAGCGTATGCCCAAACCGGTCACCTCGCCGAAGCTGAAAAGCACTTCCGCCAAGCCATTCACCTCCAGCCCAACTACGCCGACGCCCATCTCAATCTCGGCGTCACCCTCGCTAACGCCAACCGCCCCGCCGAAGCCCTCCCGGAGCTCGAAACCGCCGACCGCCTCCAGCCCGACCCCCAAGTCGAACGCGACATCGAAACCCTTCGCCGCTCGATCAAGCGTTAACATCTCGCACCCAGGTTCGCTGCGCGAGTCTCGCAAAGACCGAAAGAGACACCCGAAAGAGCTCAATACCCACGCGTTCTTCATGGCGCGCACGCCCGTGCACGGGTATGATTGTCAACCGAGGCCTTCCGCAATGATCGGCTCTTCCATCTCTCGCTATCGCATCCTCGGCAAACTCGGCAGCGGCGGAATGGGTGTGGTCTATCGGGCCGAAGACACCGGCCTCGACCGTTTCGTCGCCCTGAAGCTTCTTCCGGATCCGCTCGCCAACGACGCCCGGATGCTGGAGCGGTTCCGCCGCGAAGCGCGAGCCGCATCCGCGTTGAACCATCCCAATATCTGTACCATTTACGAAATCGGCAGCGAACAGGGCCGAGAGTTCATCGCCATGGAGTTTCTCGAAGGCTCTACTCTCAATCGGCGCATCGGCAGCAGACCCCTGGAGCTCGAATCCCTTCTGTCTCTCGCGATTGAGATCGCCGATGCTCTCGATGCCGCTCACGCCAAACCGCGCTAACAGGCGATGCCACGCAGGCAACCCGTCTTACGCGTGACCTCGCAAGCCGTTTCCCGGAAGATTCTCTTGCATCGCTCGCATACCGCCCCTTGATACTCGGCGCACAGGCGCTTCGGTGCCACGACACGACCGCCGCGATCGACATCCTTGCCGGCGCCCTCCGCTACGAAGCCGGAGGAGACGTGTCCTTTTATCCGGCATACTTGCGCGGCCTGGCGCATCTCGCCGCCAAAGACGGTCGCGCTGCCGCGCAAGAATTCCAAAAAATCACTGATCACTCCGGCGTTATGGTGTACGAAGTCATCGGTCCTCTCGCCGAACTCGGCAGGGCCCGCGCCCTGACATTATCGGGAGATCTCGCCAAAGCCAAAACTGCTTACCAAAATTTCCTCGCGATCTGGCGAGACGCCGATGCCGATATCCCGATCCTTAAAGAGGCCAGATCCGAGTACGCAAGGTTGCCATAAGCAAAGCCCCCAAGCTCTCGTCGTCCAAGGTTTTTCACTCCGCCCGAAGCGACTTTGCTGAAATAAACGCTGTGGACCGTAACGAACTCATCCGTATGCTGGTCTTAGACGAGATTTCGGACGACTATGAGAACGTCGACCAGATCATCCTGCCGAACGTTGCGAAGGAGTGCTCGAAGCTTCGGGTTGTCGTCGAGCGATCTGACATTGTGAACGCATTAGCCGAGCTCATTGAGAGCGGCTTGGCGAAGGCGTACCTGTTATCCAGCTCAGGTCCAGCCGAAGACCTTCCGTGTATGCCGCCCCTGGACGTCATCGAGGACGACTTCAAAACATACTTCTACATCACTCCAAAAGGCCTGGAATGCCATCTATCCGATACCACCCGGTTTCCTTTTGAAGATGAACGTGATGCGTAGAACACCGGGGCCAAGTGTGTGAGCGTGAAAGCGGCGAAATCTCATTCTGACTCCCTCGACTTCTGACTCCTCCTGACTTCTGACTCCCTCGACTCCCATCCGCAACGGATCCAGGGCGCAGCTCTTGCGAGCCAGCAGATAATGGCAGAATCTGACCGTTCATTGGTCATTGTCGTCCTGCGCGGCAGCGGTTTAGAGTGAGTCCACGGAACCCCCCGCCGCGCAACGCAGGAATTCGTGCGCCGATTCAACCGGATCGGCGAATCTTGATTCTCGCGCCTCCCCGCGCCACGCTTCTCGATGTAACCGGCCCCTGGAAGGTATTCTCGCGCGCCAGCGAGCACATGGAGGGCGCCGCCGGAAGATATCTCGTTGACGTCGTATCGTCCACGGAATCCAAACTTCTCAGCCCACGCTCCGGCCTTGAGATCACTTGTACGCGCACGATTCTTGAATCCGGTTGCAGCGCAGATACGCTCCTGATCGCAGGCAACGCCGGCGCGTTCGATGAGCCGCCCCGAGCGGAACTCTTGGATTGGATCCGTCACACGGCGCCGCGGGTTCGCAGGCTCGGTTCTGTTTGCACCGGCGCCTCTTCGAGGAGGACTGCGGCCACCAGTTGTCCTTAGAGGTAGCCGCAACTTTGTGGTGTACGTCAGGCGAACCGCTGGCCAATCGCAGTTGAGCGCCGCGCTCTCCCACCAGGCGGCAGATCGTCTTGCGATTCGCGATCTGCAGCAGTGGGTCGTCGATCACCCGAACCAATCGCTGACGGTGGATAGGCTGGCGGAGGTGGCAAACATGAGCCCACGCAACTTCGCCCGCCAATTCACACACGAAGTGGGTTGACACCGGCAAGATTCATCGACGACCTTCGTGTGGACGCGGCGCGCCGCCGTTTGGAGAAGGCCGCCGATCCAGTCGAACGGTCGCTGCACAGGTCGGATTCAAGACTGAAGGCTGAGATGTCTATCTGGAAAGCCGGCACACAACCCAGAGGCCCATGAGACCAGCCAGTTCCGCCTTGTTAAACTAGACTCATGCCGATCTACGAATACCGCTGTCAGGACTGCGGTAACCAGTTCGAAAAGCTCGTCCGCCGCGACGCCGCCACGCCCGAGTGCCCCTCGTGCGGCCACAGCAATCTGGCGCAGGTGCTCTCCACCTTCGCCGCGCACGCCAACGGCGCGTCCAAATCCGCCGACATGCCCGTGTGCCCCAGCGGCCGCTGCTCCAACCCCGGCATGTGCGGGATGAACTAAGCATCAGCTAAAGCAACTGACAGGCAATCCCGCATTGCCCGTCTTCCAACGCACGCAGTGTCTAGCTCAACGATCTGCGTTCATCCGCGTTTATCTGCGGCCCAAATCTCTTCAGCCGCCTCCTGGATTCCCCGCCTTCCTAACACCGCTATTCCGTTCCCCGAAGTTACTCACAACGCCGATGATCCCGCCCCCCAAAAGCAGCGGTATCCGCTCCCGCCCTTCTGACTTCCTCGACTCCGGTATCCCGCAGGAATATGCAAGGCGAAGCCCTTGCCTCAGCGTAGCCCTTGGGCCCCCACCAAATTCTCAAAGAACGCCCGCTGTATCGGCCAGTAGCCAAACACTCGCGAGCCCTTATTCTCAAACTTGCCCGACGTCAGCACCCCGCTCCAATCGCTCGGATTCGGGTGTTGCCCCGCATGCGCAATCACGCTGCGCAGCACTTCCGTCACCTTCGTCAGCTCCGCTGTCGTCATCAGCGCGTCCTGATCGCTGTTGCACAGCACATTCAGCTTGGCCGAAACGTGGTCACCCTCCGAGCCGAAGCCAATCGTCACGCTTTTCGCTTCATCCACGCTGCGCGCAAACAGCACCGTGCCTTCCGGCAACTGCCCCGGCGATTTCAATATCGCTGGCGGCAAATACAGCCACACCGCAGCGTCCGGAGTGGGAATATTCGAAGCCGTGTTGGCCACAGCAGCTTGCATTACGAGCGCCGCATTGTCGTCTGTCGAAACCGCCAGCGCCATGACATTCGATTGCACCGGCAGAAACGAAATCCGCCGCTCTGGCGTACTGCCCGCCATCTTACACACCGAGCCGCTGCATTCCCCGCCCTGCTTCAGCGCATAACTTCTCAGCGCGCTCCAATCGAAGCGCCCTTCGGCCAGAATAAATTTACCTCGGCCGCCGAACGCCGCCAAAACATAGTCCAGATCCTGTGCGTAATTGAAGTGAGTGTCGCTGACAAACTTTGCGTAATCGGGCTCCTGATCGATCTTCGGACCCGCCAGCATCTGCAGCAGCCCCAGCTTCCGCAATCCGGCAAAATCCACCGCCACCACCAGCGAATCTTTTGCAGGCAACCGCTTCAGCAGCACATCGGGCGGCAGCGCGCGCGAGCGGTACGCCATCACGCCCCACACCGCGGCCGCACACACCACCACCCCGCCTAATCCGAGCCAGATTTTTCCACTCACGAGTCGATTGTCACACGCTTGCGTTTCGCGGACCTTTACGCCATCGCGGCCGCACCCACGCGAGATTCCTTCCAAAGCGCGATGTACGGCTTCAAGTCGCGCATCATCTCGCGGAATCCCGCCAGCGTCAGCGATTGTGCGCCGTCGCTCACCGCCTTCTCCGGACACGGATGCACTTCCACGATCAGCCCGTCCGCGCCGATTGCAACCCCAGCGCGCGCCAACGCCGGCACCAGGCTCCGCTTTCCTGTGGCATGGCTCGGATCGAGAATCACCGGCAGGTGCGTCAGCTCATTCAACACCGGCACTGCGGCGATATCGCACGTATTGCGCGTCGCTGTTTCGAACGTCCGGATTCCACGCTCGCACAAAATCACGTTCGGATTCCCGTGCGCCACGACGTACTCCGCCGACATCAGCAGCTCTTTGATCGTCGAACTCATTCCGCGCTTCAGCAGTACCGGCCGTCCGCACCCACCGAGCGATTTGAGCAGCGCGAAGTTCTGCATATTGCGCGCGCCCACCTGCATGCAGTCGGCATACTGCGCAATCAAATCCACGTCGCGGTCGCTCATCACTTCGGTCACCACCGCCAGTCCCGTCGCCTCACTCGCCTTGTGCAGCAGCTTCAGCCCGGCCTCTTCCATTCCCTGAAAATCATACGGCGACGTGCGCGGTTTAAAAGCCCCGCCACGCAGCACCTTCGCGCCCTCGGCCGCAACGCCCTCGGCCGTCTCCATAATC
>DATAUH010000164.1:0-60634 GCA_036268375.1 Bryobacteraceae bacterium | reverse complement strand
CAAGTCCTGAAAAAGTTAGGTCAGTTCTACGGCGCACTTCCACCGCCGCTTCCCCAATTTCCCGCGCCCGTACCTGGTCCCTCTTACCAGTCCCACCCTACGCAATTGACCCCTGCGCCACGTTATCCTTGATAGTTGCCCCAACACCGCATCGTAGTTGTCGCCATCGACGGCCCTTCCGGCGCCGGTAAGAGCACCATCGCCCGCCGTCTCGCCGATCGTCTCCAGTTCACGTACATCGATACCGGCGCCATGTATCGCGCCGTCGCCCTGTGGGGGGTCCGCCAGAGCGTCGATATGGGCGACATGCACCGCATGGAGCAGCTCGCCACTGCTGCCCAAATCTCTTTGTCGCGCGGACGCATCGAACTCAACGGCGAAGATGTCACCGAAGAGATCCGCGGCGCCGAAGTCACCAACGGAGCCTCGAAAATCGCCGTGATTCCTGGCGTCCGCCGGGCCATGGTCGCAAAGCAGCGCGCAATCGGCGAACAATCGAGCGTCGTCATGGAAGGCCGCGACATCGGCACCGTCGTTTTTCCCGACGCCGCTGTCAAAATCTACCTCGACGCGCAAATTTCCGAACGTGTCCGCCGCCGGCTCCAGGAACTTCGCGCCAAAGGCCAAACCCAGGACGCCGAAGAGCTCGCCGTCCACATGCGCGAGCGCGATCAACGCGACATGGCCCGCGCCGATTCACCCCTTTCACAGGCGCCCGACGCGGTCTACCTGGATTCCACTAGTCTCTCTATCGATGACGTCGAGGAGGCCATTCTCAAAATCGTGCGCGCCCGCGTCGCCAATGGAAGGGAATACCGTTGAACAACCTGCTCGTCATGAAATTCGGCGGCACGAGCGTTGGCTCGGCAAGCCGCATGCGTGCCTCCGCTCAACTGGCCGTCGAAGCCAGCCGCCAACGCCCCGTTGCCGTCGTTGTCTCCGCCATGTCCAAGATCACCGATCTTCTGCTGGGGGCCATGCGTCATGCCGAAGGCGGCGATCGCTCCGGTATCGATGCCAGTCTCGCCGCACTTCGCGAACGCCATGAGCAGGCCTGCCGCGAACTGCTGCCGCCCGAACGTCAAGCCCCGGTCCTCGCCAAACTGTTCGCGATCATTGATGAGTTCGCGCGCATCGTCAACGGCATGGAGATGCTCGGCGAGCGTCCGCCGCGCTCCGTCGATGAAGGCGTCGCGGTCGGCGAGCGCCTCTCCGCAATCCTCGTCGCCGAACACCTCTCCGCCGAAGGCATCCCCGCCGAAGCCGTGAACGCCTGGGACATCGTAGTCACCGACGCTGTCTTCGGCAACGCCTCGCCCCTCATGGAGCCCACGCGCGCAAAAGCCTCGTTCGTGCTCGTGCCCCTGCTCCAGCGCGGAGTCATACCAATCGTCACCGGATTCAATGGCGCCACCGCCGATGGCCGCCCCACCACGCTAGGCCGCGGCGGTTCCGATTTCTCCGCATCCATTCTCGCTGCCGCTCTCGACGCCGCCGAACTCTGGATCTGGACCGATGTCGACGGAATCATGAGCGCCGACCCGCGCCTCGTCCACGACGCCGAAGTCATGGACGAGATCACCTACGCCGAAGCCGCCGAGCTCGCGTACAACGGCGCCAAAGTCCTGCACCCGCGCACCCTCGCGCCGCTTGTCGACAAGAAGATACCCGTCTGGAGCAAGAACAGCTTCGCGCCCGAAAAGCCCGGCACCAAAATCGTGCCCGAGACGCGCCACGGCGCCGGCGTTCGCGCCGTAGCCTCCATGACCCACGTGGCCCTGGTGTCGCTCGAGCCTGCCAGCGCGGAACTCAGCGGCGTCCAGGTAATGGCCCGCTCGCTCGAGGCCATCGCCCGCGCCAACGTCGAAGTCCTCGTCGTCTCCAGTTCCAGCTACCGCCAGAGTTTCTGCTTTTTGGTGCGCACGGCCGAGCTTGCCGCCGCCGTTCAAGCCCTCGAGTCTGCCCTCTCGCTCGAAATCGCGCACGGCTACCTGCGCCCGATGCAAGTAGATGACAACGTCGGTCTGCTCGCCGCCGTGGGTGAGGGCATGCAGGGCCACGCGGGCGTCGCTGGACGCATCTTCACCGCCATCTCGCGCGTCCACGTCAACATCATCGCCATCGCGCAGGGCTCAAGCGAACTCACGATCGCTGTCGTAGTCCGCCGCGATGGCCTGGAGAACGCGGTTCGTGCCGTTCACGCTGAGTGCGGACTCGGCCGCCGCCCCCCAGCGCCGGTCTTTCCCCAAGGCCGCCTCAGCGCAGTACCAGGAAAAGACTAGTCGGCCCTAAAATCCGCGTCTCCTCAAGCGCGCGGACCACCCCCAATTGA
Source organism: Bryobacteraceae bacterium (assembly GCA_036268375.1). Classification (GTDB taxonomy): domain Bacteria; phylum Acidobacteriota; class Terriglobia; order Bryobacterales; family Bryobacteraceae; genus PALSA-243. The sequence continues at coordinate 58,302 of DATAUH010000164.1, read as the reverse complement.
GCCGCCATCCGTGACCCTTTTGGGGGCGAAAACGGGCGAAACCAGTTCGTTTTTTCGATTTGTCACCCGGTTTTTCGACCGTTTTCGCCCCGCCGAGTTCGTTTTTTCAGCCGCGTTCTACCGCGCTGCCTTCTTTTTGTTGCCCGCGCTGCCGCCCGACCGCTTCGCCGGCAGAACCTCTTCTTCCTCTGCCTCGGCGCCCTCCTGGCTGGCCGAGTGCGCCTCCTGCATGATCCGCTGGCCGATTTCCGCCAGCTTCTCGTCCGCTTCCTGCTCTTCCTGGAGCGTCTCTTCCAGCGTTCCGGCTATTTCGTCGTGGCCCAGCGCGCGCGCCATATCAATCGCCGCCGAGTACCCCGCCATTTCGTAATGCTCCACGCGACGCGCGCCACCCGCAATCGCCGCATCGAGCACCGCGTCCTCTTCCTGCTTCTTCTCCTGAATCGTCTCGGCGGATTCCGAGAGGATCCCTTTCATTCCCGCGCACGGCTTGCTCTTCGCCTTTAGCTCCAGCGTTTCGAACACCTGTTCCAGCCGTTCCACGTGACCTTTCGTCACTTCGAGGTGATCGCTGATAGCCTCGCTCAATTCCTCATCGGAGGTCGCCTTGATCACCTTCGGCAGCGCCTTGGTCAGTTGCTTTTCCGCGTCGTAAAGATCCTGTAACTCTTCGATCAGTAACTGTTGAAGTCCTGTAGCTTTGGTTGGCATGATGCGAATTTCTCCTCGGAGCGCCGCACGAGTGGCGGCTGCATATCCGCAGTGTTGCCGTTCCCCGCCATGCGCTGATGTAATGCTTCTTACCAGAACGCTAGTGCGCGTGCGTTGGTCGTGAAGCCACGTACGAAGACTGAGATAATGACACCAAATGTCCTGTCGTACGGCGCTTTCTATCGTCTTCGTAGTTCAAGCAGTCTTCGCGCAAAATGCCGGCCGCGGCGGCGCGCAAACCGGCGGCCCTCCGCCCACCATCGCGCAGCGGACCGCCTCTATGAAAAAGATGCCTGGCTATTTCCCGCTCTACTGGGATGAAGCCGGCGGCCGCATGTATCTCGAAATCGACAAATTCGATACCGAGTTTCTCTACATCGATTCCATGCCCGCCGGCATCGGTTCCAACGATCTCGGGCTCGATCGCGGCCAGCTCGGCGGCTCCCGCATCGTCAAGTTCATTCGCAGCGGACCCAAGATTCTGATGTTCGAGCCGAACTACCGCTTCCGCGCCGATAATAACGACCCCGAAGAGCGCAAGGTGGTCGAGGAATCGTTCGCGCAATCGATTCTGTGGGGATTCGAAGTCGCAGCGGAAGAGAACGGCCATGTGCTGGTCGATGCCACTCAGTTCTACCTTCGCGACGCGCACAACATTCCGCAGGCCATCCAGCGCGCGCAGCCCATTGGCGGCGGTCCCGCAGGACGCGGGGGCGGCGGTGCGTATCACCTCGATAACAGCCGCTGCGCCTTCTATCTCGCCAACACCAAAAACTTTCCCAAGAACACCGAGGTCGAATCCATCCTCACCTTCGCCGGGGAAAATCCCAACGGATTTGTGCGCGAAGTGACACCCTCGCCGGATTCAGTCACGATTCGCGAACACCACTCTTTCGTCGAACTGCCCGGACCCGGCTTTAAGCAGCGTGAATTCGATCCGCGCGCCGGCTTCTTCGATACTGCTCACGTTGATGATTCGGCCAAGCTCAGCGAGCGCATCGACAAGCGTTTCATTACTCGCCACCGTCTGGCCAAGAAAGATCCGAACGCCGCAGTCAGCGAACCCGTCCAGCCGATCGTTTATTACCTGGACCGCGGCGCTCCCGAGCCGATTCGTTCCGCTCTGCTCGAAGGCGGACGCTGGTGGAGTCAGGCCTTCGAAGCCGCGGGCTATCGCAATGCGTTCCGCTTCGAACTGATGCCGGAAGGCGCCGACCTGATGGATATTCGCTACAACGTAGTCCAGTGGGTGCATCGCGCGGAACGGGGCTGGTCGTACGGCGCGAGCATCACCGATCCGCGCACCGGTGAAATCATCAAAGGCCAGGTGACGCTTGGTTCTCTCCGCGGGCGGCAGGACTACATGATTATGGAAGGCCTGCTGTCGCCATATGTCGAAGGCAAACCGATCCCGCCCGATATGGAAAAGGTCGTTCTGATGCGTCTGCGCCAACTCGCCGCGCATGAGATCGGCCACACGCTCGGGCTGGCGCACAACTTCGCCGCCAGCGTTCACGACCGCGCCAGCGTGATGGATTATCCACCGCCGTTGATTCAACTCGCATCGGGCGCAATCGATGTTTCGAAGGCTTACGCCGTGGACATCGGCGACTGGGATAAGGTGGCGATCAACTACGGCTACCGCGAATTCGCGCCGGGCGTGAACGAGCATCAAGAGCTGGACAAGATCCTGCACGACGCCAACAACAAGGGCCTGCTTTTCATCTCCGACGGCGACGCGCGGCCCGAGGGCAGCGCTCACCCGGTTGCCCATTTGTGGGACAGCGGCACTAACGCCGTCGATGAGCTCACCCGGATGATGGACGTGCGAGCGAAGGCACTGGAGAATTTCTCGGCCAACGCGATTCGCATGGGCGAACCGATGAGCAAGCTCGAAGACGTGCTGGTTCCTGTCTTCCTGCTGCACCGGTATCAGACCGAGGCGGCGTCCAAGGTGGTGGGCGGGCTCTACTACACGTATGCGGTTCGCGGCGATGGCCAAAAGGTCGTCGAGCATATCTCCGGCCCCGAACAACGCCGCGCGCTCGATGCCTTGCTGAAGACCATCAAGCCCGAAACACTCACGTTGCCCGATCGGCTCTTGAAGCTTATGCCGCCGCCGGCAGAAGGTTACGGCCGCACGCGCGAGGATTTCCGTACGCGCACCGGTCTCACTTTCGATCCGGTGGGCGCGGCGGAAGCCGCTGCGGACATGACCATCAATCTGCTGCTCAACGCGGAACGCGCCGCGCGGCTGGCGCAATATCACGCCGAGTCCCCTTCCGAACCCGGCCTTTCCGAAGTGATCGATAAATTGATGGCCGCAACATGGAAGGCGCCCGATGCTCACGGACTTGCGGGCGAAGTGCAACGCGCCGTCGATATCGTGGCTCTCTACCGCCTGATGTCACTCTCCGCCAATGAATCCGCTCCCGGCGAGGTGCGGGCGATTGCGCTCGCCAAACTTGCCGCGCTGCGCGACTGGAGTCCCGCGCCCGCAAATGCCGAGATGGTGACGCTGCATCGCTTCGCCGTTGCGGAGATCAAGCGCTTTGAGACCAATCCGGGGGAAATTACCGTGCCGCGTCCGCCAACGGCGCCCCCCGGTATGCCCATCGGCGAAGACGAACACGATTTTGTCGTGTGGTAACCGCCCATGCGCCTGCGAACTTCTAAAGACCGGCTCAAAATCGAGCACAGCATCATTGATGGCGTACGCGCAATTCTGGAAGAACTACTCGCGAGCAATCCCGAAATTCGCTCGGTGATCCCCGGCGTAATCCGGCCTGTCCGCGATGCGAAGGGCAAGGTGAAAGTGCGCGTCACGGTGCAGACGCAGAACGGCTGGAAGGCGATCGCGTTGAGCGCGGGCGCACGCCAGGAACTGTTCGTCAGCACCGCGTGGTCGAAGGAAGAGGTCGAAGCCGCATTCCGCAAGGCCGGCGCTGAATGCACGCCGGCCGCTAACGAGTAAGCACCGCCCGCTACCTAATGTTTGGAGCCCGGCGCGGCCACCGCAGGCACGCCGGCATCATGCACCAGCTTGTTGAAAGCCGCCAGGTCGACGGTCATCAGATTATCCAGCGTTTTCAGCTCTGCGTTCACTTTCGTCGCCACGTCTTCATAGACCATGTTCTCTTGCGCGGTGGGCGGATTGTCAGAGCTTTCGACGGAACCCATCACATACGCCAGCTTGTTGTTCAACTTGATGGGGAAATTCAGCGGGTCTTCGGCGGCGCGGTTCTTGGTCTGGTAAAGGTCCTCCTCCACAGCAGTCAACTTAGTGGAAAGCGCCTTGGCGGCATCGGCTACGCGTTTGTCGTCGCGCTTGGCGAACTCCTCGAGTTGCTGCCGCACCGCGCGAATCCGAATCACTGCGTCATTGGTGGCAGCAAGCTTGTCGCGAATCTGCAACGCAAGCGAAATCTGCCTGGCGTAGTCTTCCGGCGTGGTGCTGAGGCGCGGATCCTTCATGATATTGAAGCTCTGCGTCTGCGGTTTGCCATCCACCGTCAGGCGCACCTCGTACTTGCCTGGCGCTGCGATCGGACCCACCACGCTGCCGGCCCACATGATAAGGCCCGGAAACGTCGTGGCGTCCGGATAGCGCATGTTCCACACGAACCGGTTCATGCCAGGCGCGGCAGGAACGCGCGGCGCGGCTTGCGCGCGGAAGGGATTCTCTTCAGCCGCAACCGTGGGCGACTCGGCAGGAGCTTCCGGCGCTTTACTCGAATATTCATGCACCAGTTTGCCCGTAGAATCGAGAAATTCGAGTTTCACTTCTCCCTGTGGGCGTGATTTCAGCGAATACTGCACGACCACGCCCGAGGGCGGATTCTCGCCCACTGCCCCGCCGCCACCACGACCGCCGCGTCCGCCGCCTAACCGGTATGCGTCCTTCGGCTGGAACAGGTGCGCGTCTTCGGTGGGAGCGCCGCCCATCAACTGATAGAGCAGGGGCAGATCGTCCATTACCCAGAACGCGCGGCCCTGCGTCGCAATCACCAGTTCCTTTTCACGTTTCTGGAAGGCGACATCGGCGATTGGAACGATCGGCAGATTCTGCTGAAACGATTTCCAGTTGGCGCCATCGTCGAATGAAATGTAGAGACCGAACTCCGTACCCGCTACCAAGAGCCCGCGATGGTTCGGATCTTCTTTCACGACGCGTGTGAAGTGCCGGTCAGGAATGCCGTTGACGATCTTCGTCCACGTCTTGCCATAATCGGTAGTTTTGAAAAGGAAGGGGCGGAAGTCGTCCAGCTTATACGCTGTCGCGGCGACGTATGCCGTACCCGGATCGAACGTAGAAGCATCGATGGAGTTGATCTGAATCCAATCGGGCATACCCGGCGGCGTTACATTCGTCCAGTGCTTGCCGCCGTCGCGCGTGAGTTGCACCAGGCCGTCATCAGTCCCGACCCAGATCAGATCCTTCGTAATCGGCGATTCCTGGAACGTGAAGATGGTGTCGAAATACTCGATCGACGTGTTGTCCTGCGTGATCGGGCCGCCTGAGGAAGCCTGCTTGGTTTTGTCGTTGCGCGTCAGATCGGGGCTGATGTTCTCCCAGTTTTGACCCTCATTTGTAGTCTTCATCAACACGTTGGACCCAACGTAAAGCGTCTTCGGGTCATGCGGGGAAAATGCGATCGGAAAGCTCCATTGGAAGCGGTACTTCAACGTATCCGCGCCGTAGCCCATGGGATTGTCCGGCCACGGATTGATGTTGCGAACCTGGCCCGTGCGGTGATCCTGGCGCGTGATGAGATTGCCGTACGAACCGGCGTATGCGATTTCGGAATTACGCGGGTCGGGCGCGATCCAGCCGCTTTCGCCGCCGCCGACGTCGTACCAATCCCGGTCAGTGATCGCTCCGGTGGTGGTGCGCGTCGCGATGCGCACCGTGGAGTTGTCCTGCTGCGCGCCATAAGCGTGGTAGGGGAAATCTTCATCGAGCGCCACGCGGTAGAACTGCGCGGTCGGCTGGTTGTCGACGGTGGACCATAGGTGGCCGCCATCGAGCGTGATCGTCGCGCCCCCATCGTTGGCGAGGATCATGCGATTCGGATCGGTGGGCGCAATCCAGAGATCGTGATTGTCGCCGTGTGGCGGATTCATCGGACGGAAGGTACGGCCCCCATCGGCGGAAGAGAACATGCCGACGTTCAGCACGTAGACGAGGTCAGGATTCTTCGGATCGGCGTAGATATGGGAGTAATACCAAGCCCGCTGCCGCAGGTCATTTTCGGAGTTCTGACGCGTCCAGTTGCGGCCACCGTTGTCGGAGCGATAGACGCCGCCATCGCTCGCTTCGACCAGCGCGTAGACGCGCTCCGGATTCGCCGCCGAAACTGAAATTCCGATGCGCCCTTCGACGCCGCGGGGCATGCCCGGCGCATGCGAAAGATCCTGCCAGGTGTCGCCGCCGTCGGTCGATTTCCAAAGTCCGCTGCCCGGGCCGCCGCTGTCCATGCGCCAGGGTTTGCGGCTGATTTGCCAGAACGACGCGTAGAGCACTCGCGGATTCGAGGGGTCCATCACCAGATCGACCGCGCCGGCCTCATTGCCGCGCGTGAGGACTTGCTTCCAGGTTTGTCCGCCATCGGTGGAGCGGTAGACGCCACGCTCGGGGTTCGGTCCCCAAAGGTGACCGAGGGCCGCGACGTAGACGATGTCGGGATTGGTGGGATGAACTACGACTGCGCCGATGTGATAGGTCTGCTCAAGCCCGACGTTGCGCCAACTGCGGCCGCCATCAGTGGATTTGTAGACGCCATCTCCATTCGAGGCATTGCCGCGCACGCAAGCTTCGCCCATTCCGACGTAGATGGTGTTCGGGTCGGAATCCGCCACTGCAATCGCGCCCACCGACCCGGTCTTGAAGAAGCCGTCGGAGATCGGCCGCCACGAAAGTCCCGCATCGCTGGTTTTCCAAACGCCGCCGCCGGTGGCCCCGAAGTAAAAGGTCTTCGGATCGGAAGGCACGCCCGCCGCTGCTACGGCGCGCCCGCCGCGAAATGGACCAATTAAGCGAAAGCGCAGATCGCGCAGGGGGTTGTCAGGAGTTTGTTGAGCGAAAAAGACGAGCGAAAATAGCGCGGCCGCAGGCGCCGCGAGGAGAACACGCCGAAACCTCATATTGGCGCATAGTAACACTACAAGCGCCGTACACGCGCTAAGAACGCGTGTAGCTATTGCTCAAGCCTGTGAATGCAATTAGGCTGCGCCTTTGGTGGCGAAACCTTTTGCTTTTTTGTAAGCTTCCTGCAGGATGTTGACCGCAGACGTCGACACGCGAACTTTGTCGGGATCTGTCCGATGGCCAGGCAGCTTAGAGTCGATAAATTTCATTCGAAAAAGCTGGTTTTCGACCATCTCGAGAAGAGCTTGTGCTTCTTCGACAGTAAACTTCACGGAAAGCGAAGGCGTAGAAGGCATTTATAACCTTATCTTACCACACGCCAAAGTTACCGGTACAAATTGGGGAACATGGCCGAGACTAGCCGCACAACTCACTTATAATTGTGGGTTGCCAATTAAGAAAGCTGTGCGTTATCGCGATGCAGGCGTCAATATCGACGAGGCCGACCGCGCAGTAGCTTCGATCAAAAAATTCGCACGCGGCACCTTCAACTCAGGCGTGCTTACTGATATTGGTTCTTTTGGCGCCGCCTTCCAACTTAGTGGCTTACGTAAGCCGGTGCTGGTGAGTTCGGCGGATGGCGTAGGCACTAAGCTGAAGATCGCCTTTCTTACCGGCCGTCACGATACCGTCGGTGAAGATTTAGTAAATCACTGTGTAAATGACATCGCGGTGCAGGGCGCGCGTCCGCTTTTTTTTCTCGATTACTTCGCGGTTGGCAAGTTAGACGCCGATGTAGCCGCAGCCGTAGTATCGGGCATCGCGCGCGGCTGCAAAGCCAACGGATGCGCCTTGATCGGCGGCGAAACGGCCGAGATGCCCGGCATGTATCAGGCGGGCGAATACGATCTGGCGGGTTTCATCGTGGGCGCGGCGGAGCGCAATCAACTGCTGACGGGCGCGAGCATCGTTGCGGGCGACGTTTTGATCGGGCTGCCTTCGACGGGACTACACACGAACGGTTATTCGCTGGCTCGGCGCCTGTTCTTCGAAGAGGCGGGCTACAAGACAAACACAGTAATTCCGGAAGTGGGCCGGAAAGTGGGTGACGCGCTGTTGGCAACGCACCGCAGTTATCTGAAACCGTTGCGCGCATTGATGGACGCCAAACTTTTGAAAGGCGCGGCGCACATCACGGGCGGCGGCATCACGGACAACACGCCGCGCATGCTGCCCAAAGGCCTGGCCGCTTCAGTTGATACCGCAAGCTGGAGCATCCCGCCGCTATTTGAGGCCCTGCGCCGCATCGGCAACATTCCCGACGACGACTACCGGCGCACCTTCAACCTGGGAATCGGGATGATTTTCGCTGTACCGGCGAAGAGCGCGGCGAAAGCGGAGGCATTGCTGTCGAAAATGGGCGAGCGGCCGGTTCGGATCGGCGAAGTGATGGCGCAAAAGCGTGGGCGCGGGCGAGTGGAGTACCGGTGAAACGGCTTGGCATCCTGATTTCCGGCCGCGGATCCAACTTCGCAGCCATCGCGGACCACATCAAAACTGGGTACCTCGAAGCCGAGATCGCAATTGTAATCTCGAGTCGGCCGGACGCGCGCGGTTTGGAGGTGGCGGAGGCAAGAGGCATCGAGGCGGTGTGCATTCCGTCGAAGGGTCTCGACCGCGAGGTCTACGACCGAATGCTGCTGGAGGAACTGCAGAAGCACAACGTGGATTTTGTTTGTCTGGCAGGTTTTCTGCGACTCTTGAGCGCGACGTTCATTCGCCAGTTCCCTAATCGAATCCTCAACATTCACCCGTCACTGTTGCCGGCCTTCCCGGGACTGGACGCGCAGCATCAGGCGCTCGCGCACGGCGTGAAGATCACGGGATGCACGGTGCATTTTGTCGACGAGGAGCTGGATGCAGGGCCAATCGTTTTGCAAACCGCGGTTCCAGTGATGGACGCGGACACGGTGGAAACGCTTTCGACGCGGATTTTGAACCAGGAGCACTACCTTTACAGCGAGGCGCTGCAGTTGGTGCTTAGTGGCGGGTTTCGCATTGAAGGCCGCCGGGTTCTTGCGGGGGCTCCGGCCGGCGGTTCCGCAGCATAGCGCTGCGTTCGGCCCGTAGACGAAGAAATTCCGACAATTTCATCGGGGGTCCGGGCCCTTTTTCCATCTGTTTTGCCACCGCGCGCTGATATTGACGCAGAATCTCCATCCTGCGGCGGCGTTCGAACTCGCATTCGTCCATATCCATGAGGATTTCGAGTTCCCATGGCAGGAAGGAGTTTCGAGGGCTGCCACCCTTCATCACCTCGCCAATCAGGCGATTGAAGCGGTGGAGCATGATTTCGAGCTGGACCAGATCTTCGCCCACGGAATTTCTATCGGTGGGAAGCGGCTCAAACCTTAGGGTCGATGCCCGAGGATCGCGAGCGGCGTCAGAATATCCAGATGCGAAACGAAAGACCCATCAACGCCAGGGCGTTCACACACGTCATAAAATAAGAGAAAGTATGACGTCCCGAACCAACCGCCGCCACGGCTTTTCGCTGATTGAGTTGCTGATCGTGATCGCGATCATTCTGATCATCATTACGGTCGCTGTCCCCAAATTCCAGAAAGCACAGATGTTTGCCCGCGATATGGGCGCGCAGAAGGCGATCCAGACGATCCACCAGGTCGAGGTCCAGTATCAGTCGCAGTATGGCCGTTATGCCAATTCGCTGACGGAGCTTGGACCGCCCGCGAGCGGCGCATCTTCTCCAGCCTCGGCCGATTTGATCGACAATTCGCTGGCGGGCGGTGTAAAGGGCGGCTACAAATACACGGTGACGGGCGGAAACGGCGGCTACGTAGTGACCGCTGTGCCCGAAACTTTCGGAACCAGCGGCAGCAAGACCTGGTATTCCGACCAGACGATGGTGATCCACTACAACCTCGGGCCCGAATTGGCTACCGCCAGCAGTCCCGAAGTGGGTACCGCTGCGCCGACCGGAAAATGACCTTTCGGCTTTTTGCAAAACCTCTACAATTTCAAGACTAATTTCCCGCAGCGGCCGGTTTAACATATTGAACATGCCGCTTACCGACCACCCGCCCTCTCAGGAGAGCACGAGGCGAGGCTTTTTCGAGGCTGCCATTCACGGGATGATGGGGCTGATCTCGCTGGCGCTTGCCGCCCCGGCAGCGATCTATCTGCTCACCCCCGCCAAATTGAGAAAGACCGAAGCTTGGGCGGACGCAGGCGATATCGCCAGGCTGGAGCCGAACTCGCCCGTGGAACTGGTATTCAAGCGCCGGCGGTTCGATGGATGGCGCGAGGTGGTGGAGAAGGGTACGGCTTGGGTGGTCAAGCGCAATGACAGCAAGGTCATAGCCTTTGGACCGAGTTGCACGCACTTGGGCTGCGCCTACCACTGGGATGCGCAGAACAAAGATTTCCTTTGCCCCTGCCATACGTCGATTTTTTCAATCGACGGCAAGGTGGTTTCCGGCCCGGCGCCACGGCCGCTGGACCGGTTTGATACCAAGACCGAAGGCACGCGGCTGCTGATCGGCGAATTGAAGCGCTCATCGGGGTCGCAGGCATGAAGGAGCGGCTGGCAGCGGCAGGCGAATGGTTGGAACACCGGACCGGACTGATCGGCCAGGTGCAGCATTTTCTGTACGAAGAGATTCCCGCGTCGAGCGGGTGGCATCAGGTGCTGGGCAGCGTGGCGCTGTTCATGTTCATGGTGCAGATGTTTACCGGCATCATGCTGGCGTTCAACTACGCGCCAACGCCGGGCGATTCCTATGACAGCCTGCGCTATATTCTGACGGCGCTGACGGCGGGGTCGCTGATGCGCGGGCTGCATCACTGGGGCGCGAGCATGATCGTGGTGATCGTGGTGCTTCACATGGTGCAGACCTTCCTTTGGGGTGCTTACAAGAAGCCGCGCGAGGCCACCTGGATGATCGGCGTAGTGCTGCTACTGGTAACGATGGCGTACGGGCTGACCGGCTACCTGCTGCCGTGGGACAACCGCGCGTACTGGGGCACGATGGTGACGACGCAGATTGCGGCGATGTCGCCGGGGCTTGGACCATACCTGACGCGTCTGCTGGGCGCGGCGGACGGCGTGGGTGTGGTGACGTTTGCGCGATTCTACGCAATGCACGTGCTGATTCTACCTCCCGCGACGATTCTGCTGGTGGCGTTGCATGTGTACCTGGTGCGGCGGCATGGCGTGGCCCCGAATCCGGAAGACGAAGGCAAGCCGAAGAAGATGTTCTTCCCCATGCAGGTCTTCAAGGACACGGTGGCGATCTTCATCGCGTTTGCGATTCTCTTCATGCTGGCGGTAGCGGCGCACGTACCCCTGGAACAGATGGCCGACCCGACCGATACCAGCTATATTCCGCGGCCGGAGTGGTATTTCCTTTTCCTGTTCCAGCTCTTGAAGCTGTTTAACGGGCCGCTCGAAGTAGTGGGGGCCGTAGTTCTACCTGGGTTGGCCGTGCTGACTTTGATCCTGGTGCCGTTTATCGACCGTGGCGCGATGCTGAAGGTGACCAAGCGGACCTTCGCGATCGCGGTGGTCTTTCTGGCGGCGGTCTGCTGGTCGGGGTTGACGATGGCGGCAGTGAAATCGACGCCGCCGCAGGAAAGCGCGGTCGATTTCTCGTACCCCACCGACTGGATGCAGCTTACGCCGGATAAGTTGGCGGTATCTAAGCTCCCGGACACTCCCGCTTTTGCCGTGAAGGGCGCGGCCGTTTATCAGGCAAATCACTGTAGTGCCTGTCATCAGGTGAACGGAGTAGGGGGAAAACTGGGACCGGCTTTGAATGGGCTGTCGAAACGGCAGACGCGTAGCTGGGTGGAGCAGCATTTCCTGGAACCGCAGAAGCTTTCACCCGGAACTCCTATGCCTCCGTATAAGTTACCGGCTCCGGACATGTCGAACTTGACTCTATATCTCTTCTCTTTGCCGGATCAGTAGACTTATTCTGCTTCTCCGCAAACTTTTATCGGCGCGCGGCGTCTCTTTAGTGATCCACATTACGGAGACGCCGGACGTCAAACAAGGAGAGTATGCGGGTCAGGCCCTTTTACCTACTTCCGCTATTAGCGGCGAGCGCGTATGCGCAGCTCAGTTCATTTCCCAAGCCCTCTTACTTCCGGGAGACGTTTGCCCATTCACGCTCCCGGATAGAGCTACAGCCGCCGGTCAAATTAAAAGATTCTGTAGTAGACGGAAAGCTGACGCTTTCGCTGAAGCGGTTCATCGAGCTGGTGATGGCGAACAATACCGACATCGCCGTCCAGATGCTGACCGTGGAGACGCCCAAGAACGCAATCACGCGAGCATTGTCGGCCTGGGATCCGATCGCACAGGCGAGCTTTAGCGATACGAAAGCCACGACGCCTTCGACCCAAGCATTGCAGGGCGCGAGCACCGTGGTCTCGGTGAGTCAACCCGCCAGTTTCAGCTATGCACAGACACTACCGAGCGGGACCCAATACAGTGTGTCGTTCTCGGCCAGCAAGAGCACGACCAACAGCTCTTTTGCGACGCTGAACCCGGCGTTAAGCTCCGGACTGAGCGTCAGCGTCTCACAGCCGCTGCTGCGCAATCGCGGCGACTATGTGAACCGGCTGAACCTGATGATGGCGCGCAGCCGGTTGAAGGGCGCGCAGTACAACCTTCGAGGCAACATTCTACAACTGCTGAACACTGCCGAGAATAGCTACTGGGATCTGGTGCAGGCGCACGCAAGCCTGCTGGTGCAGGAGAGCGCCCGTACACTGGCGGACGACTCCCTGAAGCTATCGCAAAAGCAACTGGAGCTGGGGGCGATTTCCCCGCTCGACATCTACAACCCGCAGCAGCAACTGGCGACCGCGGAACTGGGCGTTTCCCAGGCCAAATTCGCCGTGGAGCAGGCTGAGAATGCGCTGCGCCGCGAGATTGGCGCGGACCTCGACCCCGACGTACGCAATATGCCGATCGAGGTGAGCGAAGAGGTGAATCTGCCTCTCGAATCCGTGATCTACGACCGCGAGACGGAAGTGGAAAAAGCCATGGCGGGGCGGCCCGAAATTAAAACCGTACTACAAAGCCTGGACGTGGACGATCTGGGCATCGCGCAGGCGAAGAACGAGATCCTGCCGAATTTTTCCCTGAATGCGGCGTACACAACACAGGGAGTGGGCGGCATCTTTTACCAGCGCGCCAATGTATTCGACAACTCTGGCGCCGCTTCGCAGATCATCACTGCGATTCCGGGCGGCTTTGGAGACTCGCTCGGCCAGCTATTCGGTTTCGGCTATCCCATATGGTCCGTCGGCGCCACCCTGACGCTGCCGATTAAGAATCATCAAGCCTCGGCAGACATGGCGGACGCGATTGTGACCAAGAAGCGCGATGCCCTGACGCTGCGCAACACGCAGCAGCAGGTCCGGCTGGACGTGTTGACGGCGATGACTAATCTCGACTCCGCCAAGGCCGCGGTGCGGCTGGCATTTGTGGCGCGCGATTTCGCGCAGAAGAATCTGGACGCGGAGAATCAGAAGTATCAACTGGGCACGGAGCAGGTGCAGTTCGTGTTACAGGCGCAGAATACGCTGGCGCAATCGCAATCGGCGCTTGTGACCAACCAGGTGGGATTGCGTCGCAGCATTTTGAACCTGCTCACGCGCACTGGCGAACTGCTGGACGACCGCGGCATCGTACTACAGTAAACGGCGCTTACTGGATCGGGATAAAGAGCCGGTCGTGAAACGCGTTGTTGGTCTGAATGCCGATCGGATAGTTGCCCGCGCTCGAGATGGTGTTCGGAATCGTCACATTGAGCTGATAGAGCCCGGGAAAGTTCGGCGTAAGACCGCTGAAGAGCACGCTGGCCTGCTGATCGGCGATATCGGCGATGGGCAGCGCGGTCTTGTTAAACGGATTGCCGGTACTGGCCGCGCCGTCGGTGACTGTGGGCGTCACTGCGCCCATACCCGTGATATAGACGACGACGGTCTCGCCCGGATTGGCAGGATTGTCCGCAGTTACTAAGCTGCCGTTCGAGTGTTCAATGGCCAGAACCTGCGCGCCCCCCGAAGCGACCGAATAGATGCCCGGAGAAGTGGGCGCAAGCGGCACGGTGACGGAGTTCGAGGCGGCGGAGCCGTTGGTCAGGACGATGCTGGCGGTGTTTCCGGTGACGGCGTACGGGACCAGGCAATTGATCTGGGTGGCGCTGACATAGTAGAGCGGCGCTTTGGTTCCGTTGATCGTAACCGTGACGTTGTTCAAGGTAGCGGGGTAGGGTGGCTTCGCCACCTGCGTGCTGTCGGCCAGACCGGAGCCGTACAGCGTGATGAACTCGCCTGGTGAAATAGGATTGCCGGCGGGCGCGAAACTGGCGGCATTGACCACGCCCAAGGGATTGAGAAAGACGCCGGATCCGGAGAGCGGCGTCCAGGGCGCGCCGAAGTAGATTTCGAACGCACCTGGATCACTCGGGTCGATGGCGGAGGCGACAAACATGCCGTTGACGCCCAGCGCGACTTGCGCGAGTTCGAAGCTCAGCAGGCCGTTCGGATTGAGGGCGGACGTTGCAGACGCCGTAAAATCGAGTGCGCTGGCCCCGAGTTGGTCCAGGCGCCGGTAGAACGAGATGGAGCCCGCCCCCTGCGCCGAAAGCGAGCCCGTGTGGGAAACCCAGTTCGGCTGGGCAGCCGATTCGAAGCGCAATCCGGCCGTCCAGGAATTACCGTTCCAACTTGCGGCGGTTGGATTTGCAAGCGTGGTGACGCCGATCAGAAAATCGTGCGCGCCCGCCGCCGTGGATCCGCCGATAATTACGTTTCCATCAGCGGAGACATAGACCGTTTTGGAACCGCTTAGTAACGAGGCCGAGCTACCGAAGGTTAATGTACCCGAGCCACTACCCGCAAAGACGTAAGCGGCGTTGGAGATCACTTGGGTGGTGGGGGAGCCGCTGGCAAGGCCTGGCGTGTGCCCGTAAACGCTCACGGGAAAGAACGCGCCGGGCAGGGAGATCCGCAGATTGAAAATTGTGTTGATGGCATTGGCAGTGGAACCGCCGGGGAATTCCATCGTTACTGCCGAATAGGGTCCGCTGAATGCGCCGGAGCTTGCGGCAGCGGGAATGGCAACGAATAAATCGAACGCGCTATCGGTGTTTTCCGTTCCGGAGCCAATGAGCGCTTCCGGGCCCAAACGCGCATTGACGAAATCGCCTGCACGCAACGGGCTGGTGAGAGAAACAACGCCGGCCGGATCGACCGAATAAGTGCCTGTGCCGGAAGCTGCTACTGCGGCGGCCACACCCGTAACCTGCTGGCCGGTAAACGTGTAACTGCCCGCGCCATCGAAAGTAATCGAGCCCTGGATGCTGCGCGCGTCGCCGATCGATCCCGTTGCGCTTGCAACCATGGAGACATAGCGAAAGAAATAATTTGATTTCAGTGACTGATTGCCGAGTGTTTGCGCATCGAGCGCTAAGCCCGAAGCTAACCACGCAGCTACAGCAGTCAAACAAAAACTCCACCCCTTGAAGATAGCCATTTTACTGAGAAACCCTTGTTCACTAAGTTTATCCCGCCCAAATACGACATTTCTAAAAAAACTTAGAACTTCGCGTGGGGGGCGGTGTTAATGATGTCATAATGACGCTAACGCGCTCCTTCGCGAGGTCGTAATGGGTAAGATTCGTTGGTTTGTTTGGGGCAGTATTCCCTTCCTGGTTTTGTCTGGTATTGTCGTCAGCCGCGCCGCCGGCCAAGGCGATCAAGTCTCCGTTTCGGACGCGATTTGCAGCTATTTCAGTTCTGAGCACGATAAAGTCAGCACTGCGGCGTTAAAGGCCAAGGGCATTGTAATCAGCCATCCGCGCAGCGATCTTACCGTGCAGGTATTGAGAGCGATGTCGTATGTGCCGCCGGGCGGACCAACCTATGGGTTCGGCGCATCGCATCAGGCGGGCTCGATCGATTCTTATATCTGGGCCGATTTTCAAAGCCACGCGATTACTCCCGCGCCGCTTACGACGGACTGGGAATTTATCCGCCGCGTAACCCTTGATTTGACCGGCCGCATTCCGACTCCGACTCAGACGCTAACCTTCGTCAACAGTACAAACCCGACCAAGCGCGCCGATTATATCGAGTCGCTGCTGGCTTCGCCGCAGTGGGTGGATAAGTGGACGATGTTCTACGGCGACCTGTTCCAGAACGTTTCTGGTAAGGCCAGCACGGGCGTTACACGGTTCGTACAAGGCCGCAACGCATTTTATTCCTACATCAACAACGCCCTGGCGACGGGCGTGCCATATAACCAGATGGCGTCGGATGTGATCGGCACCGCCAACGACAACAGCTACACCAACGGGCCCATCAATTGGTTGATCGGTTATTACGTCCCCAACGGACCGGCGCAGGATACGTTCGACGCGGAAACGGCGGCGGTTGCAGACACGTTCCTGGGCGTCACTTACGTCAATTGCCTGGAGTGCCACAATGGCGCCGGCCATCTGACGGAGATCAATCTATGGGGCAGCAACATCACGCGGTACCAAGCTTGGCAGCTGTCGTCATTCATGTCGCACACGGGGCCGCCGACGCATACGGTCGTGCAATCCGCGACGCCAAATCCGAACGTTTATTACTGGTCGCTGCAGGACAATACGAAGGGCTACACCAACGATTACACATTGAATACCACCAGCGGCAACCGTCCGCCGCGTAAAGCGCCGACGGGTTGCAAATCCGGTCAGCCCTGCTATTACGTGCCGCCGCAGTACATATTCAATGGCGATACGCCGCAATCGGGACAGTCGTACCGCTCGTCGCTGGCGAGCGAAGTTACCAATGACTTCCAGTTCGCGCGCGCCGCGGTGAACTACGTCTGGGCGCATTTCTTCGGCATGGGTATCGTGGACCCGCCAGATACTTTCGACCTGGCCCGGCTCGATCCGAACAATCCGCCGCCTGCTCCCTGGACGCTCCAACCCACCAACGCCGCGCTGTTGAACGCGCTGGCGACTCACTTCGTGCAGAGCGGATACAACCTTAAAGCGTTGATGCGCGAGATCGCGAACTCGCAGGCGTATCAGCTTTCGAGCCGATACAACGGCACATGGCAAGCAAGGTACGAGCCCTACTTTGCGCGCAAGTATGTGCGCCGCCTGTGGGCCGAAGAGCTCTACGACGCCATTGCGCAATCGAGCGGTTATCAGCCGGCGTTCACCATGACAGGCTTCACCGACAACGGTTTCGCGAAGCCGACGTACGCGATGCAGTTCCCCGACACGACCTCGACAGTATCCGTCGCGCCCAATTCGGCCGACGTGAATAACTTCCTGAATTACTTCCTACGCGGCAATCGCGATGTGAATGTGCGCGCGCAGGACGGATCGATCCTGCAGGCGCTCACGATGATGAACAATCCGATCGTCGAGATGCGCACCACGGCGACGGCTTACGGCAGCAATCCAATAGCTCCGTTGATTGCGCAGAACATTACGCAGACGCCGGCGAATTTGATCAATACGGTTTATCTGGCAATCCTGTCTAGATATCCCTCGACCGATGAGATGACCACCGCGAGCGCGGCCTTGGCCTCGGGCACGAAGAATCAGGGTTTGCAGAACCTGATGTGGTCCCTCTACAACAAAGTCGACTTTATCTTCAATTACTAAGCAGGACGCCATGAACAAGCCATTGTCAAAGCAGCAAGACTTATTTAACAGATTCTTTGCGAAGTACGGCTGGGGTCACAAATCGTTTTTCAACCGGCCGCACTGGACACGGCGCCGCTTCTTTGAGGTGATGGGCGGCGGCGTGACGGCGTCTTACCTGACGCAGCGCTACGCCAAAGCACAGACGCAAACGCCGACCAGCAGTTCCGTGCAGATGAAGAATACGGCTAAAAACTGCATTTTCATTCTGCTGGCGGGCGCGCCGAGCCATACCGACACGTTCGATTTGAAAGTAGTGCCCGGCGCCACGCCAGCGTCCTTCAATCCCGAAACTGTAAACGGCGTACTGTGGCCCACGGGTCTGTTGCCCAATTTGGGTAATATGACGGGCGATTTCGCCCTGGTACGGTCGATGCAGGCGCATGCGCTGGTGCATTCGTTGGCGCAGACGTGGACTCAAATCGGACGCAACCCGGCGGCCGCACTGGGCACAATCGCGCCCAACATAGGCAGCGTGGTTGCGATCGAAAAAGACTCGGAACGCACGCCGGCGCAGGTATTCCCCACGTTCCTGGCTTTGAATTCCGATGGCGCAGTAGGACAGGGATACTTGCCCGCCGTTTATGCGCCCTTCAAAGTGAATCCAAGCAGCGGCGGGCTGGCTTACACCACCAACACCGAAGGACAGACGAACTTCGCCAGCCGCTGGAAGCTGGTTCATCAACTGGATGGTCAACTGCGCACCGCGTCGCCCTATGGCCAGCCGATGGACGACTATGAAGATTTCTATCAGGCCGCGCAGCAATTGATGTACAACCCGGTGGTGAACACGGCGTTCGCGTTTTCGAGCGCCAACAGCGTGCGGTACGGCAGCTCTTCGACCGGAAATGCGATGCTGGTAGCCTCGCAGCTTTTGAAGTCCAACCAGGGTACTCGCTTCGTTCAAATCACATCCAACGACGGCTGGGACATGCACCAGAACATCTATGCGGCAAATGCGCTGCCGGCAAAGGGCAAACTGCTGGACACGGCGCTGTCGGCGCTATTGACCGATTTGAAAGCCGACGGGTTGCTGGATTCGACGCTGGTGGTAATGGCGGGCGAATTCGGCCGCACCGTGGGTCCGCTGACTGCAGCCGCGGGCCGCGATCACCTGTCGCAACAGTTCGCTTTCTTCGCCGGCGGCGGCATCAAGGGCGGAACCATCGTCGGGCAGTCGAACGCGACAGGCGGCGACACGTCGGTTTACGGCTGGTCGCAGAACCGCTACGTGTACCCCGAAGATATCGAAGCAACGATTTACTCCGCGCTCGGAATTAACTGGACCACTACGCGGCACGACGATCCATTCGGCCGCGGATTCCAGTATGTCCCCACGACCGATCCGGTGCAGTATTTCCCCATTCACGAACTTTGGGGCACGACTTAGAAACGGCGAAACTGCGCTACGGTCTTTACGGGAGCTTGGTTCGCGAGCGTTGCTGAAGGTATATCTGCTTCGCGAGTGAATCGACATCTCTTTGCAGCCTGCGGTTGCGGTCGATTTCGGCGTCTAAGTCGGCGCGAATGCGCGCCAGTTGGTCGGCCAAGGCCGCTTCGCGTTGCTGAACCGCGGCGTCGGCATCTCCCTGGTCCGTAATCTTCGGTGGGGGACTTCCGATGTAAGAGGTGGCTTCGCACACCGGCTTACCTTTTACCTGGTTTACGCAGAGCGATATGTCGACTCGAGCAGATTGGCGCGACATGGTCATTACGCCCGATAGCAGGTGAGCGCGATCGAGGCTCATCGGTTGATTCTGTCCCTCCGCGCCGGTGAGACGAAGCGTACCTTGAGAGGCCTGCGCCAGCGCGCTGGAATCTCGATTCCAGCGAATTTGTAGTTCGCCGCCCAGATCGAGCGTGTTTAGACCAAGAGAGGCGGGCGGAGGCGTGGGAGGCGCCGGGGAACCGGTCATCGCCATGACGCCCGGTATCCAGAAATCACGCCACCAGTAGGCCGCCGCGCCGAGGGCCGCGCCGACGATAAGCAACAACGCGATTCGTGGCCATTGCGGCCAGCCGGCTGCTGGCGGCTGATCTTGCAGAAAACGCGGCAGAGAACGCGGCGTGTGCTCGCGCCACGAGCGGGAAGAAAGCGGCGGTAACTGTTCGTGAAGAGCGCTGGGGATGGCAGTTTGGGATGTGACAGGCGGCGCCGGTGCGCCAGGTACATCCGCTGGCGGGGCAGCTGGGCGTGATGCAGTTTGCGGAGACGGCATTTGCGGAGACGGCGCTTGCGGAGTCGAGGTGCGAGCCGCTGCGCGGGTGTCCGCCGGTTCACGCGATGGCAGCGGCTGCAAGGGCTCAAGGACAAATTCGCGGTAAGAATCCTTGGAATGGATCGCGCCCGCGGCTTCGCGAAAAAAAAACCCCGCACGCGTGGGCAGCAGCAGGTGGGGCTTCAACACCAGTGCTACTTGCCAGGGCTCCGGAAAAAATTGCGTGTGGATTGCGCAATCGGCGTCGGTAAGAAAGATTTCGCTGCGGGTGTGGGAATGATACCAACCGGCTACTTGTAAATCCGATGGATGCGGACCCGCGATCAGTTCCAGTAACTTCTTAAGGTCGTTGGGGGACAAGATGAACGACGGGCCGTAAGCGTGTTCGCAATCCAGCGGCATAAAGCTGGTGATCGACAGGCTTCCGTTTTCAAACTTACCCAATAGAATGCCGCCGATTTCGGCGCCGCCGCGCGGAAGGGAGAAGAATGCGTCGGAGACGATCCGGCGAATTTCATCAAAGGCCGGCGGGGCGTACTCGATCTTGAAAGGGCACTGCGGCACGCTCCATGTGGCTGAGTCCGCCATACCGTTTAGTTTGGCACAGGGTGAGGATACCCTGCCTCGGTGAGGGGACGAGGCAAAGCGGCGGGCCGGTGAGCTTAGTCTTCCAGAATCACGTGGGCCAGCGCCGTTTCCGCGGTGTGGGTGATGGATAAACTTACATTTCTTACCGCAAGCGCCTCTGCAATTTTAGCCGCTACACCGTAAAACCGCAAAACGGGTTTTCCGGATGGAAGATTGGCTACTTCAAAATCGCGCCAAGTTACTCCGCGCCTCCAACCCGTACCGATGGCCTTCATTCCCGCCTCTTTGGCGGCAAAGCGCGCGGCGTACCGCTCGAAGCGATTCGCCTTACGCTCTACATATGCGATTTCGGAAGGCGTAAAGATCCGATCGCGAAAATGGACGCCAAAACGCTCAAACGCGGCGCGGATACGAGGTACTTCGGCTAAGTCGACGCCAGTTCCAACAATCATGGAGGTAAAGAAAGGAGGCGCGCGCGAGACGATCCGGGGGGCGGATGAAAGCATTCGCCTCGCGCCGTCAAAGTCTATGACAGGCAGGAATAACTGTGAGAACTGAGGAACTACTCGCCGGCGCTTGCCTTTTTACGATGTTCGGCCCAGCGTTTCTTTTGCGCAGCCGCAATACGTTTGCGAGCTTCCGGACTTAGAACGCGCTTTACGCTTTTCTTGGCCGTCGCGGGCGCGGCAGAATTAGCAGTAGTGCGCTTACCGCCGATTCGAGCCTGGATTGAGCGAATCTTCTCATCGATCTTCTGTCTTTCCATCTGATAGCCAACGAGAGCCATCTGCAGTGTAGTTAGATCTTCGGCGCTACGTCCTCTTGGCATGCTAGAATTCTCTCCCGCATCACTATAACATAAGCTTACGCAGATAGAGTCAACCTGATAACCCACCAATAAACGGTAAGATGATTCTTCACAAGTCATGCGCCTCTTAGTGCAAAGGGTATCCGAAGCTAAAGTCGGAGTGAACAATAGTACGGTTGGAGCGATAGGCTCCGGATTACTGGTGTTTGTTGGAATCTCGCGCACCGATAAGCGGGAGGACGCCGAATATCTTCTGGATAAGCTCCATGGAATCAGGATTTTTCCCGACCAGGACGGCAAGATGAACTTAAATGTCGAGCAGGCCGGAGGCTCGCTGCTTCTGATTTCGCAATTTACTCTTTACGCGGATTGCCGCCGTGGGCGCAGGCCAAGCTTCGATCAGGCCGCTCCCCCGGAAGATGCCAAGGCTCTTTACGATTACTTCGTGCAACGGGCGAGGCAGTTACCCATCGGCGTGGAAACCGGCATATTTCAAGAGATGATGCGCGTGGAACTGGTGAATGAGGGGCCGGTGACTATCTGGCTGGATTCGGCGGATCGAAAGCAGAAGTAACAAAAAGGGCGGACTTTTACGTCCGCCCTGAATCGAAATGATATGAACCGGCAGGCCTATTGGCGGCTCATGTATTTGTCGTAGAGCCGGGTCTGTTTATTGGTCAGATCCACCTCTTTGCCCTTCACATACACATGGGCAATTTTGGTTTGAATCTCCAGAACGTCGCCGTTGGTAATCACCAGATCCGCCCACTTACCCTTTTCGATCGAGCCAACTTTATCCGATTGACCCCAGATTTCGGCCGGATTGATGGTGATGGATTTGAGCGCCTCGTCCGCGGGCAAGCCGAAAGCAACCGCAGTGGCCGCCTGGTAAGGCAGATTGCGAACGAACTCATTCGTGAAGGTTCCCAAGGCGAATTTAACACCCGCCTTATGGAATTCATTGGGGAGCGCCATCGCCTGGTCGTAAGAATCGTCCTCGTGCTCCGGTAACGCGAGCGTTCTGCCCAGAATTACTGGTATGTTATGCGCCTTTAGTTCGGCTCCGGCCTTGCCAACCTCACGTGGACCCATAATTACGATCTTCACGTGCTGCTTGTCGGCGAATTGGATCGCGTCATGGATCGTGTCGGAAGTACTGGCCGAGACGGCGAGGGGTTCCTTGCCATCGAGAACTGGAATCATGGCCTCCATCTTGAGATCGGGAACGAAGCCCGCTGGCTTAGCGGCCTTTTCGTTCTTATAGCGCCGCGCGTCATCGAAGAACTGGTTGATCTTACCGATTTCCTCATCATATTGGCGGCGTGCATTGGCGCCGCCCACCACATCGCCGCCCGTTATCGCGGCGATCATTTCCGGAGTTAGCCCACCTCCACGCCCGCCGCGGCCACCCATGCTGGGAAAGGTTAACTGCATCCCCGCGGAACGGCTGATTTCCATGTCCTCCCAAGTCCAACCGGAAGTGTGTATGAGCGCAGCCTGGCCGGAAATAGATTGAGCGCGGCCTCCACGGCCTCCACCCCCGCCTGGTAGAGCAATGGCGCTGGTAATTCCGTTAACGCGGACGACGGCCAGATGCTCACTTTCCGGATTGACCGCGACCAGCGCGCGTAACTGCGGCATAAAGTCGCCAGCTTCGCCGGTATCTACGGTTTCACGAACGGATTCGACCTCCTGCATACCCAGGCTAGTGGCGGAATCGATCAAGCCAGGATAAACACGCAGGCCTTTGCCATCGATAACCTTGATTCCCTTGGGCGGAGCCAGCTTGGACGAGATCTCGGCGATTTTGCCATCCTGCACCAATACCGAAACTCCGCGCATAGGGGCAGAAGTTACCGGATAGACGTCCACGCCGCGTATGAAGAAAGTATCATCAGACCCGGCCAGCGCCACGAAGGCGCAGGCGAATAAAAGCCCTGCCAGTTTCATCCAATCCTCCCGCCACGCCCGCCGCGGCCGCCGTTTTGCTGCTGTTGTTGCTTCAGTTTGTCGACTAACTTCTGCTTTTCGGCCTCTTTGGCCGCGATACCGCTTATTTCTTTGTCGCGATCGAAATAGACGGAGCCGTCGATCAATACCTTCTGAACTTTGGCGAAGTCAGAGAGCGGATACTTATCGTAAATCACCAGGTCCGCATCCTTTCCGACGTCGATGGAGCCAACGCGATTGTCGATTCCAAGCTGCTTGGCAGGATTCAGAGTAACCATCGCCAGAGCTTCGGTTTCGGTCGCGCCGCCGTACTTCATCGCCTTACCGGCTTCGGTGTTCAGGTGGCGCATCAGTTCCGCGTCGTCGCTATTCAGGCTGACTACGACGTTCTTACGCGTCATCAGAGTGGCATTGAATGGAATGGCATCCACCGCTTCCATCTTGTAATCCCACCAATCGCTAAAAGTAGAACCGCCGGCGTTGTGCGCGGCAATCTCTTTCGCGACTTTGTACCCTTCGAGGACGTGTTGGAAAGTACGGATCTTGAAACCGTAGTCATCGGCCACGCGGATCAGCATCAGGATCTCATCGGCGCGGTAGCAGTGTGAGTGAACATAGCGGTCGCCTTCGAGTACCTCCTTGAGCGGCTCCAGTTTCAGATCCTTGCGGGGCGGCATGGGATGCTCGCCGCGCGCCACGGCGGCCTTGTAGTTATCCCACTCGGCTTTATAGGCTTTGGCTTCATTGAAAGCTTCGCGAATCACATCTTCGACGCCCATGCGCGTACCGGGATAGCGCGCCTGCACGGTAGGAGTGGCTCCGCCGCGTCCACCCTGCGGGTTTCCCGAGCGCTTCACGTTCTCACCAAGAGCGAACTTGATCCCAGGCTTCGCGCCTTCGAAGATCATGCCCGTTGCGTCCTTGCCCCAGCGCATCTTCAACACGATAGTCTGGCCGCCGATAGAATCGGCCGAACCGTGCAGGATGTTTGCGGTAGTTACTCCACCGGCTAAGGCGCGATAAATCGAGACCTCTTCCGGGTTGATGACGTCCTTGATATTAGCCATCGAGGAGACCGAAAGGCTGCCTTCATTTACACCGCCATCCACCGCAATGTGCGAGTGGCAATCGATGATACCGGGCATAACATATTGGCCCGCGGCATCGATGATAGTGGCTCCGGCAGGCTCCATCACCTTTTCGCCGACGTCGGCGATCTTCCCGTCGCGCACAACAACTGAGCCTTTCACGTTGCCGTGAGTTACGGTCATGATGGTGGCGTTACGGATCACAATGGTTTGTGCGCAGAGTGGCGCAAGCGCGGCCAGCGCCGCGACGATCACGAACTTCATCGGTTTCCTCCGGGTGTTTCGGTAGCGGCTCCGCGCCCGCCGGTTTCAGCCGCCGGCGTATATTTCCTGCCGTCCACAAAGACCATCTCGATTTTGGTGTTGCCGTCGAAGATATCGCCGCGAGTGACTACGAGATTGGCGATCTTGCCTTTCTCAATGCTTCCCAGACGGTCAGACACGCCATAGATTTCAGCCGGCGTCAGAGTCAGCGCACGCAGCGCATCCTCGCGCGACAGGCCTGCGTCCATGGCTTTCTTTATGGCGCGTTGGAAGTCACGCGGGGTATCGACGCCATCAGTATAAAGCGCGAACTTCACGCCTGCTTTTTGCAGCATCGCAGGAGCGGCGGGCGCCTGATCGTAGGTCTCCAGTTGGCGCATGCTCTCCTCTTCCATGTGCGCGTCGGCTCCAGCAGGCGGCGTGGGCCAATGCATGCTGACCAGAACGGGAAGTCCGGCTTTCTTCAACAGGGCTACTGCTTCCGGCCGGTAAGCTTCGCGCGCG
Organism: Bryobacteraceae bacterium; assembly: GCA_036268375.1. Taxonomy (GTDB): domain Bacteria; phylum Acidobacteriota; class Terriglobia; order Bryobacterales; family Bryobacteraceae; genus PALSA-243. Next base: position 33,340 of record DATAUH010000164.1, on the reverse strand, counting down.
CCATAAATAATGGTGGGCTGCTTCAGATCGGCGGCTAGCCGAGTGATGCGGTCGATCTCCACTTCGCGATTGGCGGGCAGCAGAATCCGCTTGGAATCGAGCACGCCTTCGAGGGCTCGATCGTATTGCGGGCGTTCCATGCCACGCGGGCTCTTCGCATAGGCGTCCTTCTGCATCTTGTAATAGTCGGCATCGATGTAGATTTGACGCACATAAGCGATGATGCCCATGAGCGAACCGGGGAAGCCGCCGCCTCCACCTCCCCCAAAGCCGCCGCGGCCAATCGAAATATATTGACCCATGGGCGATTCGACCACCATTTCACCCGCCTTATCGGCCTGGATCAGATCGATGATCGATCCCTGACCGGCAAAGATGCCACGCGTCGGAAACGTTATGGCAGTCGTGACGCCCGCGCCGCGTATGGATTCAATACGGTGGTCGGTGGGCGAAACCTCATCGGCCGCGATGGCCCAACTGGTAGTTTGCGGGCGATCCTGCGGACCGTTGGAGCGGGGTTGCGGCGCAGCGGCCGCAGTCTGCGCGGCTTGCGGCGCGGCTGCCCCATTTCGACCACCGCCGCCGCGGCCATTAGCCGCAGCCGCTGGAGCCGCTCCCGGAATGCCAACCGTGCTCAGCGGATCGATCAATCCGGGATACACGGTCATGCCTTCGCCATCGATCACCCAGGCGTCGGCGGGCGCTTGCACGGTCTCTCCAACCGCTTCGATGAGGCCTTTTCTCAGCACCACCGTGCCTTTGGCGATAGTCGCGCCGCTTACAGTTACGATTTTCGCGTTACGTATAGCAACGGCCGAGGGAGTTTCGGCCCATGCGTACGCAGCGAGAAAGACTAATACTGCTGCGAGTTTCTTCATAAAAGGTAAGCAGACATTATATAGGAAATAGACCGCCGCTACCCGGAACGTTATCGGCGATCAAGGACGCTGTTGGAATGGCAAGCCGCCAAGGGGGCGTGGTGATTGCCTACGACAGCAGCAACTCGAGATCTTCGCGTTTCAGATTGCGAATCAAGCTGTTGTCGGCTTGTATGATTGCGGCGGCAAGATCGCGCTTACTCGCTTGAAGCTCGAGAACCTTTTCTTCCACGGTGCCCTGCGCGATCAGACGATAGGCGAATACGTTGTGGGTCTGACCGATGCGGTGCGCACGATCGATAGCCTGCGACTCTACAGCCGGATTCCACCACGGATCGAGCAGAAACACATATTCCGCGGCGGTCAGGTTTAAACCGACACCTCCGGCCTTCAGACTTACCAGGAAAAGTTTACAATCGGGATCGTTCTGGAAGCGTTCCACGTGTTGCTGGCGGTCGCGCGTTTTGCCGTCGAGATATTCGTAAGTCACTCCAGCCTCGTCCAGCCGGGAACGCACGATGCTCAGCATGCTGGTGAATTGCGAAAACACAAGAGCCTTATGGCCTTCGTCCAACACTTCTCGCAGTTGTGAAATCAGCGTGTCGAGCTTAGCGCTGCCTTCGCCGCGGCGTTTAGGATCGACTAATCCCGGATGACATGCCGCCTGCCGCAGACGCAGGAGCGCCTCTAGCACTTGTATCTTCGACTTGCCGATACCCTCCGCCGCGATCTTGCCGAGTAACGTCGCGCGATAGTGCTGGCGTAGCTCTTCATAAAGCTTGCGCTGCTCGGGCTCCATTTCGCAGTAGAGCGTCTGCTCGGTCTTGGGCGGAAGTTCGCGCGCGACCTGCTCTTTAGTCCGGCGCAGAATAAATGGCCGCACGGCTTGCGCCAGCATCTGCCGCGTCTCCTCATCGGCCGTGCGAGAGCCTGCGCCCGCCAGTTTGAAGACGTTCGCCGAGCCCAACATGCCGGGGTTGAGAAATTCGAAAATAGACCACAGCTCGCCGAGATGGTTTTCTACAGGCGTGCCGCTGAGCGCCAGGCGATACTTGCCGCGCAGCAAACGCGCCGCCTTGGCCGATTCGGTATCGGCATTTTTGATCGCCTGCGCTTCGTCCAGGACCAGATAGTCGAACTCGGTGTCACCCAGCAGCGGCACGTCGCGCCGCAGAGTCCCATAAGTGGTCAGGACCAGGTCATAGGCTGAAAAATCGGCTGCGCCGCGCGCGAGCCCGGTGTGATCCAGGACGCGAAGTTGGGGCGTGAATCGCGCCGCCTCCTGCATCCAATTGAATACCAGCGACCTGGGCACAACCACCAGCGATGGTCCGATCGGTTCCCCTGCGGCGCGTGCTTCCCGCCGCCGCTCAAGCAATGCCAACACCTGCGCCGTCTTTCCGACGCCCATGTCGTCCGCAAGACACCCGCCGAATCCGAAGCGGCGCAGAAACTCCATCCAGCCCAAACCATCGCGCTGATAATCGCGCAACTGCCCCTGGAAACCGGTCGGCTGATCTAGCGCCTTAACGCCTTCAAATTGCCGCAGCTCATCGCGCACACGTGCGAACGTATCGTCGTATTTGGCTTCGGGCTGCGCGGCCAGAAGCGCATCCAGCAGGCCGGCCTGACTGCGGCGGAAGCGTATGTGGCCTTCCTCCGCGGCGCCCATGCTAGCCATCGCGCCGATTTTGCGCAGCCATTCTTCGGGAAGCACGCCATATGCGCCATCGCTCAATTCCACCATGCCCTGGCCGCGACGCAACGCGTCCAGCAGTTCGGGCAAACGCGCGGTCACGCCTTCATATTCCACTGCCCCATGCAGTTCGAACCAATCCACGCCACTCGATACTTCAATGTGGAAATCGGCCGGCTTGCGGAAGATCTTCCCCTCGGCTTCCATGTGCCAGCCGGCTCCCACAAGTGTGCGCACCAAACGAGGCAGTTTTTTCGGGGCGATTTCCCAGCCCGCCTCGCGCCCGCGAGAGATATCCCGGCGCGCGCCAGCCTCCTGCAGCAGATCCGCGGCCGCGTTTTCAGCCGCGAGATCCCGACGGTGAAACGTGCGGCTCTGTTCGTCATACCAACCACGCGTGCGGTCCGCGGCGGAAACGGTCCGGCTGGAATAATCGAATCCCAGAGTGGCCCCCAGCGCGCCTGACATGCGGGCGTCTGCGCCGCCCTGAATCGTGAGCGAAGGTCGCGGCGAAAGCGCCACCTCTTCCACGCGGATCTCTGGCGGCATTTCAAGCCCGGGCAGATCCGGCGACGAAAGTAGCGCCGCCAGAAATTCTTCGCGTTCGCTTTCAGGAGCCACAACGGGTCCACTGCGCCGCAGATATTGAATCCAATGAAAGGGCGCGTCTTCACTCAAAGCCGCCACGACGCCTTTCGTGAACACCAGGCCGCCGGGCGTGATCAGCGCAACCTCGGAGCTGGGTAGACGCGTTTCGCCACGCTTCAAGAAGCCATCCACGGCCAACTCGCCGCTTTTGGTACGCGTGAGTTCCAGCGCAAACACCCAAGGCTCGCCTTCATCCAATGCCAAAGGCGCAAGATCGTCGGAGGCGCTGGTGGCACGCAAAAACAGGCGTCCTGTACGTGCGGCCAAACGCAGCACCGAAGCCGAAAGCGGGTGATCCAGCCTGCACTGAGTCGGAATCTGCGCGCCGTCCCACGGCGAAAAGCCCCAATATTGAACGCCGCCGGCCAGCATGGCGACCGTCTCGCGATCTTCTGGGAGCGGCAAGTGGCGAATCTGTTCACGCTTGATCGAAACGCGCGCATGGCGGCTGTAGCTGCCATCCTTCTTGCGATCGCGCGATTCCAAAATCAGGACCAGGCTGGCGGCGGTTTGACTGGCAGGCGCGTCTACGACGTATAGCAACTCGCGCTTTGCCGGCCATGACGCCGATTGCGGATGCGCCTGTCCAACCGGCTCGGCAATGCCTGCCAGTTGCCGGCGCCAGGCGGCGACCTTGGGAACCGCGGCCGTGACGCGAGGAGATTTGAGCGTGAAATCCGAACCCTTCTGCAGCGTGTCGTCGAGCTCCACGTGAGCATCGGCCGCGGCTGAGGAGAGAAGCCCGCGCGCCTCGGCCGTGAGAAGCGTAGCCCACAGGTGCTTGCAGGGCCCGTTCGATTCGAAATAGGGGCAGTCGCAATACACCGTCAGCTTGCCGGGCTGCCAGGTAAGCTCGACGTCATATTGCTGGGATCCGCGTATGGTGGCTTTTACACTCGATTCGCCGCCATCTTCAATCCGGACCAGCTTTTGCCAATGATATTCCTCTCCACGGCGGCGCACGTTTACCGGGAAATCGTGAGCCAAGCGTGAAGACAGGTTCGTGCCAGATACGTAATCGGGGAGTATGTTTTTATTTTACCGCTGATTCGCAAAAAGAATCTTTCCGCCGCTGCGCATCAGGATACCGAGTCTGTCCTGGCCCACTAACGCGCGGAAACGGGGTAATTGTTCCTCTGCGGCAACCAGATAGCAGCGTTCGGGCGAGAGCCACATGCGCTTCCATTGCTCATCGTCCAGAAAGACGTTGGCGGCGCCGGGCGCGTAAGATCCGTACACCAGATTGTTGAAGCGCCCGTTGAGCAGCCATCCGCGCTGTCCTGTATAAAAAAATACCGATGAGAACGTGTAGTAATGATGGTCGACGATCAGCGTGCCCACCGGCCGCCGCTTTAACACATCCGCCATAGGCCGGGAGGAAAGAAACGGATCGAAAGTAACCAGAGCCATGCGCGCCGCGTGGAAGAAAACGATCATCATGGCCGCGGCTGCCAAATAAGTACGGCGGCCTCGCCACAGGATGATCCCGATAGCTCCGATGCAGAATGCCACGCCGGCAACTAACAAGGGTGCGCGGAGATAGGCAAAGGAATCGATCGTAAGATCTTCCATGTGCCCGAGCGAGAGCGTGTAGGCGCTGGGATTGTGACTCAGCGCGTCCGAGATATCTCCCGGCGCGGGCAGGTTACGCACCCAGAACCAGATTCCGAACACGGCCACCGCCGCCAATCCGACCACCACTCCTAACGCGCGCGTTCCCCAGTCCACCCACTTTCCGCCCTCGGCCATCGCGCAGCCCAGCAGCAACGCCAGCGCGGGATAGCAGGGCATCGAATAATATTCCTGAGTGGTGGAGAAGGTAAAAAATATCAGGATGAACCCGGTCCAACACAGCGCCATCAGCCGCATGCGGCCGGCGCGGTCAAGCGGCCGGTAAGAAAGCCGCGCGGCCGCGGGAAAATACACGCTCCACGGAAAAAGCCAGATGAGATGGAACAGCCAGAACCACAAGCGCGGCACTGTGTTGTAATCGCGCGGATACCGCAGATCCAAAAAGCGCAGCAGTTGCTCGTTGATGAAATAGAACCAGAAGAACCCGTGGTATTCACCGGGCACGCTGCGCATCGTGAAATCAAAATAGGGCGGATTGCGTATCGTGGCCAGTATGTGCCAGGGGGCGGCGATCACGATAATGATCGCGATGCCGCTGAATACGTGCAGGCGTTGCCAGATTTTACGCTGAAAAAGCTGGCGAGTGAACACGAGATAGAGACCCATCGCCGCCACGGGAAATACGACGCCGATAAGACTCTTCAGCAGTAGGCCAACGCCCATACTCGCCGCCATAATCGCGGCCCACAGGCGCGGGCGAGGCTCCTCTGTATCTATCGCCCGCAGAAACGCCCAGATTGCGAGTGCAATCGAAGCGGTCTGCATATTATCCGGAATTTGAATGCGCGTAAAAAGGAACAGGCCAACGCAAGTGGCGATGCAGGTTCCCGCATAGAACCCGGCGCGGCGGCCGAAGGCCCAAAATCCCATCGCCGCCGTGAGCCATGCCAGAAACACTGACGATAACGCGACAGGAATGCGCGCCGCCCAGTCATGAACGCCAAAAACCTTGTAAGAAATGGCGATCATCCAGTAAATCAGCGGCGCTTTTTCTAGATATGGGACGCCGTCAAGACGCGCCGTGACCCAATCGCCCGAATCAAGCATGTTACGCGCAATTTGAGCCTGCACCGCGTCCACATCATCCATCAAGGAAGGTGGAGAAATGATGCATCCAATGTGAATAGCGGCGGCAATGAGGGCCACAACTAATGCAAGAGTGGCAATGGAGGGGGTTTTCCGTACAGCGCCAGACTGGGCAGACAAACCTAAACTCTAACACAACGCTTTATTAACAATAAGTAGTAACGAAGTACGCCGGCGCGCGCGTCCTAACAGGCGATGACCAATCCGTGGCACGCGGTGTTTCTACTGGCCGCGGCAATCCCGTTCATCTATTACTGCATCGCTATTTATAGCTCCTGGCGGTTCTTTCGGGAGCGCCCGGAGACACCGCCGGCTAAGTTCACGCCCCCGGTTAGCATTCTGAAGCCGATTCGCGGCGTGGATCCCGGCGCCTACGAAAACTTTGCCAGCTTTTGCCGGCAAGACTACCCGGAATACGAGATCATCTTCTGCGTCAGCGGCGTGGATGATCCGGTAGCTCCTCTCATTGAGAGACTGCAGAAGGAGTATCCGGAGCGCCGCATTGCGCTGCTTTACGGGTCGGGCCGCGCGGCGACGAATGACAAAGTCGCGAAGCTGGTCCGCATGGTGGAAGAAGCCCGTTACGAATATATAGTCATCAACGATAGCGACGTGCGGGCGCGGCCGGACTATTTGCGCAATGTCGTTGCTCCGTTGCGCGATCCGAATGTCGGCGCGGCCACCTGCTTCTACACCGCCATCGAAGAGAGCAGTTTCACCGACAGCGTGCAGGCGATCGGCATGCTTTCCGATTTTTACGCGGGCATCCTGGTGGCTTGGCAACTCGACGGCGTGAAGTTCGCGCTAGGTCCAACGATCGCGACGACGCGCGCGCATCTCTCCGGATTCGGCGGATACGCCGCGCTCGAAAATCGCACCGCCGACGACCTGTTAGTGGGCCGGCTGATCGCGGAGCAAGGGCTGGAAGTAAAGCTGCTGCACTACACAGTCGATACCGTCGCCGATTACCATTCGATGCGAGACCTGATCCACAAGCGGCTGCGTTGGATTGTGGTGATGCGGCACATGCGCCCGTGGGGGCATCTGGGATTGCTGCTGACGCAGGGGCTGCCATGGTCCTTGGCGGCGATCGCAATTCATCCCAGGGCTACGCTCGCAGCGGTTTATCTAGGCACGTATTTTGCGCTGCGCAGCATTATGACCGGCGTGATTGGAGTGTACGGATTGAAGCAGCGCACCACATGGCGGCGCCTGGGCCTGATCCCGGTTTGGGATGCGCTTTCTTTCGGAATCTGGGTGGCAAGTTTCATGCGCCGCAGCATACGCTGGCGTGGCGCAGACTATCGCATCGGCGCCAATGGCGCGCTGGCTCGAGCGGTCGGCGTTGCGGAGCCGTAGCGCACGCAAGCTACAATCGGAGTAGTGTCCGCGGAACCTGCCAGTTTGTCCGACCCCGCTGCCGGCCCCTCGTCTGTTCAGCAAGCTTCCACTCAGGACGCCCAGGCGCGTCCGGCCGATCCTGTCGATCGCCTTTATCGCGAACTAGAAGAAAAAATTCGTGAGTACCGGCCTAAAGAGGACCTCGCTCCTCTCGAAAAGGCCTACCGTTTCGCCCGCCAATATCACGAAAACCAGACGCGCGATTCGGGCGAGCCCTACATGGCGCATCCCGTTATGGTCGCTCACATTCTGGCCGAAATGCGCATGGATTCGGTGGCGATGCAGACGGGTCTGCTGCACGACGTCGTCGAGGACACAAGCGTCACCGCCGAGCAGGTTCGCAAAGAGTTTGGCAACGATGTGGCGCACTGCGTGGACGGCGTTACCAAGCTATCCAAATTGGATTTTTCGTCGGCCGAAGAGCGCCAGGCCGAGAGCGTCCGCAAGATGCTGCTCGCAATGGTGGAAGACATCCGCGTCATCATGGTGAAGCTGGCGGACCGGCTGCACAATATGCGCACGCTCGGCTACCTTGGGCAGGAACGGCGCGAACGGATCGCGCGTGAGACCATCGAAATCTACGCGCCCATCGCGCACCGCCTGGGAATGGGAAAAGTCCGCGGCGAATTGGAAGACCTCGCATTTCAGCACTTGGAGCCGGACGCTTACAAGGAAATCATCGGCGCGATTGAGCTGAAGCGGCATTCGAACGAAGACTTTCTGGAGGAGATTCGTCAGACGGTCGATGCCGAATTGCGCCGCGAAGGCATTCCCGCGCGCATTGATGGACGCGTCAAGCGGCCTTATTCCGTTTTTCAAAAGCTGCGGCGGCAGAAGATTACGGTGGATCAAGTTTACGACTTGATGGCGCTGCGCATCATCACCGATTCGGTGAAGAACTGCTACGCGGCGTTGGGCGTCATCCATAACAAATGGCGGCCGATTCCAGGACGTATCAAAGATTTCATCGCCATCCCGCGGCCGAACCTTTATCAATCCCTGCACACCTCCGTGGTAGGCCCGCACGGCCAGACTTTTGAAGTCCAGATCCGCACTGAAGAGATGCACCGCATCGCCGAGGAGGGCATTGCGGCGCACTGGAAGTACAAAGAAGGCCGCAAGGGGCCGGCGGCGGACGATCAGCGCATCGCGTGGCTGCGCCACTTGATCGAGTGGCAGCGCGACGTGCAGGATCCAACCGAATTTATGTCCACTCTCAAAGTGGACTTATACCCCGATGAAGTTTACGCCTTCACTCCGCGCGGCAAAGTAATCGTACTGCCGCGCGATGCTACGCCCATCGATTTCGCATACGCCATTCACTCGGATGTCGGCGCAGCTTGCACCGGCGCCAAAGTGAACGGGCGCATCGTGCCGCTACGCTCCGCGCTGCATAACGGCGACGTCATCGAGATCATGACGCAGCCCGGGCGTGAACCCAGCAAGGACTGGCTGGCTTTCGTCAAGACGGCGCGCGCCCGCAACAAAATCAAGCACTTCGTTAACGCCAGTGAGCGCGTGAAAGCCATCGACATCGGCCAGAAGTACCTGGAAAAAGAGGCCCGGCGGTTTGGCGTGCAACTGGGGCGCATCGGCAAAACCGACATGGAAAAGGTGGCCTCCGAATACGGCTGCGGCAAGATGGAAGATCTCTACGCCGCGCTGGGCTACGGTAGATTTTCCGCGCGCCAGGTGCTTGCGAAGGCCGCCCCGGAAATCGTAACGGAAGAGACAACTCCGATTCCGACGCCGGAGATTTTACCCCCAGGCGCCCCGCAGCGGGAGCGCGATTCCGATAACGTCATCAAAGTACGCGGCATTGACGATCTGATGGTTTATCGCGCCAAGTGCTGCAACCCCATCCGCGGCGAAGCAATTGTAGGTTATGTCACCCGCGGCAAAGGTGTGGCCGTACATTCGAAGATGTGCCCCAACGTGCAGAATCTACTCTATGATGCCGAACGGAAAATGGAAGTAGAGTGGGCGCGCTCCGCCGAGGAATCTTTTCCTGTCCGCCTGACGGTACATACCGACGACCGGCCGGGTTTGCTGAATCAACTTACATCCGCGCTGGTCGATGAAGATGCAAATATCCGCAGACTGGAAGCGAAAACACATCTCGATCAGGACGGCGCGTTGGTAGAAATGACGGTTGACGTTCGCGATAAGAAGCAACTGGAAAGATTAGTCAGCTCCATGCGCCGAATTTCCGGCGTTCGCGACGTCGAACGGCACCTCCACTAAGTAACTGCTCATCCGCACAATGTCGACTCAAACAGATCCGGAACATATTGCCATATCCAAATCGAAGGGCATAAAGATCGATTGGAAAGACGGGCACGCAAGCGATTATGGAATAGTCTATCTTCGCGATAAGTGTCCGTGCGCTACGTGTACCGGCGCGCATGGCACGCCGCCGCGGCAGCCCGAGGCGAGCAATCCATTTCCCATGTTTAAACCCGCTCTGAAGATGTTGAATGCAGAGCCGGTAGGCGCATACGCTATTCGCATTCACTGGAGCGACGGGCATAGCTCCGGAATTTACTCCTACGACCACTTACGCGCTATCTGTCCTTGCCCAGCATGTTCCGCCGAGCGCCGCAACTAAGCGTACCCGAACGTACCTAGCCTCGCATCTAATCAGCCTCTCTTGGCGCCACGTGTGCATACTGCATACCCGGAAGCGCCAGTTGGCCCCCGAGCCCGCTGGAACGTAAATAACGCCATTCAACTACAGAGGAGTCAGCGAATCTATATGAAACTTCAACATTTCACGTTTACAGCTAGCGCGTTGGCCATGGGGCTTGCCACGTTGGTAGCGCCCACCCACATTCAAGCGCAGCCACTTTGGGATCGCGTCGATGTGAATTTACCGTACTCAGTAACCATCGGCGATAAGACCCTTCAACCAGGAAACTATATTATTCAGCAGTTGGACAGCCCCACCGGTGGAAGCCAGGTGCTGCTCATTTATGGCGACAACGGAATGAAATTCCAGACGTCGGCGTTGACGATTCCCGCTCTCCAGAATCGTACTCAGCCCGACACTCGCGTAATTCTGCATCACATCGGCAGCGATTACTTTTTCGACAAAGTGTGGATCCAAGGTAAGGATTACGGGTACGAATTCCCGCTGCCGAACAGCGTGAAGATGCGCGAAAAGGAAGCCATGCAGCCAGTTTCGGTCGCTGCCAATGCTTCGACTGTGAAGTCGACGGAAGCAACTCAAACCGCCGCCACTAACACGACCACCATGCAGCAGGCCACCACGCCGCCGGTAACGACGCAGCAGGCGACCACGCAGCAAGCGACCACACGGCAAGCGACTACGCAGCAAGCCACGACGCAGCAGGCGACTACGCAGCAGGCAACTACGCAGCAGGCCACGCAGCCTCCGGTAACTACTCAGCAGGCCACCACGCCGCAGAGCACGATGCCTCCCGCCACTACGGTAGGTAGCGCGGACCGCTCCAACGAAACTCCGGCTATGCCGCACACTTCGGCTGGCTGGTTGATGATGCTGATCAGCGGCGGAGCTCTCTCTGGCCTCGGCGCCAAGCTTCGCAGCAAACGTTAAAACTCAATACTCTCAGGAGTAACTTACATGCGCGCCCACCGGACTCGACGAATCTTCAGCTATTTGCTGATGTCCGGGGGCGCGTTGCTTCTGTTTCTGGGCGGCCGCGAAGTGGTAGAGTCCCGCTTGGGACAGATGCAGGCCGCACGCGAATTCCAAGCTCCCGATCCACCCAGGCCTTCTCCGTTTAACGCTCAAAGCCAGGTTCCCTCACAAACATCTCGCGCGCCCCGAGTCGCGCAACCCGCTCTTGGCCAGGCGATCGCCAAACTGTCGATCCCTCGACTCCATACCAATCTTTACGTCGTTGAAGGTGACGGCGAAGGGCAGTTGCGGCTGGGCCCCGGGCACGTCAAAGGCACGGTCATGCCCGGCGCAGACGGCAACTGCATCATCGCTGGACACCGCGACACTCATTTTCGCGCACTGAAAGATATACAGACAGGGGACGAAATCAAATTACAAACTCGCGAGGGCGAGTACACTTACCGCGTCCAAAACATGGAGATTGTATCTGCCGATAACACGTCGCCATTACGTCCAACGGCAGATGCCGAGCTTCACTTAGTTACTTGTTACCCGTTCTACTATGTAGGTTCAGCTCCAAAACGGTTTATCGTAGAAGCCCACCTCGAAGATTCTGCCCATACGGTTACTCCGGTGTCGTTTCCGCATCCCTCCGGCGGCAGCCTGCATTCCTCCACCGCTATTCGGCATGGGTCTGCCGTTACTGCAAACACTCCCCGCCGCACGTCACCGTCCACGCATGTCCGCCGCTCCCGTAAAATGTATTAATGGTCGATACCGCTGAAGAGTTTTACCGCATTCAAAAGTTGCCCCCCTACGTTTTCGCTGTTCTCAATGAGAAATGCGCTCTTGCCCGCGCCGAAAACATCGACGTAATCGACCTTGGGATGGGAAATCCGGACGGCGCTACGCCGCGGCCTGTCGTCAAAAAGCTGATCGAAGAGTCGCGCGCGCCCCGCAACCACCGCTATTCGGCGTCTCGTGGCATCGCTCCCCTTCGTCACCAAATTGTGCGTCGTTATGCCGCCAATTACGGCGTCGAATTGGACGCGGAGCGCGAAGCTATCGTCACCATCGGCGCCAAGGACGCGCTGGCGCACTTGCTGCTGGCTGTGCTTGCGCCCGGCGACGCTGTCGTTGCGCCGAATCCGGCTTATCCGATCCACCAATTCGGCGTCGTGCTCGCCGAAGGCCACGCCTGCATGCTGCCTATGCCCGATGCGCCGACGTTCTTGAGTAATTTGGAGCATCTGTACAACACCTCGTCGCGCAAACCGAAATTTATTCTGATCTCGTTCCCGCATAACCCCACAACGATCTGCGCCGAGCCGGATCTCTTACGCGAAGTGGTCAACCTGGCGCGCCGTCACGACGCTTACGTGATCCACGATTTTGCTTATGCCGATCTCGGCTTCGACGGCTACAAACCTCCCAGCATCCTGCAGGTGGAAGGAGCCAAAGACGTCGCCGTAGAGATTTTCTCTATGTCGAAAAGCTACAACATGGCCGGATGGCGCGTGGGCTTCTGCCTGGGCAATCCCCGGCTGGTGGCTGCGCTGGCGCGCATCAAAAGCTATCTGGATTATGGAGTGTTTCAACCGATACAATTGGCGGCCGCCACGGCTCTCGAAGAGTGCGAGGACGAGACGCGGAAGATCTGCGCCACCTATCAGAAGCGCCGCGACGCGCTGGTAAAGGGACTACATGCCGCCGGTTGGCAAGTGGAGAAGCCCAAAGGCACAATGTTCCTGTGGGCGGCCATCCCGGAAAAGTTCCGCGCGCTCGGCTCGCTGGAATTTTCCATGCGCCTGCTGGACAAAGCGCACGTCGCAGTCTCGCCGGGCATTGGTTTCGGACCGATGGGCGAAGGGCATGTCCGATTTTCGCTGATCGAAGGCGACAAACGCCTGCGTGAGGCCACCGCCAGGATCGGCGAGTTTTTGAAAAACGAGCCGTAAGGCTTTGCCGTACACGCCATGCTCAGCGACCATCAGCCGCTAATCGTTAACGCGGTTGCAAATTTGGCAGGCGCCATCGCCTTCGCCATCTTTCTCACCCTGGCGTTGCGCGGCGCCATTCGCCGGTGGCGTGACAATCTGTTGTCGATCGGCTCCGCCGCACTGGCGCTGCTGTGGAACGCCGGATCGTTCCTGGTTCTTTTGCTCCCTCCCGGCCGCCTGCAACTCACGGTTGAGGCAGTGCGCTATTCGGCCCTGAGCCTGTTACCTGCGGTGCTGTTGGATCTCTCGCTCGCCGGCCGGCTGCGACGCATCGTCAAAGCTGGATACGTCGTCAGCGGCGTCGCCATTTCGATGCATCTGCTGGAACTCGCGTGGCCGTTGGACCTGCACCAGCGTGCGCTCTTGCTGGTGGCCGGCGGATTCACCGCGCTCACGCTCGCCTCCGCGGCAGGCATACTGCTTGGGGGCGGCCACGATCTGCGCGGGCGCCTGTCGCGCACGCTGGCTGCGATGAGCCTCCTGCTCTTCGTGGTGACATTGGCGCACATGGCGTCCTCGCACCCACCTCAGGCCTGGTCGAAGGAGCTCTTCCTCCACTATGTCGGCATACCGATCGCTTTGCTGATTCTGCTGCAGGACTATCGCTTCGTGTTCCTGGACGCCTTCGTTCGCTTTTTGGCGAATGTCATACTCGCCGTCACAGTCGCCCTCGCCGGCATTCACTTTTTGGGTGTGCCTGCGTTCGCGCCGGGCGAGGATCCGCGTGCTGCAACTCTGGTCGTGGCGGCCTGGTGCGGGCTGTTCGTACTCTTTGCGTATCTGCGCGGCGTGGTGCAGCAGCTCCTCACAAACGTGGTGTTTCGCCAAAGCGATCTGCGGGCCACAGTTCAGCAACTCCGCACCGGGGCCGCGGACTTCAAAGGCGAGCCGGAATATCTTGCGTGGTCGGCCCAGCGGATTGCCGCGTTCGTGGGCGCCGATCGTTTCGAAATTACCGACGGCTACGCCCTCGAATATCCCACCATCGCGGAAGGCCTCCCGTGGCTGCGCCAGGAGGATCGCTGGAACTGGGTGGAGGCCGCGGCGCCACTTCGGCGCGCGCAGGCTACGTCGCGTATTCTACTGCTCGGCCGCCGCCACGGTGGACGCCGCTATCTGAGCGAAGATCTCCTGGGGCTGAATCACCTCGCCCACGCAGCCGCGGAAGAGGTCGAACGGTTCCGCGCGGCCGAGATGCAGCGCCTGGTTTCAGAGGCCGAACTACGCGCCCTGCAATCGCAAATCAACCCGCACTTTCTCTTCAACGCGTTCAATACGCTGTACGGCATTATTCCGCGCGAGGCGCAACGCGCGCGTCGCACGGTTCTGAATCTCTCGGAGATCTTTCGTTATATTCTGCAATCCGACAAGGCTCTGATCCCACTGGCTGAGGAGATGAAGATCGTCAACGCGTATCTGGAAATCGAACGCTTGCGGCTCGGCTCGCGTCTAAACACGGAAATCCGGGTGGATCGCGAGTGCGAGCACATGCCGATCCCGATCCTCTCCATCCAGCCCCTGGTGGAAAATGCAATCAAGCATGGCATTTCCGCCAACGAAGAGGAAGGTTGGCTACGTCTGACCGTCACCGCGCATCACAATGAAATGACAGTCGCTGTCGAGGACTCAGGTTCTGGCAAGTCCGACGCTGCGATGATGACCAAAGGCGCCGGAGTTGGGCTGACCAATGTTACGCGCAGGCTACAACTCCACTTCGGACCTGCCGCGGGAGTCACTATGTCAAGGAGCAAAGAAGGTACGCGGGTGGAGTTTTCCGCTCCTATGCGCCCTGCCCAGGTTTCCTGTTAACACGTTAACTTGGAAGACGCGGTACTATTTTTAGAATTTCGCATTCTACCGGGTAACCAAAGCACATAGCATTGCGCCCTCTCTAGTAACCCCCTTCTTTACCCCTTGGGCCGCGCGGGACCCCCTGCACGGCCCTCTAAATATCATCCTAACAACAACTATTGCGATCGTTTTAAGTAGGAACACGGCACTCGCATCACTGCCGCAGTTCTGTTTTGGGTTACTAGAAATGGAATGTGAGTGTCGCGGTGTTGTACGCTGACTCACATAGTGAGTGCCGCTGAACCTGGAGAGGAAGTTGTATAACGCAACCTTGTTTGTGAGTTAACGATACTCACGGCAGGCTCCACTTATACCGCTCGCCGTGGAAAATGTTGTCGTCGCCAAATCATAGATCGAACAGGTTGCGTCGATCGATTCGCGGCGGGTTATGGCCGTTATTCTCCGTCCGGCGGCCGGAGTCCGCAGAAGCGTCGAGCCGTATTGCGCTGCCGGGCAGAGACCCGAAGCGCTGATGAGCATAGTTGGCGTCGCGTGAACGGAGCCGCAGAGCAGCGTGGCTTGAAACTGCTGATCCGGAGTTAACCCCGACGCATCGACCACGGTTGACGTACCATTCGGTCCGTTTTCGCAATCGCCGCCAGCGCAGGGTACCGCGCCGGGCACCGGGAGCGAAGCCACTGGATGAAATCGTCAAACGGTAATTATTGAAAAGGAACATTCTTGAATTCGAACTTGCCCTCGGCATCGTTGGTCGCGGTGATGGGAAACCGGATCTGCAAGTTAACGGTGGCTCCGGGAATCGGCGCGCTCGGAGGGTCAGTGACAACGCCGCGGATCGTTTCCTATGTGGCGCTGCCGGTCTACGGATCAGTCGCCGCTGACTCTAAAACTACGCAGGCCAAAACGAATACATCCAGGGCCAGCGATCCGAGTTTCATATCCTACTAATTGAGCAGCCGTTTACTGGGCGGCGTAGCCTATTCTGGCGTGCGGTCTTGTTTTTACTGCCAGCGGGCTAATTGTTTAAAGGAACGGACGCGAACAAACGAAGAACTTCTTTCACACAGGGAAGAATGACGATCGATGACCCACTGCCCGAGCCACTGAGGCCGCTGGTGCAGAATTTTATCCCGCTTGCAAAGTTGTGTTGTCGAATCCGCCGGATCGAGGTACACATCTAAAGTGATGCGGCGTATGCGTACTCTCATTGTGGATGATGAACCGATTGCACGCCGCGTCCTGGCTGAGGAGCTCGAAGCCTTCCCGAACGTGGAGTTATCCGGTGAAGCCGCCAACGGCAAGCAGGCGCTGCTGAAGATCGCCGAACTCAAACCGGACCTTGTGTTTCTTGATCTGCAGATGCCGGTGATGAGCGGTTTCGAAGTAATCCAGAACCTGCAAGACGCTCCGCCTCCCGTAATGGTCATCGTTACGGCCTTCGACCAGCATGCGATCCGCGCGTTCGAAGCCGGCGCCATCGACTATCTGCTGAAACCGGTCAATGGCGCGCGTCTGCAGAAGGCCGTCGAGCGCGCGCAGGCGCTGCAGCGGCGGCCTGTCGACGCGGCGCGCGAACTAGAACGCGTGGCAATGTCCGTTGCAGCCATCGCCCCCGCGCCGAATCGTAAAATAGTCGGACGCACCGGCGAAGAGTATCACCTGCTGGACGCGGACGACGTGCTGGCATTTCAGGCAGAGCGCGAACTGGTGTGGATCATCACCGCGAAACAGCGCCTGCTGGCCACGCAATCGCTGCAGGCGATCGAGGGGCGCCTGGCCGGATCGCAGTTTCGGCGCGTGCATCGCAACGCCATCGTCAATGTGAATCACGTGCGCAAAATGAGCGCCCTCAGCAGCCAGCGTTGGCTGGTTACGCTCAGCAACTCGCTGCAGTTGATCGTAAGCAAACGGCTGGCGCATAGCATTCGCGACATTCTCCATTGGTAAGCGCCGACGGCTGCAACGGCCGGCATCGGCTACACTAATCCAATGTTTCGCACGCTGGTTCCGCTTTTGTTTGTCCTTCCGATTTGCGCGCAGACTCCCGATTGGTCCGCCGTCAACACCGAGACGCTGAAGCATTTCAGCGCCGTGGTCCAGATGGACACGCAGGACCCTCCGGGCAACGAAACGAAGGTCGTAGATTACGTGAAGCAGGCGCTCGAAGCCGAGGGCATTCCCGTGATCGTCTCTGCCCGTGAACCGAACCGCGCAAACCTGATCGCGCGCCTGAAAGGCAACGGCTCGAAGAAGCCGCTGCTCATCATGGGCCATACCGATACCGTCAAAGTGGATCCGTCGAAATGGAAGTTCGGTCCGTTCAGCGCCGCGCGCGACGGTGGCTATATTTACGGCCGCGGCACGGTGGACGACAAAGACAACATGACCGCCGGCATGATGACGATGATCCTGCTGAAGCGCATGAAAGTTCCGCTGGATCGCGACGTGATCTTTGTCGCGGAAGCAGGCGAAGAGGCGTCGACGGTAAACGGAATCGCGCACCTGGTGCAAACAAACTGGAGCGACATCGAAGCCGAGATCTGTCTCGCCGAAGGCGGCGGCGTGGTGCGGCGCGGCGGCCAGGTACAATACGCCCTCGTTCAAACAGCAGAGAAGCGCCCGCGCACGGTGGAACTGGTTTCGCACGGCGTCGCTGGCCACGGCTCGCGGCCGCTGCGCACCAACCCGATCCTGCACCTGTCGCGCGCGGTGGAAAAGATCTCTATGTGGGATCCGCCAATGCGCTTCAACGATACGACGCGCTATTACTTCGAAAAGCTGGCCTCGGTCAGCAGCCCCGATGCGGCGGCGCGGTACAACGCGCTCTTCGATCCGGCGAAATCGGCGGCGGCGCGTGAATATCTTGCGGAGAACGAACCGGGCGCGTATTCCATGCTGCACACGTCCATTTCACCGAACATGATTTCGGGCGGCTATCAGGTGAACGTCATTCCGTCGGAAGCGCACGCTACCCTCGACGTGCGCGCCCTTCCGGATGAAGACATGGAGAAGTTCTACGCCCTAATGCGGCAGGTGATTGACGACCCAGCAGTCGATATCGTGCCTGACGCGCGCAACAACCGGCCTGGCTCTGCGCCTTCGCGCATCGATAACGAAGCCTTCCGCGCCATAGAAGCCGCCAATCGCAGCATCTACAACACGCCCAGCATTCCGCAGATGAGCACCGGCGCAACGGATATGGCGTACCTGCGCGAAAAGGGCGTGCAATGTTACGGCATCGGCCCCATGACGGATGAAGAGGACGGCCCCAAGGGGTTCGGCGCGCACAGCGATCAGGAACGCATTCTGGAAGAGGCGCTCTATAAGTTCGTGCGGTTCAATTGGGAAGTTACGTTGTCTCTCGCCGCCACCAAACATTGACGGCGGCGATTACTTCGAAGCATTTCGCAACTCAGCGCCGACGCACCCCACAGGCTGCCCTTCGACGATTGGCGGCGTCGCGACAATATAGAGCACGGTTCCCGCAAACGGCGACCGAACAACTTGGGGCCGTTCTCCAAAAAAGTCGGTGATGCGCGCCAGAGGCTGGCCCCGGTCGACTTGTGCGCCGCGCTCCACCAGCGGATACAAAATTCCCGTGGCGGGACTGATCAAGACCTCTACGGGATCTAGATAGACAGGCTTCTGAAGTGATTCGGGTCCATCCGCCAGCGTGCCCAAGTGGCGCATTACTCCGCGGCAACCCCGCACAATCTGATCCACGCATGCTTCATCCGTGCAGCCTAAGTATCCGCTCTCCACTGTAATCGCGGGCTTCCCGCGCGTGATCGCCGTGTTCGAACAGTACACCGATTTCCCGGGGTCTACCGGGCGGCCGCGGTCGATAATGATGTGGTCAATCCCGAAAGCGAGCGCAAGCTGTTCGATTTTTCGATTCAGTTCGGCATCGCCGGTAACGGTCTGGTAAACGTAGGGTCGCAGCGACTCGTTACCGTCGCCGCAATGCAAATCCAGCAGACAATCGCAGCGTTCAATTACCTGTGTCGTAATCGCGTGCGCGATTCGCTCGGAGATGCTGCCGTCCGCAGAGCCCGGATAACATCGGTTCAGATTCTTGCCATCAAGCGGACTGAAATAAATGGTGCGCCCCAGGAACGAGGGCATGTTGGCCACGTGCACCAGAATCACCGTGCCCCGGATTTGCTCAGGATCGAGTTCGCGTCGCAGACGTTGCAGCGCCAAAATCGGCGGATATTCGTAACCGTGATTGCCCGCGACCAGCGCCAACGTTGGTCCGGGGTTGCCGCTGATAGCAGTAATGGGAATTCGCGTACCTACGGCCTCTCCCGCAGTAGAATCCGCAGGAATTTCAATGAACCTGGAGGCAATGCTCATGCATCATTTTAGACACGGACTCCAATCAAACGCGTTAGCTTTTGTTTGACCCCGCTTATGCGGGTGCGTGGGCCCCTCATAATCCCTGAAAGCCGCGCGCGGGCCCGGGCTATTATCGAGACACGCATGACTTGGCCAACTCGCTGCTGGTCTTTTGTGCTATTCAGCGCACTGATCGCCCTCGCTAGTCCAGCAGTTGCCCAACACCAGCTTTCGATACAAGTCCTTGATTCAGACGGCCACGCCATTCCCGGCGCCCGCGTCGCACTAAGCGTCGATGGACATGAAGCCGCCGCCGCGATGAGCGATGACAAAGGTGAAGTTACCGTTGCTTCCCCGCTCCCGCACTGCCAAATTTCGGTTGCAAAGGAAGGCTTCGAAACCGTCCGGCGCGACGTGGATAACTTCTCCGAACCAGTGCGCATGATGCTTGCGCCAGCCGCCCAACACCAAAGCATTAAAGTTACTGCGGAAACTTCCCCTGTTGATTCCGGCTCCTCCGCGCCCACGGAGTTAGCTGCCGATAAAGTAAAGGAACTGCCCAGCCGTCCCGCCACCGTCGCGGATGCGCTGCCGATGATTCCCGGCGTGGCGCGCAAACCTGACGGCAACCTGGAGCTGTCCGGCAGCCCTGAGCATCGCAGTTCGTTAATCGTCAATTCCGCCGATGTCACCGATCCGGCCACAGGCCAGTTCGGATTGACCGTGCCAATTGACAGCGTACAGACGCTCACCGTATATCAGACGCCGTTTGTCGCCGAATACGGACGCTTTACCGCGGGCTTGGTGTCAGTCGAAACGCGCCGCGGCGGCGACGCCTGGAAGTGGGACCTGAATGACCCATTTCCCGATTTCATCATCCGCAGTTATCACATGCGCGGCATAAGAGACGCCACGCCGCGGCTGAATGCAGAAGGGCCAATTGTAAAAGGCAAGCTGTTCTTCTCCGAGGGGTTGGAATATGACATGCGCAAGGTGCAGGTACACACCCTGCCCTTCCCCTTCGATCAAAGGAAGTCCGAGGGCTTCAACTCCTTCGCGCAATTGGATTGGATAAAATCCAGCAAACAGCTGATCACAGCCACAGTTCACGTGGCGCCGCAACGTTTGGCTTACAATGGCCTCGATTTCTATAATCCGGAACCAGTAACTCCCGACGCCAGCCTGCGTAACTTTACCGCAACCATCGGCGATAAGTGGAACCTGGCGAGCGGCCTGTTCGACAACACAATCTCTGTCACCCGTTTCGGCGCCAATGTCTGGCCGATGGGTCCGAACGACATGTTGCTGACGCCCACCGGCAACCAGGGAAATTACTTCGAGCAGCAACGGCGTTATTCGACTCGCGCAGGCTGGTCGCCTACATTCACATTCAAGCCACTGAAGCGCTGGGGCTCGCATGAATGGAAAATCGGCGCCTACGGCGCTTACAGTTCGGAGATTGGGCAGATCTTCGAACATCCCATCGACATTTTGAATGGCGCTGGTTTAATGACGCAGCAGGTTTCGTTCTTTGGCGGCCGCGAATTTCGCATGGACGATACCGAATTCGCCCTCTTCGCGCAGGACCACTGGACCGCTACGAAGCATCTCGCCTTCGATTTGGGCGTGCGCACCGAATCGCAAGCGGTTTCGGACAGCGTACGCGTCGCGCCACGCGCCGGAATTGCGTGGAATCCCTTCAGCAAGCTTGGTACGACAATCCGCGGCGGCTTTGGCGTCTTCTACGACCGTGTTCCGCTGAACGTCTACGCCTTCAGCCACTACCCGAAGCAGTCGATTCAGAACTTTCTGCCGGATGGCGAACCTGACGGCGGCCCTTTCATCTACGCCAACACGATTGGAGTCGCAGACGTGCATTCGTTCTGGGTCTTCAAGCATCCTGGCGCGGGGGATTTTTCGCCGCAGAGCGGGACCGCCAGCTTACAGATAGAGCAGCCGCTGACACGTTATCTGCAGCTTCGGGCCAGTTACATGGTGAACCGCTCCGCGGGACTGGTGGTGATGAACAAGGTTGCGCCTGACCCCGCAACCATGATCGGAAATTATGAATTGACCGGAGACGGACGGTCGCACTATCGCCAACTGGCGGTAACAGCGAAAATTCGCGCCGGTGAAAGCCGCGAACTTTTCGTATCTTACGTGAGCAGCCGCGCGCGCGGAGATCTGAATGACTTTGGAAGTTACTTGAGCAGTTTTCCCATCCCGATCATTCGCTCGAACTTCAGCGGCGTTCTGCCGGGCGATCTGCCCAACCGCTTTCTGATGTGGGGGGCTGTGAAACTGCCGGACGGCTTCCGCATCATGCCCGTGGTGGAACTGCGCAGCGGGTTTCCCTATTCAAGCTTCGATGCCGCGCAGAACTATGCCGGAATTCCAAATGGCCAACGCTATCCCGCGTTCTTTTCACTCGATTCGCGCATCTCGAAAGACATCAAAGTCAACAATAAGTACAGCGTCCGCCTGTCCCTGAGCGATTTCAACCTGACGAATCACTTCAATCCCGAAGCCGTCCGCAATAACGCCGGTGACAGCGCATTTGGACTGTTCTTTGGTCAACGCGGACGGCGCTTTACCGCAGACCTTGACATCCTGTTCTAAAACACCGCGGTAAATACCGAAAGCGCATTAGAAAGGCGCGTGCTTGCTTGGCATGGGCGAGCCTTTTTCGAAATGAAACCTGCCGAGAATCGTGACGAAGCGATGCAGGCAGCGATGGCAGCGCATCGGAGGGCTATTCCATGCCGCCAATAACGTCTCCAGCCAGGAGCGCGGACGGGAAGGGTACACGTACGGCAGACCGCACTTCGGACATCTGACGCCGCTGGGAATGGGATCGTTCGAGTCCGCGGGGTCGGTGGCCAGGAAGCCCTTGGCTTCGAGTGGTGTAAAGACTGTCGACGTTGAGGCGATCACGCGACGCCGCGGGCCGACCGTTGACGCAGCGGCGTTTCCGGTCTGCGGCGGCGGGGTCACGGGCGGAGTGGGTTTCGGCGGAGAGGCATAAGCCTGCGGAGGCGCTGGCCTGGCGGCAGGCTGCGCTTCCATCTCGAATACTTTCGCCTGCAGCGCAAGGTAGCGAAGATCTGTCCAAACGCGCTGCATTTCGTCGCGCGTATTGCTGGTAGTGCGTATGCATTTCGAAGCCAGGCGGGAAACCGCCGCATGAATGGTGTCCTCACCCGTGCGCGCCTTCGCCGCGGCGGCCGGTGAATCGACGCCGGTAGTCAACCTGGAGCCGGCCATCATCTCAAAGAGCACGGAACCGAAGGCTGCCACTTCCGCGGCCATTTCCGCGTAGCGCGGTCGTCCGCGCGGAGCCACAAGTTCGGCGCCGGTTGCGGTTAATAGAATACTGTCCGCGCCAACCGCTCCATGCATGCGCCCCTGCTCATGCATTTCGGACAGGGTGTTCGCGATGTCCGCCGCGCATTGAAGCGCGTAGCTCATAGGTAGCGGTCCGGAGCGGAGCCTCTCGCCTAGTGTCTTCTGATTGACGCTCAGATTCCCCGTGTTTTCGAATGCCTCAGACAACTAATTCAAATTATAGCGAGTCATCGCGCGGATTCGTGAGTAATGTACGTTTTCCTTGCCTTTCTATTACTAGGACTTTTCGTACAATACGGGTAACCTAAAATACTAGGCCGTTACTGGGACTTGGATTGCTTCAGGTCGCGCTGATGGTCCAAATAACTCTCGCCATCCGTGATCCAGTGAGCCGCCGGTTCACCTTTCAGGTAGTAGTCAAACCAGGCAAAGATGCGCCGCTGATAATCGACCTGGTCGGCTTTTTTGCGGAGACCGTGGTCTTCGGCGCCATATACCAATAGCACTACATTCTTCCGGGCGCGCCGCGCAATGTTGTAAAGCTCGATTCCCTGATGATAGAAGACAGTGCCGTCTGCGTCGCCGACTTCAATGAGTAACGGCGTTGTCATCGTGCTTACGCCGAAGATGGCCGAGTTACGAATGTAAGCCTGCAGGTCTTCATACAGCGGGACTTCCATGCGCTGCTGGCCGGTTTCGATGTGGTCGGTTTCCGCAATTCCGCTGGACCAGTGGTGATTTCCGTAGTTACTGATCAGGTCCGTGATCGGCGCTCCAGCGACGGCGGCCGAAAACATGTTCGTGTGCGTGGCCAGGAAGCTGGCGTCGAACCCGCCCCAGGAGTGCCCCACGATTCCTATTTTGCTTGTGATGCCTTTTTCCTGTACTTTCTTGACGGCCGCGCCGACGCAATCCGCCACCGACAGTCCCGGTTCGCGTTTGATGAAGACGATGTCCGGCTGAAGCACGAAGTAACCATGGCTGGTCATGGCGCTGACGCTGTAGTAACTGCGTTCAGAAGGCGAATTATACCGATGCAGCCCGTCGGATAACTTCTCATACATGTAAACAATCATGGGGTACTTCTTACCCGCCTCATAGCCCGCGGGGTAATCCAAAATTCCTTGCAGATGCGTCCCGTTCGACGACTTATAGTCGATCAGTTCGGAATGCCCCCATGCGTACTTACTCTGAAATGGATTGGTTTCACTAACGCGCTGCGCGTCTTTTAAATCGCCGTTCGCAACATAGACGTTGGGCGATTCCTCGAAGGTCTCGGAAATATAGTCGTAAACCGGCGCGTCCGCCGCCTTGCCCAGACCTTCCATCGCTTTATCTTCAAAGACCAGCCGCTGCGCTGCGGCAGATCCTGGTTTCAGTACTGCGTAGCCGGACTTCTTCGACCAGATACCGAACAGGCTCAGGTAAACCGGCTTGTCCAGATCGATCGCGTCGCTTTCCGGATCCAGCTTCAGATAACGCGATCGCACCTGCTCCGCCGCGCCATCCGTAAGGCGCGTGGCGTGGGCGCCATCGGGCGTGATCTTCCAGAGATCGAACTTATCGTACAAAATCACTTCTGCGTCGTTCTTCGTCCATCCAGCAACGCCGAACGGCGGCTTCTGCTTGATTGTCTCGTCCGATTCTTTATCGATGAACGACGTTTTTACGTTCTTCGTAATGTTAACCGCGTTGCGCGTGTTGATATCGACGGCATAGTAGTTGTCGTTTTCCAGATACAGCAGGTATTTGCCTGTGGGGCTGGCCTGCAGATAGCGATCTTCGTCCAACTTATCTTTGATTTTCGTGCGCTGGCCGGTCCCCACGTCTACAACATAGATATCCGCCGATGGGCGCCCAATGGATCGATCCATGGCGTACTCTTTCCAGTCGGCCACAAACGCCAGGTTGCGATGCTTGATAGGCGTTATCTGCTCGGTGAAGGCTTTGCTCAGCGGGGTGAGCGCATTCGAGTGGACGTCCCAAGCGGCCAGCATGTTGCGCCGCCCATTTTGGGTGGCGCTTTTCACTTGGTGCGCCATCACTTCCGTGTCGCGCCAGTGCCAAACATCAACCGCCGGCTGGTCATCCGCCTGATTAGCGGCCTCGCCGGACGCTTCGCCGGATTCACTGGTCGCGGTATCGCCTTTGCCGCCTGTTCCGGCTTCCCCTCTGCCGCCTCTTCCCGCGCGCCGCGCGGACGGCGGTTTCGGATACCAATCCGAAAGCCCCAGGAACACAGTGGCGCCGTCTTCCGACCAGGATGGCCGCCGGTAAGTTACCGTGCGCAGGCCTGCGGGAAATTTGGAATCGGTGGTCGGGTCGTAAGTATGCGCCGCTTCGGATGATTCACTCAGATGAGTCCAGGCCACCACGATGTAAGTTGGTCCGTCGTGAGTATCATCGGTTTTGGATTTCAGCGCCGCCAGATCGCCGCTGTCCTTACGCCAGGAGAGATTGCTGTAAGTAGAGGAAGACGAGTCCAGCACGCGCAGCGAACCGGCCTTGGAATCGAAAAGCTGTATGGCGTCACCGATTTTGTCGCCAGTGGAGATCGCCATAGCCAGCAGACTGCCTTGGCGCTTCCAGTCCTGCCAGGCGAACTCGGCCACATTGCCGAAAGCCGTGTCTTTGCCGGTGGCAAGCTGCCGCAGAATCAAAGTTGCGCCGGGCGTGTTGTCGTCCGATCCCGCTGCGCCCCTGCCGCCGCCGCGTCCACCGCGCCCACCACCGCCGCCGGCAGCGCCGCGTCCAGCCGTGCCACCCGCTGCAGCGGCACGCTCGGGAGCGTACTGCCGCATCGCGAGCCACTCTCCGTCGGGGCTGAAGGCGAACAATTCGATGCCGTCAACCGTAGACTGCTCGCCCGTGCTCAGGTTCGTCAGGCCAAGCTTGTTGTGGACCGGACGATTATCGGCGCGCATCCGATCCGCCTCCGTTTCGGAATAGCCGATGCTGTAGGCCAACCACTTCGAATCCGCCGAAAAGGCAGATTGCGTTCCGAACGGCGTCGCCTTCGTACTGTGGTCCGCCAGTTTCGTCACGCGCAATTCATTGTTGCCGTTGGCGCGGTTAATGCCATATGCTAACCACTTACCGTCCGGTGAAAGTCCTCCCGTCGACCCGATGCCGCCACGTCCGCCGCCGGGAGCCACCAAGGTCTCCCATTGGCCGTACTCGGCCGGTGTTGGAGGGAGTTTAGTTTGCGCAGTCAGGCTGCACGCAAGAATAAGCGCGGAAATGGTCAGGCGCATTGAGTAAAAGTAACATAACCGCGTACCGCATTCTGAAGCCGCTGCTACAATCCAACGAAGAGGTAAACTATCATGCGCGTCGCCGCACTCCTACTCACTCTAACAGCGCTTTCAATTTCTCCTGTATCCGCCCAACGCGGCGGCCGCGGCGGCGGAATGCAACTTCCGCAAGATCTGACTTTTCGTTTTATGGGCCCGGCTGTGGGAAACCGCATTTCGGCGGCCGCGGGCGTGGTCGGGGATCCGAACACGTCCTACGCCGGCGCCGCAGCGGGCGGCGTCTGGAAATCCACCGATAAAGGCGCTAC
The DNA here is from genome assembly GCA_036268375.1 of Bryobacteraceae bacterium. GTDB lineage: Bacteria > Acidobacteriota > Terriglobia > Bryobacterales > Bryobacteraceae > PALSA-243. Next base: position 7,338 of record DATAUH010000164.1, on the reverse strand, counting down.
GTGGGCGCCGATTTTCGATGCGATGCCCGTACAGGCCGTTGGCGCGCTGGCGGTTTCGCAATCCGATCCGAAACAGGTTTGGGCAGGCACAGGCGAAGCGTGGGCAATACGCGATGTGGACATGATGGGCAACGGCATCTACAAATCGACAGACGCCGGCGCCACTTGGCAGCACATGGGGCTGGACGAAACGGGTCGCATTGGACGCATCGTCGTAAACCCCACCAACCCCAACATCGTTTATGCTTGCGCGCTCGGACGCCTTACCGGCCCGCAACAGGAGCGAGGCGTGTATAAGACTACCGACGGCGGCCAAAACTGGTCGCGCGTTTTGTTTGTGGATCCGAATACCGGCTGCTCCGGCTTAAATATTGATGGCAGCGATCCCAACACGCTCTTCGCCGGTATGTGGCAAGTGGAGATGCATACCTACGGGATGTTCAGCGGCGGACCTTCGAGCGGCATCTACGTTACGCATGATAGCGGCGCGAACTGGACTCACATCGAAGGCCACGGCCTGCCGACGTCCCCCGTGGGAAAGATTGACGTTGCGCCGGCGCCTTCGAATTCGAAACGTGTTTACGCGCTGATTCAGACGGCGGAGCAAGGTTCGATCTGGCGCTCCGATGACGGCGGCGAGAATTGGACGAATGGAAGCTGGCAGCGCGCGCTTATCGGCCGCGCCGGTTATTACATCAAGCTCGGGATTAACCCGAAGAATCCTGATGAACTCTTCGTCGCCAACAGCAGCTTCTGGCACTCCACGGACGGCGGCAAATCCTTCACGACGCTGCAATGGGGCGGCGATACGCACGACATCTGGATCGACCCCACCGATCCCAACCGCATCATGATGACGCACGATGGCGGCATGTTCATGACCTTCGATCACGGTACGACGCAGCAGCGCGTCACGCTGCCGATCGGCCAGATCTATCACGTCGCGGTGGATAACGATTACCCATACAAGATCTACGGCAACATGCAGGACGATGGCACGATGCGCGGGCTCAGCACCACGCAGGAGGAAGGACCGAATGTCCCGGGACAGGCGGGCGGACGAGGCGGGCGCGGGGGCCGTGCAGGCGGACGCGGAGGATTCGGCGGCGGCAATGGACTGGTGGGCACTTGGGAGCATAACCTGGGAGGCTGCGAATCCGGCTTTACCCTGCCCGACGTGACCGATACGAATATCGTTTGGGCGACTTGCTACGGCGACGAAGTGACGCGCTGGGATGCGAGGACCAAGATGGCGCGGTCGATCAGCCCCTACTTCCACACGCTCGATTCCGCACCCAACCAGACGAAGTATCGCTGCCACTGGACGCCGCCGATGGCGGTCGATCCGTTTGACCACAACACCGTCTATTACGGGTGCCAGGTTATCTTCCGGACTACCAATGGCGGGCAAAGCTGGACCACGATTTCGCCCGATCTTTCGACGCAGGATCCCAAATACATCGTCTCTTCGGGCGGTATTGTGGGCGACAACTTGGGGCAGTTCTACGGCGAGGTTGTGTTCGCGATCGCGCCTTCGGAGGTGCAGAAAGGCCTGATCTGGGCGGGCACAAATGACGGCAAGGTCTGGAACACGCGCGACGCGGGCGCTCACTGGAATGATGTCACCAAGAACATCAGCGGCCTGCCGAACATGCCTGTAATTTCGAAGATTGAGCCCTCTCACTTCGATGCCGGCACGGCTTACATCTGCGCCGACGCGCACTTGATGGACAACCGCGATCCCTATATTTATAAGACGACCGATTTCGGCAAGACCTGGACCAAAGTGACGGGCAACTTGCCTACGAAGCATCCGCTCGACTACGCGCGCGTGGTGGCCGAGAATCCGAACAAGAAGGGGATGCTCTTCGCGGGCACGGGCAACGCACTCTTCTACACGCTCGATGACGGACAGAACTGGAAGCCGCTGCAGGAAGGCCTCCCGCATGCCGCGGTGAGTTGGGTCGTGGTGCAGAAGCGATCGCACGATCTGGTGCTCTCGACCTATGGCCGCGGCTTCTACATCATGCATGACATTACGCCGCTCGAACAGGGCGTCATTGATTCGACGGACTCTGCAGCGCTACTGGTCGCACCAGCCCCGCAGGTGCGCGATCCGCGGAATGCCTCAGCGGAATTCAGCTTCAAACTGGCGGCTGCGCCTAAGGCTCCCGTTCAATTGGAGGTGGTCGACGCGAAAGGCGCGCTGGTGGCGAAACTGCCTGACATCACCGGGCATGTGGGATTGAACCGCGTGGGTTGGGATATGCACTATCCGGCGCCGAGACTGGTGGCGCTGCGCACTACGCCGCCGGAAGATCCACACATCTGGGAAGAGCCGCGCTTCCAGAACGAAGACACCCGCGCGATTACGCATTGGGGCTTGGCTCAAGCGGAAGTGGGACCCATTGCGGCGCCGGGGAACTATACGCTGCGCATGACGGTGGATGGACAGACGAGCACGAAGCCGTTCGAAATCCTGCTGCCGCCGAACAGCCATGGCAAAGACGCCGACATCCAAAGCGCCGTTCACTATCAGCTCAAGCTGCGCGACGACATCACCACGACGTCCGATATGACAAACCAGCTGGAGTGGATGCGCAAACAGCTCGAGGATCAGGTGAAGACGGCGCAAGGCAAGGAAGCGATCCTGAAGTCGATCGAGGACATCGACAAGAAGATGCAGGAAGTGGAATACAAGATGATCACGCGCGCGGAGGCTCTGAGCGACGACAAGTACTTCCCGACCGCCTACAAAATCTACATGAACCTGATCTGGCTGAACGGCGAGATGGGGACGGGCGCGGGAGACGTCGCGGGCACCGCGGACTTCGGACCGACTGAGACCGGCATCGGGCTGGTGCTGGATTTGGAGCGGCAACTCGAGACGGTGAAGGCCGAGTACAAAACGCTGATGGACAGGGATGTTCCGACCTACAACAAGTCGATTGAAGGAAGTGGAATGGCGCCGCTGAAAACGACGGGTGCTCCGCCCCCGCCGCCCCGGACTGGCGGGCGCTTCGGGGGTTAAAGGCTGCAGTTTCAGCCGGCGGTCCTGCGGCAGGATCGTCGGCCAAAACGAAAAAACGAACTGCCCGCTGGGTCAACGCTAGCCCACACCGGCTTTCCTATCAAGCGACACTTTCTGTGGGGTATGTCGCGATTACAAAATACAGCGGGTTGTGGGACTGGGACAGCTCTTTCGCGCGCGTCGAGAATTCATTCGGCGCTGGGTGTCGAGATGTGAAGACGCGGAGCCGGGCGGCATCCGCGCACGGGTCTAATGGCGAACGTGGTGGTGGCGATGATAGTTCAACGCCAGATTATGCACCGCGAGCCAGACAAACGCTACTATTCCTACCCCGATCAACATTTCGGGCACGTCAAAGTGGCCCATCTTCCGTTACTCCTTGATTGGAGTATACGCCCTGACCGAATGGCTGTAAATCGCTGCCGATCGATAGTGTCCGAAAGATGGGGAGGCTATCGCGAAGTTTCGCGCACGCACTTAAGCTACTGAATCCATTGCGCGACGGTCTCTGGCGGCATTTTGCCCAAGATATACTGCGCCATCTCGCGGATCCGGTCTGCAGTCGTGCCCGGACCGGTGTAGCAGTGGCCGCGCATGGCCCCATAGACGAAGAAGCCTTCGTAATGCGGGTCTTTGGTGGTCACCATCCAGTTCTGCATCAGGTGGACGGCGTTGTTCAGGAAGAAATTGTCGGCGTCACCGACGAACACGTGGAGCTTGCCTTCGAGTTTCGGCCCGAGTGTGTACCAGTTCTTCTCCATGTAATAGCGCAGGTCGTAATGCTCCTTCCAATACTGCGCCACGGCGGGGTTGATGACGCCCGTCTTTTTATCGAAGAGCGGTTCGAAGTAGCCGTCCGCGCCTAGGGGCCCGAACACCGCCGACCAGATGTCGAGTTGCTCGCCGGAGCGCCCACGCGTGCCGTTCACCAGCTCAAAATGGTTGCGCTGTTCCGAAGTTTGCCGCACCTGACCATTCACTTCACGGCTGTTGATGGTGGGTTCGCGGCGCCAATCGATCTCTTTGTAAAAGGCATTTTTGTCTTTGTAGACATTGATGCCCTCGATGTCGGAGAAATCCACAGAATCGGGACAGTAGCCCCAGACGCCGCCGAAGAAATCCGGGTGGAAGATCTGCAGCGCCAGTGATTCCCAGCCACCGGTTGAACCGCCGTCCAACAGACGAGCCCAAGGCTCGCGGATCACGCGAAAGCGCTTTTCAATTTCGGGGATCAACTCCTGCAGAATGGCGTCGCCGTAAGGGCCGACATTGACGGAGTTCACGGCGTAGGAGTCGTCAAAGTAAGGCGTGGGATGCTGGAAGGTCACTACCAGCATGCGGGGGAAGGCGTCCTTGATCCAATCGGGGTAGATGCCGCGTGTGTTGCCGGGCGCGAACTGCAGCGGGGCGGCTGTTGAAAAATGCCCTTGCGCGTACAGCACGGGATACGAAATGGCGGTCTTGTCGTAACCGCGCGGCAGCAGCACCGTGGCGCCGAAGTAGATCGGACGTCCCCAGAACTTCGTGAGCAGCGGACTCTGAATGCGGAAACGCTTCACCCACTCGGTGTCCTTCGGAAGTTCGATGGCGGGGATCACCTGGTCGCAGACGAGTTGGATGTCGTAGCCTTTGGACGGATCGAGCGCGATCTTCTTCGGCGTGCTGAACAGGTTTCCGGGCGATCGGTTCCAGCGCTGCCCTTCCCACTGATCGTCGTGCATCCACACGGTGTGGCCATCGGCGCGCTTGAATTCGGAGTAGACGTTCAGGAAAGCCTGCACATAGTATTCGCCGGCGGGAATCTGCGAGATGCTTTCGACGGGCGTTCCGAGATCGCCCGCATCAATGATCGCGCTTTGCCCCGGCGTCAGCTTTTCGAAGTCGCGACCGAAGAAGGGTACGCCCACGCGACCGATTTCGAGGCGCGGTTCGCGTTCGGCATCGCGCGTAAGCATGATGAAAGCGCGGCCCGTGAGCGGACCGGCCTTCACCGAAGCGGGATAGCTGATCTCGAAGCGGGTATCGGCGGCAAAAGCAGACGCCGCCAGTAAGACGAACGCAAGAGTGCGATGCATCTTGCGATTTTAGTCCGAATTCCTCACACACTTTCGGCTGCGGCGCGCGATAAGACCGCGTCTGCTTCGTTGCGCTTAGACTAGCCGAGGACGCGCGCGTCGTGGCCTTCCACCTGCACCTTGGCCCCCGGTTCCGCGAACTGCGTGCGCAGATAAGCCAGCGCGGCCACTGCACCCGATTGCGGCGAGTATACGGCAGAGACGATCTCCCCCGCGGCGTCGCCATTGGACTCGGCTTTCGCGGCCGCGGCGGGCGGCTGCTTGGCCGCAATTTCCAAACGCACCAGCTTTTTATTCACGTGGCCTTGCGCGCGTATGCGCTCGACAATTTCCTGGCCGAGATAGCAGCCTTTGGTGAAGCTGATGGCGTGCATTTGCTGCGTTTCCTGCGGCAGAGAGCGATCGGAGATACCTTCGCCATAGCGCGGCTTGCCGTTTTCGACGCGCACGATGCGCGCGTCTTCCATGGTTACCGGCTTGGCTCCGGCGGCCTCCAGTTTGGTCGAGACTGCTGCGGAATCCGCCTGTGGGCTGTAGATTCGTACGCCTGGTTGACCGGTGAGCGTGATACCGGCGATGGTTGCGGAGTTCCACGCGAGGTGCGCGTAATCGCCCGGCACAGAAGCGCCTGCGCCCGCCAGTACAGCGGCAGCGCCGGGACCTTCGATGCCCAGGCAGGCGGTCGATTCGCTGACGTCTTCCAGCTCCACCTGGTCCGCAATGATGTAGCGTTTGATGTGCTGCAGAACTTTCTCGCGCAGTTCGGGCTCGGTGTCGATCAGAAAGTGGTCTTCGAAGCACAGCAGATACAGATCGGCTTGGATGCGGCCTTGCGGGCTCAAGAGAAATGCGTAGCACGCCGAGCCAGGCGTCATTTTCTTGACTTCATTGCTGGTGAGATTGTGCAGCAAGCGCGCGCGATCGCGCCCGCGCGCCACAATGCGTCCGCGGGCCGTGAGATCCAACAGGCCAGCCGCGTGGCGCAACAGTTCATAACCGGAGGACATAATTCGATTGTAAGTGGCTGCGCTGCCGTGTCGGCCATTTGGCGCCGTGGTGTAACAGACGTCCGCGGCGCATTTCAGTATGCTGGGAAAACATGCGATTTCTACGCGTCGCCCTTCTTACCGCTATTTGCGTGCAAGCCGCGGATAGCGGCCTCAATTACCTGAACCACAATAAGCCGATACTAGACGCACACAATTGCTATCCGTATGAAGGCGAATGGAACGATCGCATCGACCGCGCGCTTTCCACGGGATTTCCCGTAGCCATCGAACAGGATTTGGCATGGTTCAAGCCCGAAACCGGACCCGGACGCGTGGTGGTGTCGCACACGCCCAAGACCACCGGCCCTGAACCGCTGTTGCGCAACTATTTCTTCGAGCGCGTGCGGCCCATTGTGGAAGAGGCGCTGCGCAAGAACGACCGCTCCTCCTGGCCGATCATCGTTTTGCATTTCGATTTCAAGGATGTGCAGGCGCCGCTACTGCATGCGGTTTGGGAGGTTTTGGGCGAATACCAGGGCTGGCTCACGACTGCAGTCAAAACGGCCGATCCCAATCACCTTTCGCCTTTTGAACCGGCGCCGATACTGGCGATCACCGAGGATTCGGACGCGCAGCAGGCGGTGTTCTACGACGAAGTGCCGGTGGGCGCAAAGCTGCGGCTCTTCGGCTCTGCACATACGGCAACGCTGACGGGCGATTCGAAGCAGCGCAATCATTTAATGGCAACGCTGCCGCCGGAAAAGCTGCTGACCGAGAAGCCGACCAATTACCGCCGCTGGTGGAACAACTCCTGGTTCGAAGTGGAGGAGGGCGGGCAGCACGAAGCCGGCGATTGGACGGACGCCGACAACCGCCGGCTGAAATCGCTGGTGGACTACGCGCACCACCAGGGCTTCTGGATCCGGTTTTACACGCTGGACGGCTTCGGCCCTGGCGACGATAAAGGCGGCTGGGGTAATGGCTACAACTTCGGATCGCGCACGGCGGTGGAGGCGCGGTGGAAGGCGGCGCTGGACGCGGGCGTGAACTTCATTGCCACCGATCAGTACGAAGACTTCGGCGCCTACATGAAGCAGAAACATTAACCTGCATTTCTCACACAGGTTCGTCGCGAGGCGCGTGAGAAGGCCGTGGATACGAGGCGCGCGAAGGTCAGCGCGCGGAGGCGTACTTGAACAGTACGTCGAGCACGCTGAACGAGCGCAACGAAGTAGGCACAGCC
>DATAUH010000163.1:0-15275 GCA_036268375.1 Bryobacteraceae bacterium | reverse complement strand
TTGGATGTGGATTCGGCTGCGTCCGCCGCTGAGACGCCCAATGCGGCAGTGGCAGCCGTCACAAAATTTCGCCTTCGCATAAGTCTGGTTATAGCAGAGGGCCTCCCGGAATTTGCGGCATTTTTGAGTGCAGAGGAGCGACGAGGTCAAATTCTTACAATCGCCGGAGGGCGCGAGTGGGTGAGAATTCGTTAAGGAGGAGTGCGATGAATCAACCCGCGACAGTTATACCGGGCGTGCGGTACCGCAATGCGCCGGCGGCGATCGATTGGCTCTGCAAGGCGTTTGGATTCAGCAAACATCTGGTCGTGCCCGGAGACAACAATACGATTGCGCATGCGCAACTCACGTTCGGCAACGGCATGATCATGCTTGGCTCGGTCAATGAGGGCGAGTTTGGCCGATTGATGAAACAGCCCGATCAAATCGGCGGCTGCGTCACGCAGAGCGCTTATGTAGTAACCATGGATCCCGACGCGCATTACGCGCGCGCCAAAGCTGCCGGCGCCGAGATCCTTATGGAAATCCGAGATAACGATTACGGCGGCCGCGGCTATTCCTGCCGCGACCTGGAAGGTCATCTTTGGAGCTTCGGATCCTACGATCCCTGGGCGTAAACGCTCACGGCATGTGCTCTGGTGAGGCGCGTCCTTAGTTTTTGTAACGCTTGCGAGCGGAAGCAGACGACAACGGTTCGGGTCCACTCCATCAATTCCTGAACTTCACGAAGTGCGCCCGCGCGTCCTTCGCGCGTTTCCACTTCCATTGCGGTGGCGACTTCTTTCCAGAGTTCTTCCGCCCGGGCAAATTCGCCCGAGGACACCGCGGCGCGGAACTGTTCTACGAGAGGTTTATACACTGGCATTCTGCTGCGCCTGAACCTGTTCTGCGTTGAAGACTGCGGTCAAGTAGCTGTACTGGGATTGCATGGTGGCAATCAACGAATCGGCCTGCGTCATCTGGTTGATCAAGTTGGTTTGCAGAAGAGCGGCCTGCTGCTGCTCGTTAGCAATCTCATTGGTCATACGCGTACTTTGCGCGACGTACGCGGCCTCGGTAGTCTTGATTGCACCGGTGGTGCTATCCTCCAAGCCGTTGAGAATGTTGTTGATTGAACCCAGGAAGCCGTTCTGGTTGGAAATCGATCCCAGAAAAGAGTTGACTGCCGACGAACTGGTGAAGTCTTGAGAAAGCAGGGTTGACTGATTGAAAGTAAACGTTCCGTCCGCGTTAAGCGTCAGTCCGACTCCAGACAGGCCGCCAAGGGAACCACCCGCATAGGTGCCCATCGAGGCGAGCGCGTTCGACAGGTCGAACGAGATTTGCTGGCCCTGAAGTGCGCCCCCGTTCTGGCCGCGTTGCTCATCGACTGCGCTTACACACGTGTTATAGGAGTCGGCGAAGTTCGATAGTGCGGTGGCCAAAGCGCTCGAGGAACGCGTGACCGTGACGTTGACCGGGGATGTTGTCTGTTGTTGCAGTTGGACGCTCAGCCCAGGAGCAATATTGGCGGTGCGGCTGGTGCTGGTGACCTGTACGCCCGATCCGTTCACTTCATATGTGGCAAGAGCGCCTTGTGTCTGGGCTGTTTGCAGGTCGGTTCCGTTTAGCTGCAAATTAACGGGAGAATCGCCAAGAGACTGGTTCTGCAAGGAAATACGGTAATCGGGCGAACTGTTGGACCCGACATTCACGACAGTCGCCTGTACCAGGCTGCCTTGCTGCGCATTAATGGCGGCTACAACGCTGGCCGCGCTGTTATCGGAAGGCTTGATATTGAAACTGCTGCTGCCAACAGTGAGTGTGTAGGTTTGCGCGGGACCCGAGGCGGCATTCCAAGTACTGCTTGTCAAACTTGTAGCAAAGGCCCCAATGCTGTCGATCTGCACCGAATAGTTACCTTCGGTGGCGCCATCCGATGTGGAGGCGGTGAGGGCGTCCGTATTGGAAATGGTTGTATTGAAAGAAGATCCACTGACCGCGGTATCGATCGCCTGGACGGCGGTCTGAAGAGCGGTAAAGTCGGCATCGATCGAGCCCAAAGCGCTCGCCTGGCTCGTCAACGTAGTCTGATCGGACTGCAATTGGGTAATCGGCAGCGAGAAGATAGCTACTGCGCGAGTGATGGCGCTATTGAACTGAGACGCGTACGTGCTGGTTCCGGAGAATACAGGCGCCGAAGAGGTCGACGCCGTCGACGTTGTAGCTGCGGTGGAAGACGATGCCATAAAAAACTCCTTGGGCCGGACGAGACCTCATCGTCCACGCCGGCCCAAATTTGAAAAACGCGACGCCGTTTCGATTCCGGCGCCGCGTTAATTTAGGCCCTTATCCGCGAAGCAGGGAGAGAATCGCCTGCGGCTCGCTGTTGGCCTGAGACATGGCCGCGATTGAAGCCTGCTGCAAGGTCTGCGCCTTGGTCAGGTTTGCCGCTTCCATGGCCACATCCGCGTCCCGGACGCGCGATTCGGCGGCCGAGAAGTTGGTGATCTGCGATTGCGCCAGACCGACGGCGTAGTTCATTTGATTCTGACCTTCGCCGACTGCGGCCTGAGCGTTACCCAGTTTGGTTACAGCGTTCGCTACGGCGGTGACCGCCTGCAGCGCGCTGGCTTGCGTGTCGATGGAGACGGTGGCGGCGGAGCCGTTCTGCGTCGAAGCCACCGTGCTGCCGCCAGCGCTCGAGAAGCCGTTGCCGTTGGCGGAGTTACCGAGGCTGACGCTGAAGTTCTGGAGGGAACTGACGAAGTTAATCTTCTCAGCGCCACCCACGTCTTCTTTCACCGCGGCGATGCTCTGCAGCGTGGGATCGTTGCTCTGCTGCAGTTGTTGATTGATGTAGCTGATCGAGGAGTCGATGCTCTGACCGCTCTGCGATGTCCCGTTGTTCTGCAGCGTGATGGTTTTGGACTGCATCTGGCCGGAACCGTTGTTGGCCGAGATCGTGAGAGACTGCGTGTCCGAGCCATACGCCATGGCGTTAAAGGACAGGGCGCCTGTGTTCGAAGCGCCGCTGGCATCCAGGAATGTCGCTGCCGAGTTGGAAGCGGTCGCTCCTGTATAAGATGCGCCGGCCGTACCGAAGCCGATGTCCGCGGTGGCGGTGCTGCCGCCCGCGGTCGTCCGGAAGTCGGTGCCATTGCTGGAGGTGATTGCGAGCTGGCCGCTCGAAACCGTGGCCTTCAGACCCGCCGCGGTCAATGAGGAGCTGGCCGAGATGCCGCTGTTCAGCGCATCCGCGATGCTCTGCGCACTGCGCGAGGTGCCGGAGAACGAAGCCGACAGGCCCAGATCGGTGAGCGCGCTGCCGTTCGTGCCATTCGAGAGCGCCACTGTGTGAGCGCCAGCCGAATTCGCAGTCATGACCAGGTTGCCCGACTGATTCACTGTCGCTGTGACGCCGGCCGAGGCCGCATTGATCGCAGTGGCCGCCTGGGTCGCCGTAGAGCCCTGCGCGATGTTTACGTTCACGGCAGAGCCGCCGTCGACCGCAATTTGCAGATCGTCGCCGTGGTTCGATCCGCCGAAGCTCGCCCCAAGACCGAAATCCGCCAACGCCGTACCGTTGGTCCCGTTGGATAGGGTGTAGGTGTGGTTCGCGCCGCCCGTTCCCGTTAGGACGAGGTTGCCGCTGTTGACGGTGGCTTTGACGCCAGCGCTGGCAGCATTGATCGCCGCGGCGGCATCGTTGACGGAAGCGTTCTGTGCGATATTGATGTTCACCGCCGAACCGCCGTCGACCGAGATCTGCAGGTCGTCGCCGGTTGCGCCGCTAGGAGTTGTAAACGTGCTTCCGGTTTCCGAGGCTGCCGTGGGAGACGCGAAGGTCGATCCGGTTGCCGTCGCAGCGGTTGCATCGCCACCCGAGAGATTGACGCTGATCTGGTTAGAACCGTTGGAAGCGCCGCCGTTGATCGAGAAGCCGATCTGCGCCGTGCCCGTCGCGGTCGAGGTGCTGAAGCCGGAGCCGGTGATGGAACTGTACTGCGTCTGCGTCGGCGTGGCGCCCGCCACGAACGAACCGAAGCCGAACGCGTTGCCGGAATCGCCAGTCACCTGGACGTTCATCTTGTTGCCGTCGGCATTGGTGAAGACCAGCGGGTTGTTGCCGGTTCCACCACTGACCGTGATGCCAGCAGACTTGAGCGCATTGTTGTTCGCGACTTGGTTTTGAATATCAGTAACTCCGGCGCCTTCGGTCGTCGAAGCGCTGGACAAGTTCAGTGTAACCGGGCTGGTCAAACCGCCGCCGCTGATCTGGAACGAAACATTCTGAGGCGACGAGACCGCCGTGGCTGCGGCCGCAGTCGCTCCCCCGGTGACCGTGCTGGAGATCGAGGTGCCCGTGGAGCCGCTCGAGATGTTGCCCATCAGGGCGTTGGCCATTTGATCGCCCGCACCCACCTGGAAGGCAGAGGTGCTGGACGTAAACGCCAGTTGCTGTCCACCGCTCGCGTCGGTGTGAATTGAGGCTACGATTCCCGCGTTGCCGAAAGCAGTGGCGGCAGCGGAGTTACCCGTACCGGCGGACTGAATTCCCGCGTTGATGGCGGTAACGAGAGTGTTCATGTCAGTTACGCCCGAGAGGTTCACAGAGACTTTCGCCTGGCTGCCATCGGAGAAGCCCGGACCAGCGAAATCCAATTCCGTGTAACCGTTCTGGGCTGTGGTATTGGAACTGTTGTTGACGATATTCTGCACTGAGGTAGCAGAAGCGGCGCTGAGGTCGGCGGTGCCGGCCACAGCCTGCATTCCCTTGAGACCAAGGGCTTGCGTATCTACGGCGGCGTTGCTCAGATCGATATTGACCGTACCGTTAGACGTAGAGAAGTTGCCGGTGGAGTTCGTACCACCACCGATGTAGACGCTCAGGTTCTTTGCGAACTGACCGCCCGTGTTCAAGCCGATGGATTGAGATTCGCGATCGACTTCCGTCAGGAGGCCTTGAAACTGATTGTTGAGAACATTGCGGTCTCCCGTAAACGTTCCGGAGGCCGATTCCGTGGCCAGCGTTCGCAACGTATCCAACATCTGCGAAACGTTGTTCATGCCGCCGTCTACGATCTGCAGCGTGCTGATACCGTTGTTGGCATTCTGCACACCTTGTTTCAGTTCGGCTTCGCTGCTGCGGAAACCGTTAGCAATGGCCAGGCCCGCAGCGTCGTCACCCGATGAATTGATCCGGTACCCGGACGTAAGTTGTTGGATGGTATTGCTCATGAGCGCGTGATTGGTGTTCAAGTTCTGTTGCGCTACTAGAGAATCCACGTTAGTTTGGAGAGAGATCGACATTCGATAATTCCTTTCGTTGCGTGGTGGCCTATTTGCCAGTCAGTTCTCTCTTCGGCATCTGCCTGAGAAACTTTAGACTGCTGATCCCAACCGGGACCTTGGTGCACCCGCGTCTACCCACTTTTTCGGCGGTCCTGCCAAAAGCTTTATGGTTTCCGAAAATTCTTTTTCTTTTTTGCTGAAAACGGCAGGGTAGCGCCGGCCACCAGAAGACGCCGGCATGCGGCATCTACCTGTGGTTTGCGATGAACGACAGCGATAGAATGAAAATCCGTCATGCACGTCCGGCGATTCTCCTGCATGCTGCTGGGTATGTGGCTTGCCTGCAGCGCATTGATGACTTGGATCTCTATCGACAGTTTCAACGCAGCCCCCAGGCTTGTGGAAGACCACAGTCCTGACGTGCGCATCCGGTTGAAAACCCTAGGCCGGGATGAGGCCCGCATGCTGCTCGGGTACGCGGTGCGGCAACAAGCAGGCTGGTGGATGGAAGAGTCCGGAAATTTCGAGATCGCGTTCGGCGCGCTCTTTTTCCTGTTTTTACTCTTGGGCACCCACGAAAGCAAAATAACCTTAGCCATCGCGCTTGTTCCGCTGGCGCTGACCATCTTTCAGCGTGCCGTATTGATGCCGCAGCTTCTTTCCTTGGGCGCCATGCTGGATTTCGCAGCGTCGAACACAATGCACGCGGAACGGGGGCAGCTAGGCGCGGTTCGCATGGGCTATGTCATGGTGGAGGGTTTTAAACTGCTGTTCGGCATGGCGCTGGCGGCGGTTCTGATCGGGCGTTCGAGCCGGCGTTCAGATTTCGCCCGGGATCAGGTCGATGCGGTCTATAAACCCAATCACCGCCATATCGATGGGTGAGTTGGGCCTGCCGACCGCGGTCATGGCGCTGTAACCTTCGGTGACAACCAGAACGCGGTCGCCGATGCCGGCATCCACGGCATCAAACGCGATCAGCGCATCGCCGCGATCGCTGCCATCCAGATTCAATGGCTGCACCAGAAGCGCTTTACAGCCATGATGGCTGGGGTGTTTTTCGGTGGAGATCAGGTCGCCGATGACGCGCGCGATCAGCATTTACGGCCTCGCGGCGGGGTCTTGGCCTGGATTTTGGGAGCAGGAGCCGTGGGCGCAGTTTCCAATCCCGCCGCGCCTGCGGGCGTTGCCGTGCCGGGCGTCTCGGTTACTGTTTCGGCTGCCTGCGGGATCTCCACGGAATCGACAATGCCAACCACCGTCATGTCTGTGGGCACTTCCACCGGTAAGAACGGGAAACTCGCCTCTTTGCCGCGGGTCCAGTAGACGGTTTCGCCTGCTCCGGCGCCCGTACAATCGGTGCACAAGACGCGCTTGCCGGTATCTTTGCCCGCTGGCGTCAGAGGTTGTATAACCAGAAGGCGCAGACCGGCCAGGTTGGGGTCTTTTGCGGTCGCCCAGACACAGCCCGCCACGCGTCCCAGATACATAAAAGGTCAATCCAGGCGGATGTCGTCGACAATGCCGACGATGGCGCTATCGATGGGTAAATCTTTGCAGCCCTCGGCCATACGCGCCGAGCTGCCGGCCACTGCGATGACGCGTTCGCGATAACCGGCGCCGACCGTATCGACGGAAATCACGTAACCGGCCTCGTCCTTTCCATCTGGCGAAATAGGCTTCAGGATCAGCAGCTTTTTGCCTTCCAGGCGCGAATCTTTACGCGTCGCCACCAACGAACCGACTACGCGGGCCAGTATCATGACAGGCGCTTATTTGGACGCCGTGCTGGCGTTCGCTCTGCCGATCGGCAGCACGTCTTCCAGGCTCTGGTGAGGGCGGGGAATTACGTGAACGGAGATGAGTTCGCCTACGCGACGCGCGGCGGCTGCTCCGGCGTCGGTCGCGGCGCGCACGGCGGCAACATCTCCGCGTACGAGCGCGGTGACGTATCCCGAGCCGATCTTCTCCCAGCCCACCAAATTCACTTTGGCGGCCTTTACCATTGCATCTGCGGCTTCGATCATCGCCACCAGGCCGCGGGTCTCAATCATGCCTAACGCTTCGCCCATCGTTTCGCTCCGTTCCCTATGCTATACCTCGCGCCCGCAGCGCTTCGTCCACTAATCCGATCAATTCGGCCCGCGTGACGTAAATTCGGTCGCCATTCGCCTGCGCCAGATCTTCCGCCGTCACGGGACATTCGGCTTCACCGGTGCGCGACTTGACGCCGTAGCGGGCGCGCGAATCGAGCAGCTTGTTCACCTCATGACGCGGCAGCGCATTAGGACCGCCCAGCAGTTCCGCCACCAGCATGATCCGCGCGAAATGTTCGATGGTCTCCATGCGGAAGTACGCCTGAAAGACGTCTTCGCCGTAACAGACGGCGCCGTGATTGGCCATCAGGAGCGCGTCATATTTCGGAATCAGGGGGATCATCGGGTCGGTCAGTTCCGACGTGCCTGGCAGGCCATACGCCGCGAGCGGTACGCATCCCAAACCGACTACAACTTCGGGTAGTAAAGCCACGTTCAAGGGCCGTCCGGCGGCCGCAAAGCCTGTAGTTGTAGGCGGATGCGCATGCACGACCGCGCGAACGTCGGGCCGCAGTTCATAAATTTTGAGGTGCATGCCAATCTCGGAAGTGCGCTCTCGCTGGCCCGATATTTTGTTGCCCTGAAGGTCTAAAATCAGCAAATCGTCGGGGCGCATCATGCCCTTGGATATACCGGTGGGAGTGGCCAGAATGCGATCGGCATCCAGCCGGATGGTGATGTTGCCGTCGTTCGCCGCGACCCAACTCTTCTGGAACATTAACCGGCCGACTTCCACGATGTCGTCGCGGTATTCGCGCTCCGTCTTGACCATTGCGAGAGCTTCGATTGTAGCAAAGTGATTTCTGGCCTCACCGTCTCGAAACACCCGAGTACGGTACGGCTCAGTTGGGTCCGGCCGATTTTAAAAGCAGATGCTACATTCGCGGCATGGGCGTCGATTTGCGCGCCAGCGTTCTTTTGCTTGGAATGCTTTACTCGAGTTTGGGCCGCGCGCAGCAGACCATCCCGCCGCCCGAGGGCGTGCACGGCCCAAGCGCGCAAACCAAGCCGAATCTGCAATCAAAGGTAGAGCCGGTTTATCCGGACCTCGCGCGGAAATTGCGCGTTGAGGGAACCGTAACCCTTGGAATCGTGGTGAACACCGACGGCCGGGCAACAAATTTTCGCGTGGTGCGGCCGTCGGGATTCGGCTTGGACGAAAAAGCCATCGAGGCCGTTGGGCAGTGGCGCTTCCACCCTGGTATCAAAGATGGTCAGCCGGTAGACGTGAGCGCCGTGGTGGAAGTAGATTTCCGTTTGCTACGTTTGCTACACGGCGCGCCGTCCTGGTTCACCAAAGGGATGAGGTTCGCGGTTGACGGGTCTACAACTCCGCCCGTGGTGGAAGACGGCGAGATGCCGGACTCCAGCGGCAGCATGAGCGACGAAAGCGTCGTGCTGGAGTTTCGTGTGGCAGCGAACGGCGGCTTGACCGATATTCGCGCAACTCATGGATCGCAAGACTCGGTCAATGAGCTGATGCCATTCTTCTCGAAATGGAGCTTGCAGCCGGCGATGAAAGGCGGGGTTCCGGTTGAAGCGTCAGGTCGCGTAGTTTTCGTTCGCGGCAACGGCGACGACGCGTCACGGCAGGCGCTCGCCAAATAGTCATGCGGCGGTTCCAATGCCAACGCACTTTAAGCGTCTAAATACCAGGGTACGCTCACCAGCACGATGCGCTGATTGCCTTTCAAAAGCAGCCAGGTTTTCAGAATCTCGGCGCGCTGGTTGTGCAGGAAGTAGTGGAACCAGTGGCGCTCCACCATTTCCGGCAGCAATACGGCGACTTGCCGACCGGGGTTGTCGCGCTCAACTTGCAAAATGTATTTCAGGATCGGCGTCAGCAGCATGCGATAGGGCGAATCGATCACGACCAGTTCCGGCGGCTTCAGGCCGGCTTCGCGGGCCGGCGCATCGGCAAACTTCGACCATTCTCTACAGAACGCATCTTCGATTTCATTGCCCGCCGAAACATGCACGGCGCGCACATCCTGAGAGAGTGTGTAGGCGAAACGCAGCGCCTTCTGCGTAATCATGTTCCATTGGCCGATCGGAGTGACCACGATGGGCGATTCGAGCCTGTGGAAATCGACCGGGCTACGGCTGTCAATCTCCGCCTGCACCGCACGGTAGTGACGGCGCACCCAGACCATAACTATTAACATGAAGGGAATTAGAAGGACCGTCACCCACGCGCCTTCGGCGAATTTAGCCGCCAGCACCACCACCGTCGTGATCGCGGTCGCAACTGCGCCCAATCCATTGACGAAAATATACTGCCAGCCGCCTTTATTGCGAGTCCAGTGGCGCACCATTCCGGCCTGCGACAGCGTGAATGCCATAAATGCGCCCACGGCATAGAGCGGAATCAGGCGGTCTGTGACGCCGCCGAACAGCGTAAGCAGGCCGGCGGCCAAAGCGGCCAGAACATATATGCCGTTGGCAAAGACCAGGCGCCGCCCCGTGGATGCGAAGGAATGCGGCAGATAATTATCAACGGCGATGATGCGGCAGAGGCGCGGGAAACCGACGAATGCTGTGTTGGCCGAGAGGGACAACACCAGCAGGATGGAGCCGATCGACACGTAATAGAAGATGCCCTTACCCATAATGGCGCGCAGCAGCATGGAGAGCACGCTTTCGTAGTTCCGGCTGGGATTGGTGGCGCCGATTCCATAGGCGGAGCACAAGTATGCGACACCCGCCAGCAGCACCATCAGAATCGCGATGATAATGGTGAGCGTCTTCTGCGCATTGGGCACAGTGGGCTCGCGAAAGGCCTGCACGCCATTCGAGACTGCCTCCACGCCAGTCATCGCCGCGCATCCACTGGAGAAGACTTTCAGCAGTAGCCAGAACGTGACGGCCTCAGTCGCCGCAGGCAATGGCGGCATGGTTTCAAGTGGCGTCGGGTGGCCGCCGGCTGCGAGCGCTTTCACAACGCCGATTCCGATCATGATGAACAGACACGCAACGAAAAGGTAAGTCGGGATCATGAAGAACACGCCCGCTTCGCGCACGCCGCGCAGATTGATGAGCGTGACAATCACGAGAATGCTCAAACACAGCGCCAGGGTGTGCGGCTGCAGGCTTGGCAAGGCCGACACCAGCGCGCCCACGCCGGCGGAAATGCCCACGGCCACGGTTAGAACGTAGTCAATCATGAGCGCGGCCGCGGCCAACAGGCCGGCATTTTCGCCGATGTTCTCTCGCGCGACCGTATACGAACCACCGCCGCCCGGATAGGCCGCGATCGTCTGCCGGTAAGAGAAATACAGGATGGTCAGCAGCACCAGAATGCTGAATGTAATTGGAAGGATATAGACGATGCCCGCCGCGCTTAAGGGAATCAGCAGCGTGAGCGCGGCTTCGGGTCCGTATGCGGCGGAGCTGAGCCCGTCCAGGCCGAAGATCGGAATACCAGCGGCTACGCCAATCTTTTCCGCATGGTCTTCCGACGACGCCAGTGGGCGCCCGAAGAGCAGATCCGCAAGAGACATGTTCGCTATTGTGCCAGAAGCACGTTACGGTTTACGTACATGGATTCACTTGGCTGTTCCGTTTCCGTGAACCTGAGTGGTTGCGGTCCAATTGCCGGGCAAGACCCCATTCGGGTTGGCATTCGGATCGCTGGTTTGGTAGTAAGCGCCGCTTCCGTCAGTCCAGGTGTGGCTGTAAGCGTTCGAGATTTTGACTGTGCCGCCAGGCCCCGTGACGGTCTGACGATCGAGCACGTAGTCGGCCCAATCGGACGCGACGGCCGAACGTTGGTTCATATTGTCGCGGGCGCGGGCCATGGCGCGGTCCGTGCCCTGCTGCATGGTCGCCAGAAACTGTTCGTGTTGCTGCTGGCGAACTGACTGGGCGCGTTCGAAATCGGCGTGGCGCTGCTGCATTTGCGCTTGGCTCCGTTGAAACATCTCACGCGAGCGCGCCTGCGCGTCCTGCCTCATCGCCTCCAGATACTTCGATACCCAATCGGGATTCTCGACCGCGCCCCAGTTCTTCGCGTCCGCTTCCGCCAGCAGCGCGGCCAGTTGACCCTTCGGAGCGCGAACGATTCGCACGGTTGCCGTACATGAATCGGTGAAGGCGCCACGTTCGGGTCCATAGTTGATGGGACTGTGTGTGCAACGCAGCAGTGAGCGTAACTGCTCCTCAATGAGGAAGGAGCCATTGCGATACTCGGCAATCGCCGCGGCCCATCCGCCGTGTTGCTCCGCGGGCTCCACCTTGCCCTGATTGTGCAGCGCCCCATTCATCTTCTCCATCTGTTTGGCGCTGTTGGCCAACGCTTCGTTGGACTGGGCGAACTGCTTCTGCAGCGCGTCGTTCATTTGCTGGGGAATAGCATCCTCGCGAACGTAGGTCACGTCCATCATGGCGGTGAGGTATTTCAGAAAATCCTGCCCGGAAAGTTCCTGCTTCAGGTCCAGGCAATCGGCTTGCTGCGGAGGCTTGAACTTACTCGTGCTCCAACTCCAATCGAGACGCGGCAGGCCGCGTACCTCACTCAACCCATCCGGCGAATAGATACGAAAGACGGGGAAGGGAATTGGCGCGCAGGAGCTTCCGGCGACGTATGCGGCGTCGGACTTCCAGTGAGACGGCAGAGTGACCGTGTACGCATTCATGCGCAGGGTTGGGTCGAAGATGCTTTCCTGCCGCAAACCGTCAAGGGGCGCAGCGGGCATGTTAGCTCCGACGGTTGGGCTCGGCGCGCCGCTGCTTGCGGAAGCCGGCGGGACGGCGGCGGTGGCCGTCTGCTGCGCTTGCGCCGGGGATTGGGCGAGCAGTTGCGCCCGTTTCGCCTGATATTCCTGTGGGGTTACGACGCCCGCATCGCGCGCTCTGTCGAGAGCGCTCAGCGCCGCGCTGGCTGCGCGCAAGGCGGCTGTCTTGCGATCGTACTCGGCCTTCGTGATGACGCCGGCTTGATAGGCGTGATCGAGCGCCGCCAACTGTTTCGCCTCTTCGCTTTGACGGCAGGCGCTCCAGCCGGTAACCAATAATGCCGTCAACGCGGCTCGCAGACAAACGCGGTGCTTCATCCGGACTCCGAACCGCCTCATTATAATTGGTCTATCGGGCGCACAGCCAAATGTTATCGTGATCAGTAAATTGCGGCTTGGGATAGCGGGGACGGCATGAGAATCGGGTTAGTGGCGGCAATCGCGGCGCTGCTGGTTGGGTCAGCGGGTTGCGGAAAGAGCAAGGCGCAAAAGCTTGCCGCGCTGGACGACGCGTATCGCGCGGGCGTATTCACCAGACAAGAGTACGATGCCAAGCGGGCTGCGCTTTTGGGATCCGCGCCTGCGCCAGCACCGCCGCAGAGCGCCACCGCCACAGTATCGGTTCCGCAGCCTCTCGCCGCGCCTCCTCAGGCGCCGCCGGTCTCGCCGGCAACGGCAACTCCGTCTGCTTCACCAGCCGAACAGCCCGCGAAGGCCGCTCCGCCCACAATCGCAAAAGGACCCGTAAAGACTCCGAAGCCTTCACCCATGGGCCCCCCGCCTACGAAAGCGGCCCCCGAGCCTGCTATTCCGAGCGCCCCGCCGGCTACTGCTGCGCCGCCTGTAACGGAAGCGCAGCCTCCGGCAACTCCGCCTGTCGAAACCCCCACGCGGCCTGCGGATGCGGAGCCGCCACCCGCGCCAGTCGCCGGTTGCGAGAACGGGGAGTTCCGCGCCGGGCGTGAGGGCGGCGTGCGTGAACGTTTTTACGCGGCGCCGGTCGCATCCGTGAGGCGATCCGCGGAAGCCGCGCTGAAAAATCTGGATTTCAGCATCCACAAGAACTCACGCGACGAAATTGAAGCCAGCCGAGGCAAGCATTTGGGATCGCTAATTGGCTCCGGCGGCGACAGGCTGGTGCTGCGGTTCGACAAATCGGAGCGCGGCGGGCACTCGGGAACGCTGGTTACGGGTGAGACCAAGAAGCGGCTGCTCGGCAAGTCGGAAAACTGGACAGACGCGGTTTTGGCGCAGATTGCCTGCGAACTGGGGCGCTGAAAAGTGCGGACAGGGCCGTCTGCGAGGATTGCTGCGGCGTTTCCGATGCGATGCGGTCGAAGTCGCAACCGGAAATAGCGAATCGGGATCTGCGTACTGGAAGCCGGGAAGACAGCCCTGACCAACTTACTTGACCACAGGACAATTGCTGAAATCAGCCTCATCGGCATGGGATTCGACATGCTGGGCGGCTTCTATCTCGCCTATGACCTGCTGGGCGGCAAACACGGCCCATTGCGCTCTATTGCCCGTTGCGCCTGCTATATCGCGCTCTTCGTCTTCGGATACTTTGTGGTGCTTGGACTGCGCTACGCCGCGATCGCGGGCGCAGGGATGGGAGTGCTCTTAGCGATTGAATTTGGCCATTTCGGACGAGTTCCCGGGCAACCGGTGAATCGCACGCGTTCTTTTGTGTTCGGCGCCCTGCGCGGCGTGGTGATCGGTCTCGCGGCGATTACCCTGGCCGGACCGGCATTCGGCGCGGTGTTCGGCACGCTGTCCGGCATCGGGTTGATCCTGTCGTACGCTGTCGGGTTCGCTCCCGCCGACGATTATGAAAGCAAGATGCGGCCGCGCATCGGTCGGCACCGATTGATGGCCTCGGCAACACGCGCGCTGGTAGTAAGCGTTTCGGGCGTAGCCGTGTCGCTGCTGCTCGGCTCGTACAAACACACGGCCCTTTTCGGCCTGCGCCTTGGGTTGGCGGCAGGAACAGTGAGCGCGCTGGTCGGACTATTCAGCCCGATGATCGAATGGTGGATCGATCAAGTCCCACCGCGAACGCTGGGCGCGCTGGGTTTGGGGCTGATCTTTATAGGGATGCTGGCTCAATCGGCGCAGTATTGGGTCGTCATCTTCGACGTAGGCGTTCGTTAGTCGAGCGCCGCCCGCTATGATGGAGCTGAATGGATTCGCGCCGCATGTGCCCGCACTGCCGGGCATTTATCACCGATAAAGATCGCATCTGCCCTTATTGCAACGAAAAGGTGGGCGCGCGGGCAATCGACCGCCGCGATCCCGGCAGCCTGCTGGGCGGCCTGATTCCACACGCCCGCTTCGCCACAACTTTACTGCTGACCGTCAATGTCGGCATGTACCTGCTGACGGTGATTTACAGCATGCGCTCGGGCAACAGCTCCGCGTTCATGAATATCGATGTGCGCACGCTGGTGTACTTCGGCGCGATCTTTCCGCCCGCACTGCGGCTGGGCCAATGGTGGCGGCTGGTAACGGCCGGTTATCTGCACGGCGGCCTGCTCCACATCGGAATGAACATGTGGGTTCTGACCATGGTAAGCGCGCAAGTGGAGGAACTCTACGGCGCGGCGCGTATGTTTGTGTTTTATGCGATCGCAAGCGTTTGCGGGTTCTATGCCAGCAGCGTGATCGTAGGAACGGTTTCGGTGGGTGCGTCCGCGGGACTGACCGGGCTGATCGGCGTGATGATTGCGTTCGGCATTCATCACCGCAGCGCAATCGGTGACGCCATCAAGAAACAGTATTTGATTTGGGTTGGTTATATCTTGGTCAGCGGCTTTATTATCTCGGGTGTAGATAATGCGGCTCACGTCGGCGGACTTGTCAGCGGCTTCGCACTGGCCTATCTTACCGGCGCGCCGGGTTATCGAGATGCGGCATGGGCGACCTTCTGGAAGGCAGCCGCCGTAATTTGCATTCTCGGTACGGCCTTCTGTTTCTACGAAATGTACTTGTCTTTCTCGAGTTTTACGCAATAATCGAGAGATCATGAGATTGCGCAGCGCCGCTCTCGCTCTTGCACTTACTTTCTCGCTCAACGGACTTGTCGAAGCGAAAACCCACACTCACAAACATAAGATCGTTCGGCAGAAAGCGCGTAAGCACAACGTGCGGAAAGCCAATCGCGCCGCCGCGA
>DATAUH010000162.1:0-12398 GCA_036268375.1 Bryobacteraceae bacterium | reverse complement strand
GCGGAAACAGTTCGCAAAATCGTGATCGAGGGGAACGACCTCCTCAAGATCCGGCAGATGCTCGTGGTCTGGGCACGCTGTCATCGGTGGGCGGAACTTCCACTGCCGACAATGGATCGTGGGAGCCATTTCACGCGGCGGCCCCTAACAGCCCCGGTCTTCCGTTTTTGGTGAACATCGTATTGATCCACGACTCGCAGTAAGGTTGTGAGCGTCGATCGCGAATATGTATCTCGGCGGCGGAAACTTACAAGCTACTCGGCATATATTCAAGTTTGTCTTGAATCCGCTCCCATTACTCACAATTGCCTGAATTCGAGTAAGTAACATTCGGGCTTTTTCATTTCCTGGCGTCCGGAGCAAGTAATCCGGAGAAAGCGAAAGGAAAAGGCCAATGGATACTTTAATTACTGTAATTTTGCTGGGGCTTGCGTCTCTCGGTACAAGTACACGGCGCGCGCCGGCTCAACCCACACCCCAAGACCAGCCACCCTGCGTGGTACAGCAGGATGCCGGACAGTGCAATTGACGATACCGAAGCGTCGTTGCGCGATGCCGCTAAGGTAAATGCGCTCTTCAGTGGCTGGTGTAACGAAGTAGCACGGCGTCGTGAGCCCTTTCGAAGCGGCGGTCGAAGATTGCCAGGTGACAACGCAAGACCGAGTCCTGGCAATCGCGGCCGCGCGGCGGAAATGGCGCATGGGGCGCCGTGTTACGCTTTTCTAAATCGCGTGATCGGGTTACGCAGGCCATCCTGGTTGAATACGACGCTGCTCGCCGGCAGATGGTTTCGGCGGGCCAGACAAGTAAAAGAATGTCAGGGAAGGCAAACGTTCGTAACGGCTAGCGCGCTCCTGCTGTTGTGCTTTGGCGGCTCGACCGGAGCGCCACAAACGCAATCGCCTTCGTGCGTGCCTCTGCAGGCCGCGCAAACGGCGACTACGTCACGCTCCGTGGCTCCGTGTTTCGTGGTGGATATAGAAAGCCAACCTGCTACTCATTTGGTGATCACTCAACCGGAAGATCTTTCTATTGAATGGACCGAAGGGGTGCGCCGGGGCGTCGTAGACAGCTTCGATTTGGGCAACGAAACGGTTACTTTGGTTCCCGGACGGTACCGCGTTTCAATTCGCCTCGCAAGCCGCGAACCGTCGTCAGCTCAGGTGAGTTTTCAGATCCATTTGGACGCGTTCGACTCTTCACGGCTAGAGGAGTGGCGGCAGGCGGAAGAGCTGGCTACAAAATCTAAGCAGAGCGGCAGGACTGAAGAAATTGACGAGTCTTTACGGTTGTGGAAGGAACTCGACGCAAAGTCGCAGGTCGCGCGAACGATGCTGAAACTGGGAGATGCTTGGCTTTCTACGGCCAGCGCTAAAGCGCGCGGCTATTACGATGAGGCGCTGCGGCTGTGCGAGGCGATGAACGACATGCGATGTGCTGTGGAAGCTGCGAACAATAGCGGACTCGCCTCGCGCAGGCTGGGCGAATTCGCGCAGGCAGTGGAGCCGCTGCAATTCGCGGCGGAGCAGGCTCATCAGCAGAACCTGCCTTCGATTGAGGGGATAGCTTTTTCCAACCTCGGGTTGTCCTATCAAGCCATGGGCGAGTTACTGCATGCCGCGACGGCCCTCGATCGCTCGAAAGCTCTGTTAAAGAAGCTGGATCCCCTGGGCTATGCCAAGGCTGAGAACAATTTGGGCGTATGTTACCTGGCGTCTTCCGATTACGTTCGCGCGCAGGCGGAGTTTGAAGCCGCCATTTCGGACTACCAGAAGGCCGGCAAAGCCGCGGATTCGGCGATCACGATGGAGAATCTCGGCCGTACATATATGTTGAGCGACCGGTTGGCGGACGCGAAGACAATGTTCGACCGGGCGCTCGCGAATGTAAATCCCAAGGACCGGTCGGCACGCGCATACATCCTGGGTAACTTGGGCCAGTTGTACTGGCGGCGGCATGAACTGGATGAGGCGGAGAAAAGACTAAAGGAGGCGGACGAACTCCAGAGTTCTCTTATGGACAGGCGTGGGCAGTCCTACGACCTGTATTATCTGGGTGAAATCGCGCGGGATCGAAATGACGTCTCGCTTGCGCGTCAGCTTCATACTCAAGCGCTGGAATTGCGCAGAGCGTCGGGGCAGCGCGAGAACATTGCCGACTCACTGGCTGCGTTGGCAAAGGTGGAATATACCGCCGGCAACTTATCTGCATCGCGTGAACGCGCGAATGAGTCGCTGGCGCTCCAGGAATCCGTCCGTGCACAGACGCCCCCGAGTTTGCGCGCCACAATGAGCTCGAACAAGCGCGGATTGATCGACCTGCTGGTCGATATCACGATGCAACCGGCGCCGGCGGGTGACGCCGCTGCTGCCGGCTTGGTGGTTTCGGAGCGAGGACGCGCGCGGGCACTGTTGGATTTCATGGCCGAGGGGTCGATCGTGCGCCATGCTGCAGAAGGGGAATTCGAGGCCCGCACGAAGGCTCAGCAGCGTATCAGTTCTTTGACCGCTTCGCTCGGCTCAGCGACCGGCGCCCGCCAGCAGGCATTGCGAGCGCAGTTAGAGCTTGCACTTGCGGACGACGACGCCGTGGAGCGGCGAATCCGCGAATCGCTGTCGGACCTTCCCGTGGGCAGACCTCTCGACTCCGTCCGCCAATTACAACAGAAGCTCCCCTCTGACAGCGCGATACTCGAGTATCACCTGGGCAATGAGCGCAGCTATCTCTGGCTGATTCAGCAGGGCGGGATACGCTCGTTCGTTTTGCCTAAGCGCAGGCAGATAGAAGCGCAGGTGAGCGCGGCAGCGGATCTCTTCGGGCACTACTTGGACCGGCTTCGTCAGCCGCGTAAGCGAGAACAATACAAAGCAGCGATGGATCAATTGTCTGCGGCGCTGCTAGGGCCGCTAACCGGGATTGCGCTTCCCGAAAGACTGATTTTGGTGTTGGACGGAGCTTTGCATCGAGCGCCCTTCGCTGCGTTACGCCGCCAGCCGAATGGAGACGCGCTCGGCTGCGCTTACGAGTTGGTCGAGATGCCCGCGGCCTCGTTTCTGATGGCCGGGCGGAAACCACGCCCGGCGGCACAGTTCCCGGCGACGCTGCTGGCCTTTGCCGATCCGGTATTTTCCGTTAATGACGATCGGGTACATGCGCCGCCTGGGCAGCGTCTCTCGGTGGCAGGTCTCGAACTGCCCCGTCTGCCGTTCCTCGAAGATATACATACGGCGCAGCGGCTAACACCGGCTGCGCGGCTGCGCATCGTTCCCGGATTCGACGCTAGCTTGGCGAATGTTACAAACGCTCATTTCGAACGATACGGGGTGGTGGAGTTTTCTTCGCACGCCATTATTGACGACCAAACGCCTGAAATCTCGCGCGTCGTATTGTCACAGGTCACTCCATCGGGCCGGCCGATCGAAGGTTTTTTGCGGCCCTATCAGTTGAGCCAACTGCGCCTGGATGGATCGGTGGTGGTGCTTTCCGCTTGTGATACTGCGCTAGGCAAAGGAGTGATCGGCGAAGGTTTGATTGGCTTAAGCAGCAGTCTTTTCAGCGCCGGTGCTTCGCAGCTTGTTTTGACTCTGACAGAGGTGGATGGCGAAGGTTCTGCCACGTTCATGAGCGAGGTCTATAACCGTTTTCTAGGGCGCCGTCCCGTGCGCCTGGAGAAGGCCGTAAGGGATGCGCGACGATCGCTGGCGGCGAGTGAACGCTGGAACGATCCATTTTATTGGGCGTCCTTCATTCTGGTGGGCCGTCCAACCGAGTGATCACGCTTTAACGCGAATCTCCCCTATAATGACGTGAGCATCCTTCAGAGAGCCTCGGAAGCAACCTGCGCGAAACCTCGCAAGATGCAGGTAGCCAGGCAACGCCAAACGGGAGCTGATCGAGATTGGAATTGGTTTCAAAGGACCCACACCCGCCAATGGTGAACTGCCGATCGGTACCGATGGAGTTGTGGGCGCAGGCGTCGGAGGCGCTTCTAACTTACTTCCAAAATCGTTGCCAGAATGACGATGCTGGCGACCTGGTCCAACAGACATTGCTGACGCTTTGGTCGCGGGAAGATTACAAATTCGAAACGCCTGAAGACTTTCTGCGCGTAGCCCACGGATTCGCCAAAAATATCTGGCTCGCTTATCTTCGCCGCAAAGGGCGCAATTATGAGTCGATGGATGAGGCCTATGCAGCGCCCGACCCGTCCTCCGCGGGAATGAGAGGCGCTGAGGTGAAGATCTTCCTTAGAGAAGTGCGCGCGGTAGCACAGACGCAACTGAAGAGGGATAACTGGAATCTGATCCGCAAAGCGGCGGCTGCGCAAATGGAGGGGCGAGATTACGATTATCCCCGCAATGACGCCAACAAGTTGCGTGTCCAACTGCATCGAGCCCGTAAGCGTCTGGCACAAATTGTCGGGGCGCGGAAACCTCGGGGTGTAATGCCGGATGGCTAAGCGGCATCTAGTAGGTACAGGACCCATGCGCGATTATTTGCTGGGGAAACTAGATGCAGCGGCGGCCGAAGCCCTTGAACTGGAATACTTCACCAGTGGCGCAACTTTACTTAAGCTGCGGCAAGTGGAAGACGGCTTGATTCGTGACTATTTGAACGACGCGCTCTCGGCCGAGGATCGCGCCCGGTTTGAAGCACGCCGGGAGGAACTGCCGGCCCTTGAAACCAAGATTGCGGCGGTGCGACAACGGGGCGAGAAGGAGTTGCGCCGTCGACGCTGGAGACTGGCGATCGCAGTTCCGTTGGCTGCGTGTCTGGCGATCGCCATGATCGGAATGTGGTGGTACTCCTATCATCGGCATTCTTACCCCGCTCATGAAATCGCACAGACCGGTAACCCGGGACAAATCCAGCCTATAACTCTGGTTTTAAGCCCAGGAGTGGCGCGAGGGCCGGCAGAAAAAGAGACGACGCTTACGTTATCGGCGGTCCCGTTTTCTCTAAGACTGGTGGCGCAGCTTTGGGGCAGCAGCGGCTCCCTGAACACTACCGGAAAGCTCTTTCGTGTCAAGCCGGATAGCTCCCGGCAGCTAGTCTGGCAGAGCGGCGGCAGCGTGCCGGTTCAGGGGGTACAAGGAGGGGGTACGGCGACTTTTGAGCTCAACTCATCGCTGCTATCGCCTGGATTGTATCAGTTGGATGTCTCCCGTACGGATGGACCGGTACTTAATTCCTATAACTTCCGAACCGTCGCTCAATAGCTTCGGCAAATCTACCCATCCCACTGTAATGTGAGAGCGGAATCCGTATACAGCGTAAAGAGAGACTGGCGACGAACTCGCCGTGAACCGGAAAAGAAGAATTCAGGCGTGAGGCAAAGCTACGCTCGCCGTTTGGTGCGGGATACGGGCGTTGCTTCCGAGATCTTCTCCAGCAGTGAGAACGCCTTTTCACAGATCTGCAGGTGCGTTCGCATTTCCCGCCGGGCTTTCTCCGGGTTGCGCTGACGCAGGGCCGCCAAGATTCGGGCATGATGTTCGTGCGCGCTGTCTTTCATGCCGGGAAGTTCCTGCGATGTTGCGATAAAGTCCTGGAGGACGTGCCGGATTTGGGCAAGTAACTCGTACATCAGCTGATTCTTCGAGCTTTTGGCGATCGCCAGATGGAAATCGACGTCCAGGACGGCGTAATCCTGTCCGCCTTCCTCCAGGCATATTTTCATTTCGCCTAGAATCTCCTCGAGTCGTTTCAGATCATCCGGCTGCAGGCGTTCGGCCGCCATTGCCGCCAGTTCCGTTTCCAGGATTAGCCGCGCTTCGCTTACGTCTTGCAGTTCTTTGTCGGATTTCAGAATGCCGCGCGCGTGGATGCGATGAGCGAGCGAGTGCGCGTTCTCGGTGACATACGTACCCTCGCCTGGCCGCATCTGGACTATGCCAACATACGCGAGCGACTTCAACGCCTCGCGTAGCGTAGACCGGCCGATTCGCATGGTGGCGCAAAGTTCGGACTCGCCAGGCAGTTTGTCGCCCGGGCGCCAGAATTCCTCGGAAATCTGCGCCGCGATTTGCGCTGCCACCTGGTCGCTCAGAGTAACGCGCGAGACGGGTTTTAACTTTGATTTCGCCATTTGTCCGCTTGGCCATTGTACTACCGCCAAAGATAAGGTAATCTGCTTGTCTGATGTTTAGAATTTGAATAGCGGAATCCGGGTCTGTACCCGGCGCGCAAACTCAGGCGCGAACTTCTGAGCTGAGCCCGTCGTCAATATGAAAATTACGGATATACGAACTCGCGTAGTGGAGTGGAATGGCCCGACAGTACCGCCTGCGCCTCATTTCTGCACGAATCCCATGGATTTGCTGGCCTTGCCCGCCGACTCCATGGCGAGCTTTCGCTTTCACGGCTGGTTGATCGTCGAGATTTTCACGGATTCCGGTCACGTCGGCATCGGCAACGCCGCCCTTGCGCCGCGGGTCGCCAAACAGATCATCGATCTTTACCTCAAGCCGATCCTCATTGGGCGAGACCCATGGGATTACGAAGCGCTCTGGCAGCACATGTACCGCAACACGTTGGCTTTCGGACGCAAAGGCATCGGCATGACCGCCATCAGCGCGGTGGACATCGCCATTTGGGACATTTTAGGAAAGGCGACAGCCCAACCGGTGTTCAAGTTGCTCGGCGGCCGCACGAAACAGAAGATTCCCGTATACGCAAGCCGTCTCTATAGCCAGCCGCTTAAGGAGTTGGCCGCGGAGGCCGAAGCCTACAAAAAACAGGGTTATCGCGCGATGAAACTGCGATTCGGGTGGGGACCGGTGGATGGCGCGGCTGGGATGGAGCGTAACGTCGAGCTGGTGCGCACGGTTCGGGAGGTCGTCGGCAATGAAGTGGACGTCATGGCCGACGCTTACATGGGCTGGACTTTGGACTACGCCCGCCGCATGGTTCCGTTACTCGAGCCATTTCATTTGCGCTGGTTGGAAGAGCCCGTTATCCCCGACGATGTCGCGGGCTATGCGCAGTTGAAAGCCATGAGTCGAATTCCGATTGCCGGCGGTGAACACGAGTTCACATCTTATGGATTCCGGGAGATGCTGGAGGCCCGAGCACTCGATTACATCCAGTTCGATACCAACCGCGTGGGTGGAATCACGCAGGCTCGTAAGATAGCCGCGCTGGCCGAATCCTTTTCCGTTCCGGTGGTGCCGCATGCCGGACAGATGCATAACTTCCACATCGTGATGGCAAGTTACAATTCGCCGATCGCGGAGTACTTTCCGTTTGTCGATGTCGAGATCGGCAACGAACTGTTCTGGTATATCTTCGAGGGCGAACCGAAGGCGCAGGACGGCTATATCGATTTGCGTGACGACCTTCCCGGATTAGGTTTGACAATCAAAGAAGAAGCGCTCTCTAACTTCCGCGTAATCGAAAAGACAGACGAATGGAAATGACCGCCATAGCCTAACCTACGGGTTTTAGACCGCTCCAAGGACTAACACATGAACGATAACATTACGCGCCGGCAAGTCATCCAGGGAGTAACCGCCGTCGGGGCGGCTGTTTTACATAGCGCCAAAGCGCAATCGTCGCCGGGTGGCGAAGTGAAGATCGCAGGAAAGCCGGTTGAACTCACGCTGACCTCGATTAGCCCTCTAACGGTACGTATTACCGCCCAAGCACTCGAAAATGGCGCGCCTGAAGCGATTGATTCCAATGGAGTGCTGGTAAAAGATGATTGGGGGCAACCGGTCGCGCGCATTCGCGCTTTGAATGGTCCCCGGATCATCAAGTGCGGACAACTTACGCTGAAGCTGACCGCGGATCCCGTGACAATCCGGGTCGAAGGTTCTGGCGGCCGTCTCGTGCAGGAGTTGAAGTTCGATGGCGCCAGTGGAGACGTCGCGTTCGCAGTCGGCGAACATCCAGTTTTCGGGCTCGGCCAAGGCGGCCCCCAGTTCGATCGGCGCGGCAACGTCGATCGTATGACGAGCGGTCAAGGCGGATATCACTTGGGGACGCATGGAGCCAAAGTCCCGATTCCGCTCATCATCGGATCGGGCGGTTGGGCCATGTTTGTTCATTACCCCATCGGCCCATTTGATTTAACCGGCAAAGAAGGCAGCGTCAAAGCCGCCAATCCCGAGGCCGCACTTCCAATCGACCTTTTTGTTATTGGCGCCCGGGAACCGCAAGCAGTGCTCGGTGAGTACGCCCGGATTACCGGGCATCCGGAGATGGCTCCGCTCTGGTCGTTCGGCTATCAACAGTCTCACCGCACGCTGGGTCCGCCTGAAGAGATCATGCAGGAGGCGAAAATCTTCCGCGAAAAGAAGATGCCTTGCGACGCCGTGATCTATCTCGGCACCGATTTTTGTCCGAACGGCTGGAACACCCACAACGGCGAATTTACTTGGAATCCGAAGGCCTTTCCGGATCCGGCGAAGGCGATTCAAGAGCTGCATTCCGAAAACTTCAACGTCGTGCTGCACATCGTCGTGGAGGGGCGACATTTTTCGGGAACGGTCAGCGACCCGTGCACCGCGGCTCCTTTGCCGACGGGACGCACGCCGGATGGGCATTGGCCTCCCGATCGCAGCGTAAGCTGTTACTGGCCCGCGCACAAACCGCTAATGGATCTGGGCGTCGACGGTTGGTGGCCCGATCAAGGTGATGGCTTTGACGGACCTTCGCGGTTGCTGCGCAATCGCATGTATTTCGAAGGAACGCAGATGTACCGGCCCAATCAGCGTGTGTACGCTCTGCACCGCAACGCCTACCCCGGAATGCAGAGATATGCGGCGTTCTTGTGGTCCGGGGATATCCAATCCACCTGGGAAACGCTGAAGACGCACGTATCGGTCGGAATCAATGCCGGTTTGAGCGGCATTCCCTATTGGGGCGCCGATATCGGGGGCTTCATTCCGACGCGTGAGTATACGGGCGAACTTTTCGCGCGCTGGTTCCAGTTTGCGGCTTTCAATCCGCTGTTTCGGTCACATGGCAGAGACTGGCGGCTGCACTTACCGTGGGGATGGACCAAAGGTCAAATTGGTTATCAGGAGACCCCCACTTACCATCCGGACCCGAAAGATCTGGATAACCCGGCCATCGAACCCATCTGCAAAAAGTATCTCGAGTTGCGCTATCAGATGATGCCGTATCTGTATACCGCATTGAAAGAGACATGCGATACGGGCCTACCGGTGATTCGCGCGCTCTGGTTACACTATGCGGACGATCCCACCGCGGTGGCTCGCGGTGACGAATACCTGTACGGTCGTGACCTGCTTGTCGCTCCAGTGGTGGAGAAAGACGCGACACAGCGGACTCTCTATTTGCCGAAAGGCTCTTGGTACGATTTCTGGACCCACGAACGTTTCGATGGCGGCCGGGAGATCACTCGCAAAGTAGACCTCGAGACTATGCCTCTCTACGTACGCGCCGGCGCAATTCTCCCTCTAGGTCCCATCAAGCAATACACGGCGGAGAAGGTCGATGAGCCGCTTACCCTTCTGGTCCATCCCGGCGCCAATGGAACTTATTCGCTCTATCAAGACGATGGCAAGAGCTTCAACTTCCGCAAGGGCGAATTCGAGCGAATCGAAATGGCTTGGAACAATTCAGCTCGCCGTCTGCGTCTTAGTCTCGGTCAAGGCTCGCGAATGCTTGAACCGAAGCGCAATATTGTAGTGCGGGTGGCCGGTGAACAGGGAACTCATCCGGTGACTTTTGCGGGCAAAGCTCTGGACATGAAACTCTAGGTCGATGAGGGTCGCGCACCCTGCCAGCTTCTTCGATCCGGCTCGTGATATTCAATCTGGAGCAGCAACGTGAGTTGTTCCGGCGGGACGACTTCACGCTGAGCCTGCTTGGCGACGTGGCGGCTGCCCTGGATCAGATACAACTGAGTACGGTCGATTACCGTTCTTTACAGCGGCCGGCCGAGCACGGTTAATTCCGGAAATGATCAGCCGGGAATTTGAGCGATCCCGGACCCTCCCATGCCGTTGTCTTTCTTGGACTGCGGGAACGGTACGATGAGAAGCTTTTTCTAATCCACTGCGCCCAGGACGGGTCCGGCGCCACACTTCTTGTTTCTGGTTCACAAGGTTGCTGTGGATTCGCCAGCTAGAGGACGACCGGACGACATCGAACCGCCGACACATGCCGGACGGGGAGTGCGTCTGCCGTTGGAGCCGCAACCTGGTGTGACCAGACCCATTTCAGAGGGTGAACCATATCCGGGGACCGTGGGCGCGGCAATTCCCGCCCGTCCCATTGGGCAGGGTCCGACAGCGTCAGCCGGGCGGTCCGAAAATTGGGTGGAAGGGTGATCGAGATCCGAACGCCGGCGGATCTTGGTAAATGGGTCAAGGAAATTCAGCGCGTGAGTGGACGTTAGTCGGGCGGAGTGTACGGAAGGTTGAGTTATTTTGATGAGTCCGGCCGGTACTCAGAGGAACTTTCGTGCGATTCGACGAACTATAATTCGGTTTGGTCATGAATTTTCCGCATTGTCTTCTTCTTGCGCTCTCACTGGGATCGATTTCAGTCTCGCTTTTGGGCGCCGCTTCGACCATTCCGGCTAACGGCCCCCGCAGGATCGATTTTGACTCGGACTGGCGCTTTTTTAGGGGAGATACGCCGGGTGCGGAGGCGCCTTCGTTTGACGACTCGAAGTGGCGGCAGTTGAACTTGCCGCACGATTGGGCCATTGAGGGGCCGTTCGATCAAGACTTGAACCCCCATACGGCCGCGCTGCCGTATTTCGGAACGGGATGGTATCGCAAGACGTTTACGATCTCGGGCGACGCGAGCGGGCGCTATTTTTCCATCGAATTTGAAGGCGCGATGTCGAATTCGACCGTGTGGATCAACGGGCATGAGCTGGGCGGACGGCCATATGGGTACAGCACATTCATGTTTGATCTAACCCCTTACCTGAATGCGAGTGGTTCGAACGTGATCGCGGTGAGGTTGAAGCCGGAGGACCGGTCGTCACGGTGGTATCCCGGGGCGGGTATTTATCGGGATGTGTGGCTCGATGTGACAGGACCGGTGCACGTGGCGCATTGGGGCACTTATGTTACGACGCCCGAGGTGTCGGACGCGAACGGCTCGGTGTCGGTGAAGACGACCGTAGAGAACCGGTCGGACACGGATCGGAAGATTACGTTGGCGACGTCGATGGTGGACGCCGCGGGGAAAACGGTGACGCGGTCGACTGCCGAGGCGACGATTCACGCGCGGGCGTCATCGACTTTGGACAGTGCTGTGACCCTCGAACATCCGCAGCTTTGGGACACGGAGCATCCATATTTATACACCCTGGTGAGCGAAGTGATGGATGGAAAGACGACGCTGGACCGGTACACGACGACGTTCGGCATTCGCAAGATTGCGTTCGACAAAGAGAAGGGATTTTCGCTGAACGGAAAAGGGATGAAGATTCACGGTGTGTGCGACCACAGCGACCTGGGCGCGTTGGGAATGGCGTTCAACCGGCGTGCGGCGGAGCGGCAGCTTGAAATCCTGAAGGGCGCGGGAGTGAATGCCGTACGGATGACGCACAATCCGCCTGCGCCGGAGTTGTTGGATTTGTGCGACCGGATGGGGCTGCTGGTGATGGACGAATCGTTCGATATGTGGAAGATCTCGAAGATTCCGAATGGGAACGGGTATAGCAAGTATTTCGATGAGTGGTCGGAGCGCGATGTACGCGACCTGGTGAGGCGCGATCGGAATCATCCGAGCATCATTATGTGGAGCATCGGGAACGAGATTCCGGAGCAGGGAAGGCCGGAAGGGGCGGCGATGGCGAAGCGGCTGGTGGGTTTCTTTCATGAAGAAGACCCGACGCGGCCGACGACTTCGGCGTTCAATAACTGGGTGGGCGCGATCCGTAATAAGTTGGCAGATGAAGTTGACGTGCCGGGGTTCAATTATCAGCCAATGCATTACGAGCAGATTTTAAAGGAGCATCCGAGCTGGGCAATTTATGGATCGGAGACGGAATCGTGCGTAAGTTCGCGCGGAGTGTATCATCTGCCGATTACGAAGTACGAGAAACATCCGTCGCACCAGATCAGCAGTTATGACATCATTGCGCCTCCGTGGGCTTACTGCCCGGACGTGGAATTCTTCTATCAGGATAAGTTCCCGCAGGTGATGGGTGAGTTTGTGTGGACGGGTTTTGACTATCTGGGCGAGCCGACGCCGTATTTTTCGGGACGCGATCCGGCGGACTGGCCGGCGCGCAGTTCGTATTTTGGGATGGTGGATCTGGCAGGCTTCCCGAAAGACCGGTTTTACCTTTATCAGAGCCAATGGACCTCGAAGCCGATGGTTCACTTGCTGCCGCATTGGAATTGGGAAGACAGGATGGGCGAGCCGATACCGGTAATGGCTTACACGAACGCGGATGAAGTGGA
>DATAUH010000161.1:0-4022 GCA_036268375.1 Bryobacteraceae bacterium | reverse complement strand
CGTCAACTTCACCAAGGATCTCAATCATCCGCAAGACAACACCATTGGCGGATCGAGCGAAATCTTCCGTTCCAACGAAGTGCAAGTAACGCAGTTGGGCATCGGCGGCAATTTTCATTGCGGCAACGTGCGCGGCCGCGTGATGACGCAGTTCGGGATGTATGCGAGCACTACGCCCCGCAACGATGCCAGCCCGGCCCGCGGGCAGTGGGACTTAGACACCGCCTATCGGTATATCTCCGAAGCTTACGGCGGTTATCACATAGACAAATTAAACGGCATTAACATCGATGCCGGTATCTTCATGTCCTATGTTGGCCTGTTCAGTTACTACCAGTTCGATAACTGGGCCTATCAGCCTTCATATGTATCGTCTAATACTCCGTGGTTCTTCAACGGTCTACGCGTCCAGATCTTTCCCAGCGCAAAGCTGAAAATTGAGCCCTGGATCGTCAATGGATGGCAATCTTACGGAAAGTTCAATAAACAACCTGGCGTAGGAGTCCAGGTCCTCTGGAGGCCTACTGGATCTCTTTCCGTCCTGAGTAACAACTATTGGGGAACCGATGTCTTGGGTATCCCGACCCGCAACCGGTTTCACTCCGATAACAGCGTGCAGGTGAAATATTTTGATAATCCGAAGCGCTGGATCGACAAAGCGGCCTTCACTTTTACCGCAGACGTGGGCTGCGAATGGGGCGGCGGAGTAAGTTGTGAAGGCGGCTCTCCGGGTCGCCCGGCGCAGTATTTTTTAGGCTTCATGGCATACCATCGCGTGTGGTTTGATAATGACCTGTTCGGACTCACGCTTGGTGGAGGCGCCATCAACAACCCGGGCCGCTATCTGGTGTTGCTGCCGCCCATCAACGGCGCAACCGCGTCCAGTGGCACGCCCTATTTCACCGAGAATCCAGGCGATCCTTACAAGGCCTGGGATGCTTCGCTAACCTTCGACTACATGCCGAGCCAATACATCACCTTTCGCGGCGAATATAACCACCGCGCTTCGAACGTGCCGTACTTCTCAGGCCCGGGAGGCATTACGCCCCCGGGAGGAAATATGGGTCCGTTGGGTTCGTACGTTCCAGGGTGGAGTCCGGATCTGAGAAAGTACGAGAATCGATTTACACTGGCTATCCTGGTCAAAATGTAAGTTGACCGGTTGACTTAGTCCCAGCGCAGCGCCAGCATCGGATCAATGCCCGTTGCGCGCCGCGCCGGGACATAGCCCGCAAGGGCCGCGACTGTCGCAATTCCGATAGCCGCCGCCAGCATCGTCACAAGATCTGTGGCCGCAACGCCGAAAAGCTGAGCTTGAATCAGGCGCGTGACGCCGTAAGCGCCCACCAGGCCAATTGCCACCCCAACTCCAGCCAATATCATCGTCTCCCGCATCACCATCCACACCACGGAGCTCTGTCCGGCTCCCAGCGCCATTCGAATCCCGATCTCGCGCGTACGCTGCGCAACCATGAAGGCCATCACGCCGTAGAGTCCCAGTGCGGCCAGCAGCGTCGCCAGCAGTCCGAAGACGCTCGACAATGTCGCGAGCAGCCGCTCTGTCAGCAGTGAAATCTCCATCTGGT
Source organism: Bryobacteraceae bacterium (assembly GCA_036268375.1). Lineage (GTDB taxonomy): Bacteria > Acidobacteriota > Terriglobia > Bryobacterales > Bryobacteraceae > PALSA-243. Next base: position 2,436 of record DATAUH010000161.1, on the reverse strand, counting down.
CTTCCAGCGTGCGCAGGTCGTGCATCGGTACCGTCGCGTCAAGCTCCCGTATACTCGTGCGCAGCGAGTTAAAAACGTTCGTCGGATTGCCTTGCGCGCGCACGTAAATCACCTCGCCGTCCGCAAAGCCCTTCTGCGAATCCGGAACGTACAGTTCCAGCGGAATTTCTTCGCGCAGGCTTTCGTACTTGGTGTCGCCCACCACGCCCACAATCTGTATGTCCAGCTTGGTGCCGGGGTCGATCCCCATTCCGATGTGCCGGCCCACAGGATCTTTGCTGCCGAAGTAGCGCTTGACGAACTTCTGATTCACAATTGCCACTTTCGGCGCACCATCCACATCGCGATCGTTGAAATCGCGTCCCAGCACCACCGGAATCTTCAACGTCTTGAAAAACCCAGGTGAGCAATACTGCATGTGCGGATCGGGCCGTTCGCTTTGCTTGGCGGAGTATCCCTCAATCGTCACCCAGTTATCCCACTCATTGTTTTCAAGCACAGGAACCTCGGCGAACGCGTGCGATTCCACGCCTGGCAGCTTGCTCAATCGCTCATGCAAGCGCCGGTAATAATCCGTTGTCCACGGCTTGTCGTAACGGCTCATAGTCGGGTCGACATCAAACGCCAGAAGATTGTTCACTTCGAATCCCGGGTTGAGCGATTTCAAGTTGCGCAGGCTTTCCATGAACAGTCCCGCGCCGATCAGCAGCAGCAGCGAAAGTGATACCTGCGCTACCACCAAACACTTGCGCAATCCCGCCGAACCGCCGCGAATCACGCCGCCCGCCTGATCCTTCAACGTGTTCGCAAGCTGCGGTCGCGTGGATTGCAGCGCGGGAACCAAGCCAAACAGCACGCCCGCCAGCAGCGTCACCACGAACGTGAATGCCAGCACCATCCAATTCGGCGTGCTGCTGAGCGAGAGCGGCGTATGCCCCGACGGCAGAAAATCGATCAGCGCCTGATCGATTCCCACGGCCAGTCCCACACCCAGAGCGCCCCCCATCCCAGCTAACATCAGGCTCTCCACCAGCAATTGACGTATCAACCTGCCCCGCCCCGCGCCCAACGCCAATCGCACTGCGATCTCTTTCTGCCGCGACGACGCGCGCGCAATCAATAGATTCGCCAGATTCGAGCACGCAATCAGCAGCACCAGGCCCACAATTCCCATCAGCGCAAATAGCGGTTTGGAGTAGGCTCTACGCAGGTTCGACCGCCCTTTCGATCCTGGCATCACCTCCATCCACATTCGCAAGAACTGCTGCTTCACGAATGGTGAAGCCTTCGCAAACGGCTTCTCCGTCACTTCGTTATTTATAAGCTGATGAAACAGAGGCTGCAATCCCGCCTGCGCCTTTTCGATCGTTATCCCCGGTTTCAAACGGGCGAAAACCTCTGCCCAGCGGAAACGGTCGTTGTTCAGGCGTCCGAAATCGCCTCGCGGCAGATCGTCCCTCATCGTCACAGGAATGCGAATTTGCGGTGCGCGGCCCGGTTCCACGCCGTCAAAACCTGCCTGGCTTACGCCGATGATAGTCAGCGAACGGCCATTCACCAGAATCTGTTTCCCCACAATGCGCGGATCCGCTCCGAAGCGCGCCCGCCAGTATCCATAACTCAGTACTGCCAGTGGATGCCCGCCTTGAATCAGATCGTCCGACGCCGTGAACACGCGGCCCGCTGCCGCGCCGATACCCAGCACCGGAAAGTAATTGCCTGACACAAAATCGGCGCCAATCAGTTCGGATCGGCCTTCAAACGTCGCGCTCAACGTCGAAGGGTAAGTGCAAAACATCCCGCTGAATACTTGGTTCTTATCGCGGATCTCCTGATACATCGGGTAAGATAGCCGATCCGGGCCGTTGTTTCCGCCGTAGTGATCGCCGCGGCCGGCCAGCATCACCAACTGCTCCGGCTCCCGCACCGGCAGCGGCTGCAGGATGAGCTGGTTGATCAGCGTAAAAATGGCAGTGTTCGCGCCAATGCCCAGCGCCAGCGAAAGCACAGCCACGCCAAAGAAAACGGGCGATTTCCGTAGCGAGCGAAACGAGTATCGAAAGTCTTTCAGAATAGCGGCCATCGACCGTTATACTGCCCGTCCCGAAAATAGTTACGAATTACCGATCAAAATTCCGGTGATGAATACCAGCAGGCCGCCTAAGCCCACTTGCAGGGCGGCAGAAAACGGCGGAGTATCCATATACCGGTTGCGAATCCAAGAGATGATTCCCAGCTCCACGACTACGACAACAATGGCGGCCGTAATCGCGATGTGAAAGTTTGGGATCAGGAACGGCAGCGTATGTCCGATTCCGCCGAGCGCTGTCATTAAACCGCACACGCCTCCGCGCACCCAGGGATGCCCGCGCCCCGTTAGGCTGCCATCGTCCGACAGCGCTTCCGCAAAGCCCATGCTGATGCCGGCGCCCAGCG
>DATAUH010000160.1:0-6218 GCA_036268375.1 Bryobacteraceae bacterium | reverse complement strand
ACGAGAGCTTGGATCAGCTTGTGCTCCAGCCGCCATTGCAGATGGCGATGCTCGTTGAATCCCAGGTTGCGCAGCAATTGGCGAACGGGGAGAGCGCGCGTGCTTCCGGCGAGGCCTTCGATGAGCGGCAACGCTTCGCTGAGCCGGAGGTCGATTTTGCCTGAGGGCGCTGCTCGCCGCGCGCGTGGTGCGCAGTTTGCAATTTCAGCTGTGAGGCCGTCAAGCTGACGGACCTCTTCCTGGCTCCATTGCGGCAAGAATTTATTCTAACCAGCGCGGCGAAGTTATTGAGGCGTGATCTCGAGTCGCTTTAGCGATGCGGTCAAGCGGTAGCTGTTCCCGCGCGTATTTCTGCTTCGGTTGACTGCGCGTGTAAACGATGGATGTGAACCGGCTCTGTGCGGCGCTTAGGCCAGAGCGTTGAGGCAGCGAGCGACAGTTCGCCGCGTTTCACGGCATTAAAATCGCGCGTCCAGGCAGCGCTGAGACTGCGCCGCAGGGGGTTGTCGTAAATCGTTTCGGGCGCGTTGGTGAGGGATGTGGCATGGCGGCGGCGAATGTAGAGGAACTCGTCGACGTTGCGAATGCGCGTGTGGAAGTAGGCGCGAAGCAGGAATTGCGTATCGCTGGCGATGATCAGGTCGGTTGCCAAGCCACCGGCTTGAAAGAAGGCGTCGCGGCGGCACAGCAGAGTGGCGTGCAGCAGAGCGTGATTCGGGCACAGGTCGAGAGCGGCGTTAGAGTCGAGCGGATAGCGAACTGGTTGGACGAGGGCGCGCATCTCGTCGAGACACAACTCGTGAGAACCGACGATGTCGCTGGCGGATTCTGTGAGTGCCGCGGCGAGCGTCGTGAAGCGATCGTAGGTCGAGAGGTCGTCTGAGTCTTGAAGCGACAAGAAAGGTTCGGGCGATCGTTCGGCGAGTTCCTGCCGGATGACGTAGGGACCGACGGGGGCGGGGCCGAAGCGAAAGAAATCGACTTGCGGATGGAACGCGGGAAGTGAGGCGTAAGGATCGCAGTTGGTTTCGTCGAGGCCCACGCGAACCTTGAGGGACGTTCCCGCGGCGCGGGCGAGATATTTCAGGGAAGCGTTCAAGTAAACGGGATCTCCGCGATGCGGCATCATAAGCGCGACGCCGCCGCTGAGAGATGCACGCGACGACGTTTTCACGAACGGAATTTGGCGGACTAGCAATCGATCGACGTCGATAGCCCCGGTGGCGATGGCGCGCAGCACGGCGAAGCACAACGTTTCCGGATAGCAGTCGATTTCGAGAGCAAGGAAGGCGCGGAAAACGGATGGGCTACAGAGGAACGACGCGATTGGCGGGTCGTATTGCGAATCTACGCGCGGAGCGGGTTTGCGTGGCACGAGCGCGACGAAGACGCTTGCGTGTGGCGGAATCTCGTCCCAGAGGGCGGGCATGGACTCCGCGATTTGGGAGATGCTTGCTTCGTCGCAGACTAACACCGCATCGGAGGCCGCGGCCAAAGATTTTAGATCTGATTTTTCAGCGGCGCGTGGCGGCGCTTCGTGAATCGATTGATGGCGCGCAAGGCCGGCCGCGAAAATCTTGCCTGCGGCAGAGCCGGAAAGCTCTGTGAGGTGCATGAAATGTGATCTCTTATGGTAAGGCGCCGCGACCGATGAAGGTACTGTACTACGTTTCCGACACCGATGTTCCGAGTTGGGGAATCGGGATGGTCTACACGCACGTGAAGCTTCTTTGCGCGCATGGATTCGACGCGGCGGTGCTGCACGAGCGTCCGGGTTTTCGCCCGAAGTGGATGGGATTCGATGCGCCACGGCTTTATCGGGGAAGTAAATCGTTTGGCATGTTACCGGATGATTTGCTGGTTGTACCGGAAGTTCATGCCGGTGAGAAAGAGCCGTTGGAACTGGGGCGCCGGCGGGTGGTTTTTGTGCAGGCGAGCTCCTATATTGCGCCAGGACTGCGCGGGGCGCACAATTACGCGCGATTCGGTTACGAAGGCGCGATTGCGATCATGCCGCATGTGAGCCGGATTTTAGAGCGGCACTATGCGATTGAGGCGCCAGTGATTCCACCGTGCATCGCGCCATGGTTTTTTGAGGATGCGAGCGAGCGGAAGAGCGGGGAGGTGCGGAGGCTGGAGGTCGCGCTGGCGCCGAAGCCGTGGTGCCGCGATTATCCGATTGTTCGCCAGATGCTGTTGGCGCATGCGCGCAGGCATGGATGGCGGATTCGCGAATTGGTTGACAAGCCGCAGAGACAGGTGGCGCGCGCCTTTCGTCGCGCGGCCATACATGTGAATGTGAACTGTTACGAATCGTTCAATGCGACGGTGCCTGAGGCAATGGCCGCGGGCTGCGTGCCGGTCTGCTACGAAGCGTTCGGCGGCCGCGACTTTCTGCGCAATAAGAAGAACGCTTACGTGTTTCCCACGCATCACGCGTATCCGCTGATCGAGCATACGCTGGAACTGATGGCTAACTGGAAGGAACGCGAGGCCGAGATCGAAACCATTCGCCGAGGCGCGCGCGCTACGGCCGCGCAGTATACAGAGGCAGCAACCGAAAAGGCCTTGATACGCTACTTCGAGAAGCGCGTGGACTTGAAAAAACGCCGCAAGGCAAGCTCGGTGTAGACCGGGTCGGTCTTGACGCTGTGGATCAAGGCATGTTTCCGTGACAGCATCTCTCGCGGCGGATACGCGAGACCGCGATAATTGCTGCCGAACGGCTGGCCGCGACGTGAAAGATCGGTGGATTCGAGGCCGGCTGCGCGCGTCAACATGCCGATCATGACGTCTTCGGGGACGGCGAGCGGGAGCCAGTCTTCCGGATAATCCAAACAGCCGCGCACGGACATCTGCTCCAAGGTTCGGAAGGGCAAGACGTAGACGCCGCCTTGACAGTACTCTTTGCCAACATAGCCGTAGGCCTGCGCCGCGTGGAGATGGGAAGCGACGCGGTGAACGAGTGGTTCATCAGCGGGAACCTTTGCGAGTTCAGCGACGACGTCCGAAACCGATGTCTTCTCGCATCCATAATGAGGTGAATCGCGCCGGCACGTGAAGCCCAGAGTGCCGAGCATGCCTGTTTGCGGATGCGCCTGGAGAAAGCGGCTGACGCGCTGGCGAAATCTTCCGGTGATCAATGCGTCGGTATCGGCGCGGAGGACGAAATCGAATGGTCCCGAGCGACGAATGAGTTCGTACGCGAGAAGAAGGCTTGCGGACAAGCGGCCCATCAGAGGTTCGCCGCGTCCGTGGAATGGGCTGCGCAGGGTGATCAAGCGGCAGCTTCGCCGGCGGGGAAATTTCAGACTGCGCGGGTAAGGCGAACTGTCGATGGCGACGCACAAGCGTGCTCCGGGTTCGTAATGCCAGAGGCTATCGAGAAGGTCACGAAGGCGCCGCAACTCCATCGCGCCAGGGCCGATCGGCACGACGACGGCGAACGGCTTCACCGGACGATTTTCTCCGACTGCAAGGCGCGACCGACCGCTGTGACAACATCCGGCCAAAAGCCCGGCTTTGTTTGCCGGAACAGCCGCAGAGATGGGTACCACGGGGTATCTTCGCGATCGAGCATCCAGCGGAAACAGGCGTCGTAAGGCAACATCAGGAAGGTGCGTTTTCCCATGGCGCCGGCCAGGTGCGCGATGGAGGTGTCGATGGTGACGATGACGTCCAGGCGTTCGATGGCGGCGCACGTATTGGGAAGATCGGGCGCGAGATCGACGGCGGGAAAGGCCGGGTTGGCTTGGAGGAGCTCCGCGCGGCCTTCGCCATACTGCAGGCTGTAGAGAGCGATTTCCGGCAGTGAGGCTAATGGACGCAGATCTTCTAGTGCCATCGAACGGCGTCCGTAACGGTCGCGAATCCGCCACGGCGAACCGCGCCAGGCGATGCCCACGTTCAGAGCGGGTCCTTGAGGGATTCGCTCGCGCCATTCGGAGCGCAGATCGGACGGTGGTGAAAGGTAGGGCGCGCGGTGGATGCTCTCTTCGACGGGATGCGGGAGCGTGTATAGCAGCCAGAAGGCGTGCGCTTCATAGTCGGCCGGTGGCGACGGAGCGTCGGGCATGATCACGGCATCGACGCCATCAATGGTGCGGAGCAGGGAACGAAGACGACGCGGAACCTCTGCAATCACGCGAGCGCCGGCCGCCTTCGCGATGCGCGCGACGCGTATGTATTGCAGGGCGTCGCCCAAATAGATGTCACCAGCGATCAAGTGCAGAGTCTTACCGCGAAGATCCTGACCCTCCCAGCGCCGGTTGGCCGGTCGCATGACGCGCTCGAACAGCGGATTCAGGCGCGAAGAGCGGTAGATTTGGCGTGCGCGCTCGAAATCTCCGAGGCGAGACCAGTACAGGAGCCAGCCGGTCATTGAGTCGAGATCGTTGCCTTGAATTGCGCGCTCGTACCACAGGCGCGCCGAGGTTTGGTCGCGCAGCCCGACGTGCATTTCCGCGAGGAGGCGCAGCGACGGGTAATCTTCCGGCCGTTGCCGCACGAGGCCGGAGAGCATGGGAAGCGCCTCTTCGTAGTCGCCCCGATCGGCGAGGGCAAGAGCTACGGCGAGCTCCGAATGCAGCGGGTCGAGCGTGCCTAGCATGCGCTGGCGCAGATGGTGCATTGCGCTTGAGGGGTTCGCATCATGTAACGCGCAGCGGCCGGCGGACAGCAGAAGCGATCGATCATCAGGCGCGATGGCGAGCGCGCGCGAGTAACTCTGAAGGGCGGTTTCGAACCTGAGCGCATCGAAATGGAGATCGCCGAGTTTTTGCAAGGCGGCCGGGTGGTGGGGATCGATGCGAAGCGCGTGATCGATGTAAGACGCGGCGTCGCCTGAGCGCCCGATTGCGTGAGCGGCGGCGCCGGTGTGATAGAGATAGCGAGGATTGCCGGGCTCGAGTTGAGCTGCGATCTGGTGACAGGCGTAACTTCGCTTGTACTCTGCGCGGCGGGCGAGCAGCAAGGCTCGTTGATGGATTGCTTCGGGATCGCGGCCGGACCGCTTCGCATATTTGTGCGAATCTTCCAAAGAGCAGAGGTCCGGCGCCAAGCGCTAACAGCGTATCACAGGATTTTAGGGGCTCGCGAAACGGATTTAACGGGTGTCGCCGTTTGGGCCATGACGACTGCGGCGCGCTCATGGATCATCGCAGGTCTTGGATACTTTGGATCACCCACGCGCGGGATGCTCTCTTCAAAGTGACACGGACGTAGGTGATCTGGTCGGGCCGGCCCGCACCGCCGATTATTGTTCGCGCGATGCGCTTGCAGTCGACCGTGGCTAAGTTGCCTTCGACCGAGGGGTCTTTCAACGGCGTCAATTGAACCGCGTAGCGAACGTTGTCGTCCCGGAACGCTCTGCGGAAGTCGTCGCGAGTGGGCCGCGGCATACCCGGCCAGGCGGCATCGAGTTGCGTCAGGCTGCGGTTCGCGAACGCCTGTTCGAAATGTCCGAGCGCGGTCAATATGGACCGGCTGTCTGGATTAGAATTCGGTGCGGCGGGATTCGGATTCGGGTTGGGGGCCGGTGGAACGGGAGCGGCGCCAGCGAGGTCAGTAGGGTTTGGTCGCGGTGGTGCTGGCGGCGTGCCGTTCTCCGGTTGCCACTTGGGCGCGGGGACAGATTCCGCGGTCAAGGGGAGGGCTGCGGGAACGGGAGGTTCATCACTCGAGTCCAAGGTGTCGGGTCGCGCAGGATCCGGCAGCGTCACCGCTTCGTGTGCTTTCCGACTGCCGATAGGGGGAAGCAGCGCGGCGCGCTGTTCCGGAGCAGACTGAACGATGCTTGCGGGCGTCTTCCCTGCTTCCGGCGCTTTTGTGACGCTCTTCGCCGGCCGCGCCGTGCTCGGATCTCGAGTCGGCTTCTTGGCAGGTAGATTTGACGGGTGTGCAGCGGCAGTTTCCGGCTGCGAGGGTTCGATCCCGGAGTGGCGCTCGCTTTCGGGCTTCGCAGACGGGTTGGGGGCTGCCGGTGCGATCATCGTCCGCGGGCGCCGGCTCAGGATGCTCGCTGGCATGGCGGCTGACGCTAACACGATCACAGCAGCGGCCGCCATCCTGCGCGAATTCCGCAGCCTTTTTCGAGAGGAGGCGTCGCCCCTGGGTTCTGCAACCTCGGAATGCTGGTCGGGCGGGCAGTGTGACGGAGCGGCAGAGGATCTGGTCACGCCGACAGGGTGCAGAACTGACGATTGCTGCCGGGCGTATTC
>DATAUH010000159.1:0-10476 GCA_036268375.1 Bryobacteraceae bacterium | reverse complement strand
ATGGCGTTATTTTACTTAAAGTCTCGACGGCCGAAATTCGGCGGGGACACTGACCCCCGGATTATCCGGAGTAATGATGTCTGTCAGACAGCTCAACAAGGAGTTTGTCGCGCTGGCGAAGAACGATAGGGCGCATTACTTATAGCGGCCAGCCGGAATCTGAGCTGAGACGGATCCTGTGCCCAAAGTGAACCTTCCACCGCACGACTGTAGGCTTCGTCGTGCCGAGCGCCGGGGCCATTCGCTCACATGTCATGCCGTCGGCAAGGGACAGGAACCGTTTTGTACGGAATACGTCGCAAGCCGGCAACATGCGCAAGTGCGCCCATTTGGTCAGATCTTCGCGTTGATTCTCATCCAATTGCAACAACTCTCCCTAACGGGACACAACCATCAGCCTCCAGGCTAGCTCTGCTGCTACATAGTCACTGCCACAGTTTACTAGGGCGCGCCTAGAGTGGCAGCGGAGCCGCGGCCCGCAATATTCGAATGGTCCAGTCCGCGTGCGGCATGCCGGATTCGGTTAACGCTGCCACTTCGCGGTCCACTTCGTACGCGACGCGACGTATCGTCGGCTTCGAATCGTCGATTAATAAATAAGCAGCGCGCGCGTCGCCATCATACGACAGGCTCACGCTGCCGCTATTCACCACCGTCAGGCCGTCGAGGTTTCGAACAAACGGATGGTGCAGATGTCCATAGACCGCAATCGGCTTCTCTAGCGGCCCATAGACCTCGCGAAGTTCTGCGTCGCTGCTCTGCGATCCTGGCGAGCGCCATGTACTCTCGGGACTCGCGTGCACCAGCGCCATATCGTCGTGCTTCACCACCCGCGGCAGCGATTTTAGCCACTCGATTCGCTGCTCGCCCAACGCCGCGCGCGTCCACTCGCCCATTACCTCGACGGCGGCGAACAGTCCCGCAAGTTGCGGCAGCCCGGCAGCGAACGATTTCAGCGACTGCGCATCGAACAGCATCTCATCGGTGTTGCCAAGGACTCCCGGCCACTCCAGGTCGCGGATCCGATCGACAATTTCGGCTGGATGCGATCCGCCGTGCGGTAGATCGCCGCCGTGAAAGATCAGATCCGGCGTGGTAACGCGCAGATCGGCTAATACGGCTTCGAACGCAGCCAAATTACCGTGAATGTCCGACACCACTGCAATGCGCATTGGCCTTCGTACTAGAAAAGCTTCGCAATATCCGCGGCCGGCACGCGCAAACCAACGAAGAACGTTCCGAACAGGGCGTAGATCGCGCTCACTTCATCGAAGCGCATCTCGTAGATCAGCTTCTTGAACACTGCCGGATCTTCCGCGAACAGGTCAACGCCCCATTCCCAGTCGTCGAAGCCGATCGAGCCGGTGATGATCTGCCGCACCTCGCCCGCATAGCGCCGGCCAATCATGCCGTGTTCGTGCATCATGCGCCTGCGTTCGTCCATCGGAATCGTATACCAGTTGGCCTGTTCGCCGCGGCGGCGATCCATCGGATAAAAGGAGATGTATTTCGCTGAGGGAATTTCGGGCCACAGCCGCGGCGCCATGGCAATACGCTGGCGCGCGAGCACTGTTTCAATTTCGCGATTCCACTCCTCCGAGTGGGCCTCGACGCCCCGCTCTGCGAGGTCACTGTAGGTTTTTGCCGTGGATTCGTAGAGGCCCAGTTCCACAATCGAAAGGTACGAGTGTGCGGGCTCCAGATAATCGCTCAGACGCAGGCGCGCAACGGAGCGCTCAGCTTCGCTCAACTCCTCAAAGTTGCGGCGGAAGTGCACCAATAGCAAATCGCCCTTATGTCCCAACAAAGAAAACAGCGCGCTCTGCCGTCCGTCGGCATGCGTTTCCATCGCGGCCAATGCCGCTGACGCTTCCTGAAGAATCGCTTTTCGTTCGGTTTCCGGCAGCGCGCGCCACGCCGTCCAGCGGATGCGCATCATCTGGTGTAATACGCTCGCGCCATCCACCGTGAGCGGCACGGGAGGCAAGGCAGTGGCAGAAATTGTTTGGGGCGTCATCACCCCTTATTATTTCACTGCCTGTGTTACCCGCGCCGCCTGCGCGGCGGCCTTCGACCATTGCGCCAGATAGGACTCCGACGCCATTTCCTCGAGCTCCTTCGCTTCACCGGCGCGCCACTCTTCCAAACGGCGCTCCCGCAAACGTTCCAGCAGTTTGACCTGGCGTTGCGCTTCCGACACCTGACGGCGCTGCTGCTCGATTGCCTGCAGACGTTGCGCGCGGATCATCGAGATCCGTTTGAACTCCGCGTCCGATCGCAGCCGGTATGCTCCCAACGCCGCGAGTTCCAGGCCAGGCACGCCCTTCGCGGCGCGAACGTCGGATTCCGCCAACACGCAGCTTGCTTTCACCACTTCCAGATCCCGATTCACGCTCGCAAGCGCGGCAGTTGCCTGTTGAAACTTGATCTCTTCGATTTCGAGTTGCTTCGATCGCAGTTCCAGCGCCTTCTGCAGGGGAAAACGGAATGCCTTCATTTCCTCACCGCCATCGCAGCCGCAGGTTCAAGCTTCTTGCCCAGCCCGTTTAACCGATCGAGCGTCTCATTCAACGGCGCGCTCGACGTGTGGTCCTGGCGCAAAAACTCCAGCAATTCGCCGCGAAGCGAGATGCTCTTGTCTAAATCGGGGTTCGAGCCGGCGACGTACGCACCCAACTGAATCAAATCCTCCGCATCGCGATAGGCCGATAGCGCGCCGCGCATGCGTTGCGCAGATTTCTTCTGATCCGGGGTCGCGATGGCCGAAAAGAGCCGGCTCACTGAGTGCAAAATGTCGATGGCAGGATAGTGCCCCTGCGCCGCCAACTGCCGCGACAGGATGAAGTGTCCGTCCAGAATACCGCGCACCGCGTCGCAAATCGGTTCGTTGAAGTCGTCGCCTTCCACCAGCACCGTGAAGAAGGCCGTGATCGAGCCTTTCTGGAAGTTGCCCGCGCGCTCCAGAACTTTCGGCAGCAGATTGAACACCGAAGGCGTGTAGCCCTTCTGGCTCGGCGGTTCTCCTGCCGCGAGGCCAATTTCGCGCTGCGCCATCGCAAGACGCGTTACCGAGTCCATCACCAACAGCACATTCTTGCCCTGATCGCGAAAATATTCGGCAATCGCCAGCGCCACAAAGCACGCACGCACGCGCAGCGGAGCCGGACGTTCCGACGTCGCACACACCACGATCGAGCGTTTGCGCCCCTCCGGGCCCAGTTCGTTTTCCAGGAAGCCGCGCACTTCGCGATTGCGTTCGCCGATCATTGCGATCACCGTGACGTCGGCCGAGTTGTGCCGCGACATGCTGCCCAGCAGCGTGCTCTTGCCAACGCCGCTACCGCCGAACAGTCCGATACGTTGACCCAGGCCGCAAGGCAGCAGGCCATCGATCGCTCGCACGCCCGTCACCAGCGGCTTTTTGATGTGTTCGCGCTCCATCGGGCTGACCGGCGTTCCGTACAGACTGTAGGTGTCTTCGGCCACGATGGGCGGACCACCGTCCATCGGCTTGCCAAAACCATCGATCACACGTCCCAGCAGACTCGGCCCTACTTCCACTCGCGCATCTTCGCTGCGAGCCGTCACCGTGCTGCCCAGTTGCAGGCCGTCGATCTCTTCGAGCGGCATCGAGAGTACGCGCCCATTGCGGAATCCGATCACCTGCGTGCGGATGCTACGCCCATTGCCGGTTTCAATTTCGCAGAAATCGCCGATGGCCGCGCTGGGACCACGCGATTCAATCAACAGACCCGCGACCTCAGTAACCTGTCCGGTCCAACGAAGGCTCGGCAAAGTATCGAGGGCAGAAAAATACGATTCTAAGGAGATCGATTCGTTCATGACTTTTTCCGTAAGTGGTCTGCAAGTCCCCGCTCGATTTCATTCAACTGCGAATCCACCGAAGCGTCCAAGTTGCCCTGGCTGGTCTCAAAGATGATTCCGCCAGGCGCCAGCGCGCTGTCCGCAATCACTTCAATCTTCACGTGCCCGGCCGTTTGTTGAAGCGCCGCCGTCACGGCCGCGGCTTGCCCGCTGCTCACGCGCACGCGATAAATCTCCTGCGCCTGCAGCTTTTCGAGAGCGGCGATCACCAGACCGCGCATCGCGTCCGCATCCACGCTGATTTCGCGGCGCATGACACGTTTGGCAATTGCGAGCGCTAGCTTAATCGTGTCGCCCTCGGCCTGGCGGCGCAACTTGCCGCGGAATTGCCCCAATTCGGCGATGGACTGCGTCATCTTATCCATCACCGCCTTGACTTCAGCCGCAGCCTGCGCCTTCGCCGCAGCTTCCGCCTCACGGACCCCGGCCAAACGCGCTTCGGCGATCCGCTGTTCACATTGCTGCCGCAAGGCGTTCATTTGCGCCACGGCATCAGCCGAAGGCTCTGCCGCCTGACCCGGCGTGGAGGTCTGCGAAACCACGGGGCGCGCCATAGGGCTTCCCGCGGAACGCCATTCGAAAGGTCTGGCAACGGCCTCCTGCTCCGGTAGCGCGATCCGCGCTACGCGAGGCGCGGCAAGTTTCTCTTTTCCAACAGCCTGCTTGAGCGGCAGAGGGCTAGACAACATATTGCTCGCCTACCGTGCCTTTCAGGCTGACTACGCCTTCGGACTCAAGCTGTCTCACTACCGCGATAATCTGCTGCTGGGCGACTTCGACTTCCTTGATCTTGATCGGGCCCATGGCCTCCATGTCTTCCTTCAGCATCTCGGCGCCGCGCGCCGACATGGTAGAGAGAATCCGCGTCTGCAGTTGCTCGCTTGTCCCCTTCAGCGCGATGGTGAGCACCTTGCGATCCACTTTCGTAACGACTTCCTTCAAGCCCATCGGGTCGATCAGCAAGAGGTCTTCGAAGACGAACATCAAGTGGCGAATCGTCTCTGCCAGGTTCGTGTTTGTGGTATCGATGTGGTCGAGAATCTCGCGGCTGGAGCCGGAATCCAGGCGATTCATCATTTCCGCCACCGCGCGTACGCCGCCATAAGATTCGCGGCTGAATTCGCCCAGGGCGCTGAGTTTCTGTCCGATCACCGATACGATCTTCACAATCACGTCGGGCGAGATCTGGTCCAAACTGGCCATGCGTTGCGCAACGTCCGCACGAATGGTGGAAGGAAGATTGGTGAGCAGTCCGGCCGCGGCAGATGGGTTCAAGTGCGAGAGCACCAGCGCGATGGTCTGCGGATGCTCATTGTGTATGAACTTGGCCAGAAGCTGCGGGTCGGCCTTCTGGATCGCATCGAACGACGCTGCGTCACTGCCGAGCGCTTTCGTCAGACGGTCCAGCAAGCGTTTAGCGATTTCGGGCGCAAATGTTCTGGCGAGCAGTTTGCGAGCGAACTCGATGCCGCCCCGCGCTACGTAGTCGCCGGCGGTGGACAGTTGATGAAAGTCGTTCAGTATCGTTTCGGCCTGATCTCCCGAAATCTGGGTGACCCGGGCAATTTCGCGGCTGACTTTCTGTACTTCGTCCTCGCTCATGTTTTTCAACAGCTCTGAACTTGCTTGCTCGCCCAGCACGATGAGCAGCATGGCCGCTTTTCGCAGGCCTGTTAGTCCAAGGCCTTCAATTTCGGGTTTTGTGTTGATTACCATGTGATCCGGATCGCCTTGGCGTTGGTTCAGTTAATCGGTTTCGTTAATCCAGGTACGCAGCACTTGGGACGAGACTTCGGATTCCTGCTTGATCTTATCCCGCAAGTGTTTCGCGAGCACTTCCGCAGTCTTGGTGATTACCGGCGCGACAGCCAGATTCCTCAGAATCCGCTCTTCCGCTTCGGCCTGCTGGGCGTCCCGCGCAGCCAGCTTGTCTTGGAGCTGCTTCTCGATGCCTTTCTGCAGGTGCACACTATCCGATCCACCTTGAACTCCGTCCTCGTCGTCTGCACCCGCAGGCAGCCCTTTCGCCGATTTCGCGCTCACTTTCGACTTTCCGCGACGCAGCATCATGGCCGCCAGGAAACCGACGGCGATCAGTACGGCTGCCGCGCCACCGCCGATCAGAAGGGTGTTCCGGTCAGGCGGCCACTTGACGGGCGATTGCGGCTTCGCCGGCGTCGCTGTTTTGGGCATCTCCGGGGGCTCAATGTTGAGCGTGGTTTCAAAGGGCAGTGTTTCCACTACCAACTGGTCGCCGCGGTCGGCGTTGAAGCCGGTGATTCCGGCCACCAGGTCGTGGATGGACTTTAACTTTTCGGGTGTAGGCGGAGTCAAAACCCGCTTATAGTTGGTCTTTTCGCGTTCCCAGGTCAAGTCCTGATCTACCAGGATCGCAAGCGACATCTTCTTCAGTCCGCCCGCAGGCAACCGCGTCTTTTTCACGGTGCGGGAGGTCTGATACGTGATGTTTTCCGTCATGCGGGTTACGCGATTCGATGATGCGGTGGCGGTTTTCGATTGTACGTGCGGAAGATTCGTCGCCGTACCCGGGACGCCGTTGGTTCCGGTAGAACCGGCTGAGTCTTCCGAACGCTGTGAAACCGCCATGACGCTATGCGCCGGATCGAAGACCTCTTCGCTCATTTCGCCGCCGCTAAAATCGCAATCGACCGAGACGCTGGCGCGGAATTTGTTGGCGCCCAGCAGCGGTTCGAGAGTCGTGTTGATCTTCGCCAGCAAGTCGCCCTCGACCTGCCGCCGGTAATCGAGCGATCCATCCGACGCGGCATCGCCGTCCGGTCCGGACTGCTTGGGGCGGCTCAAGAGATTGCCGTTCATGTCTAAAACCGACACCGCGTTGGGCGAAAGGCCCTCGACCGCGCTCGCTACCAGGTTGCTAATGGCGGCGACATTGCCCGCGGCAAGCTGGGCATGCGGCCGAATCTTCACCAGCACGCTGGCTTTGGCAGGCTGTTGCGCATCCAGGAAGACCGAATCCTTGGGAAAAGTGATGTGCACCCGCGCCTGTTCGACTTCGGCAAGCGACATTACCGACCGCTCCAGCTCTCCTTCGAGCGCGCGGCGATAGTTGATGTGTTCTTGAAACTCGGTAGCGCCCAGATTAGTCTTATCAAAGAGTTCGAAGCCGATCCGCCCGGTTTTGGGCAGGCCGGCGGCGGCCATGGTGAGGCGAAGTTCCGCCAAGTGGGCGGAGGGAACCAGAACGGAGCCGCCGCTTTCCGGCAGCCGGTATTCCACACCGCTTTCGCGAAGTTTTTGGACGATGACGGCCGCGTCTTCGGGGGCCACGCCGGTGAAGAGCGGCTTGAAATCCGATTCCTTTTGATTGTGGACGAGCGCATAAATTCCGCCGACGGCCGCCAGCGCAACCGCAATGATCGTGATGCGTTGTGCGAGAGAGAGTTTGGTCAGTAGTTTCTTCATGCGCGTTGCAAGACCCTTTTTCCGGTCTGAGCATTCATCGGCTGATTTCGAGGAAACGTGAGGGCGAAATGCAAAAATTTTCGCCAGCATTAGTTAGGGAAAAACCCTAGATGGCGAGGGAAACTACTGTATGGTGATGTTCACGGGGTTGGACGCCACCCCATTGACCGCAATTTGGACCGGAACCGTGCCGGCGCCGTTCAGCGAAATCGGAATCGCGACGTTGATCTGATCCAGGCCTGGATACTGAGGTTGAGGTCCCGCATACTGCACGCGCGCTCCGACGCCGCCGATGGTGCAACTGACCCCGGAACCGGCGACGGCATTGCGAATACCGGTCGCATATAAAGAAAGGTAGACAGTGGATTGGGAACTGACCAGGATCGGCACGGCGGTACAGGTCCCACTGCCGCAATTGAAAACGGAAACGGGCGTTATCAGCCCGCCGTTGACGGGATCGCGCAGCGCGGTGGCCGCAGCCACGTTGCTGCCGCCGATGGTGAAGAGGCCCGGGGCCGCATTGTTCACCATTACCGTGCCGGTGGCGCCATTGATGTTGAGCGTCGCTTGCCCAGGAGCGGTTCCGGAGGGAGTCTGGAAATTGACCTGGTTCGGTGAGACATAGATTAGCGGGACGGGACGCGTGACGCCGGCAGCATCGGTCAGGGTGACTTGTACCCCGGCGATGGTTGTTGGAAGCGTGGTTGAAGCGGTATTGCGCGTTGCAAATCCTAAAGCTTGGCCGTAAGCAGAGGCGAGGCTGTCGGGCGCGATTTGCGGGGCGCCGCCGGCCGAGTTTCCGATACCCAGCCCGCTTGCGCCAAAGGCTACTACCACTGCACTACCCGAGGGTACAGGCATAGAGTACACGCCGTTGGCGGCGCGGGGCGCCGTGAACTGAGCGGGGGACCAACTGCCGTCGGCGGCAACGGCGGAGCCGCCCAACCCGACGCCCGCGCCGGAATTGAGCGCGGTGGCCGTGAAAGTCATCGCCAAGGCGCGCGTGTAGGCGGCGCCGGGAGTGATATTTACCGTTGCATCGAAGGAGGGATCTTCATTCAGCACGATGACGCGCAGTGCGCCGTCCGCGCCCAGCGTGGCGTACGCGTTCACATTGATTCCACCGGCGGATACCGTAAGCGGCACAATGTTGCCCGAAGCCGCGGCTTCAAACATCAACAGCGCGTAATAGAGCGGCCGCGGAGTGACGCTGCTCGAATTGGTCGCAATAACGGTATAGGGACCGGTTCCACCGCCGTGGAAATTCACGCCCGCCGCGGAGTTGGAGGCGAGCGTAAACAT
Source organism: Bryobacteraceae bacterium (assembly GCA_036268375.1). Lineage (GTDB taxonomy): Bacteria > Acidobacteriota > Terriglobia > Bryobacterales > Bryobacteraceae > PALSA-243. The sequence continues at coordinate 1,845 of DATAUH010000159.1, read as the reverse complement.
GTAATCGAGCCCCCAGAGGGCCGAAGCGAAGGTGTCGCTCACGCCGGTAGTCCCGCCGTTATAACAGGAATTGGTTTCCGCCATGCGCCAGGGCAGCTTCGCGGACTTAGCAATATTGGCGAGTTGCGCCGCTTCGATAGCTGCTTTTGCGTGAGTAGCGCCGTCCAGAAGGTTGGCGATGGTGCAGGCATTGGGCGAATTGACGCCAACGGAACTGACCGGCCCTAGCGGATAGAAATGGTGCGTGAGCAGCCCGATTTTTGACGCGAATGTGGATGCGAAGAGCGTGGTCCAAGTGCCGATGTTGTCGGAAGTGGCTGGACCTGCAAGAACGGCCGCCGGATCGGCCGAAGAGATAGCGCTGGCGTAGGTGTTCCACGCGGATAGAAACTGCGTGAGGTTGAAGTTGGCGGATTCGTTGCCGTTACTCGCGTAGAGGTCGGGCTCATTACCGATCTCGAAGCCGAACAGCGGACCGGCGCCGGATTGCGAAACGTAGGATGCTTCCTGGGCGTCGGTAGCAGCGGATGAGTGCGGCAGGTTTAGGCCAAACAGGACCTTCCAATTGACGGCGCGCGCCAACGCCATCACGTTATCCACGTCGGTTTGTGTCAGCGAATTTGCCGGCGTGCCGGAGGAGCGCTGACCGCCGATCCACGCCGTGTTGTCGACCGAATTGCCACCGAAGCGGAGCCAGCCGGCGCCGAGCTGCCGCAGCATCTGCTGAAACACAGGACTCGCGGACGGGATCGCAGTGGACGATGCGACCGAGCCCGTTTCATAACTCAAGCCTACGAAATCGGATGGTATCGCGGGGCCGGTTTGCGCGGTGTTCACCGTGATTGAGACTTGCGCCTGCGCCTGCGCGTGAAAGACCAGACAAAAAGACAAGCTAAAGGCCACACCAATTCGCACCGTTGCGAGTCCGTTCACGTTCCCCATCCTTTCTTTCGAGGCTAGCACGTCAATTCACAAGAATGACGAATCCTTCCGACGGCAACCCGCATCGATCCAACATGAATATTGGAATCATCGGAGCTGGGAACGTCGGCGGCGCCTTGGGAACAAGATGGGCGCGCGGCGGACATCAGGTGACATTTGGGGTGCGCGATCCAAAAGGCGCAGATGTGCAGGCGCTGATACAGAAGGCTGGGTCGGGCAAAGCTGCAACATTGGCAGAGGCGGCAAAGGCGGGAGACGTGCTGCTGCTTTCGACGCCGTGGCCAGCAACGCAGGAAGTGGTCAAGAGTTTGGGCAATCTTTCAGGCAAGCTGTTGATCGACGCAACCAATCCAGTGAAGCCGGACCTTTCGGGATTGGAACTCGGCACGAACACCTCCGCGGGCGAGCAGGTGGCGAAGTGGGCCACGGGCGCGCATGTGGTAAAGGCCTTCAACACCGTCGGATCAAACGTAATGGAGCGATCGGATTTCGGAGCGGCGAAGGCGGTGATGTTCTACTGCGGCGATGATGCGGGCGCGAAGAAGACGGTACATGGACTGGTCGAGGAGTTGGGGTTTGATGGGCATGATGCAGGACCGCTCACGCAGGCGCGGCTGCTGGAGCCGTTCGCATTGCTCTGGATCTCGTTGGCCTTTGCGCAGAAATATGGGCGCGACATCGCATTCCAGTTCTTACGGCGATAAGTCGCAACAGGGGGGCCGCCGCTATTCAGCGCAGCGGCTTCACGTCATATATATAGATGCCGTGGCCGACGATGGCGTTAGGAATGGTGCGGCGCAGCCAGTCGCTACCGCCATCGCCGGCCGGATAACGGGAAACGACGGTGGCGCTCACCGCATGAAGACCGGGACCGGGAGGCGTCTGGAACGGAAAGTCTTCGGG
>DATAUH010000158.1:0-6095 GCA_036268375.1 Bryobacteraceae bacterium | reverse complement strand
GAAAGCCAGATGGGCGGAGACCGGAGGCTGCCACCGAAGCCCGACAGCGTGTGGGAAGCCTCCACTATCGATCTTGATGTTTGCAAATATGTTCAGGCAGATGCGCCCAAAAAACCCTGCCGCATTAGTATTTCAAGTCTGAGTAGAGCGTACCGAAGGACTCGCGGTTTCATTCGGCGCTTGCGGAGCGCCATCTTCCGCGAGCCGGAAGTGCAATGCCGACGGTGGGTACACCAAACACGAGAGCGTGCGAGGTCTATGTGCTGACTCTGCGAATGGTTTCGTTCATCTTGTACAGCCTTTCTTTCCTTCCGGGCTTATACCACGGTGCTCAGTACCTCACTCGTGATCGCTTTATGCCGTTCCATCGCGCGACGCTTGGCCGTGTTTGGGAAGAGTTGGACCTGCAAACGCAAAGGTTGGTGTTAGCGCTGATGACGACCGTTGGAGGCGGAGTGCTGGGATGCACGACTGCGGGCGCTTTTGTACTTGTCGGACCTTTCTGGGCCGGCGAAGCATGAGTGAAATGGGCGCTACTGGCGATAATATTTTGCAGCGCATCACCAGTAGAATCTCCGCGACTCGCGTGGTTGCAGAGCCACCCCGACAAACTGGCCATGTTCTCTCGATCTCACAACTTCCTATGAAGAGCCCAGAGGCTTAGATTAAAGGTCCCAGTAACGGCGACCGATTACGCCACATTGCGGTTTTTGAGCTTTTAGGCCTTCGCTACTCTTGCCGCGCTGCCGTATTCGATTTCCAACAGAGCACTACCGAGTTCCTTGGAGCGTTTGCAGGGCTTGCACCGCTCGACGGATTTCCGGATAGAGCAGCCCGTTCTCCATCGTAAATGAATAACCGAGTCTTCGCGCGAAACGAACAAACGCCAGGAGGTGGCGGCCATATCCAAGGTCGATGACGCGAACCTCCGTCGCTCTTTCCTCCCGCATCCGACACCAGCGCGAAGCGGCGTAACGGCGCCACGCGAGTTCTCGTTGATATCGGCCAAGCCGAAGATCGGCATCGATGTGACACAACTCATGTACGATGCCGCCTTCAAGCACCTGGCTTGTCGCCGCCCCCAGGCACTCGTTGACCCGGATCAGGTGCGCTCCATTCATAACCGTGTAGCAGAGTAGTTCATCGTCAATGCCCCAAGCTATGGTCAGCCTAACATGACGCAAGCGCGGAAATGAGCGAACGAGCAGCCGGCGAAGTATCTTGCGAAGAGAACATTCGCGAGCAGGTGGTGGATCAGCGAGCATTCTGTATATTTGCCGCTCGCCATCATATCGCAGCTGCGATCCTCATGGCTGCTATCTCGAGCCGGGACGCTGAGATTAGTGGATCGATAATGGACGCGTTCTCAGGTTCTGAAGGACACCGGATCCGGCAGACTCGCGGAGTACCGAACTGCTGCGGGCCCTTGCATTGACGCCGGCCCGCCATGTCTTATCTTTGCGGGTACGCTCCTTCATACAGCAGCTCAAAGCATTGCTGCAGGACACAGTGTTTCTCCGCGTGAGATAGCGCGAGCCGTTCGAGCCGTACTCCAGGTATTTGGAACTATATCGGCGACATTCAGCCAGGCGCCTATACGTCTTCTGATGAGCTGATGATATTGCCATCACACTACATCGCTTTCCCGAAACGCGCGCGGACGCAACTTGGATACTCGAGCAATTGACAGCCGCGAACGCTTACCAAGTTGCCCGGACGCGATCCCTTGGGCCGCCGCTTCCGCCTCGATGGCGATGGACAGCCGTGGCTCACGGTCGTCGGGATCGTCGCCGATGTGAGACAAATGGGCCTCGATGTGGCGGGCCGCGCCGAAAACTACTTTCCTGTCACGCAGCCGTACGCCGTCGAGGGTTACTTCACACCGCGGGATCTCGCCGTGCGCGGCGCAGGCGGTCCCCTAATTTACGCCACCGCGCTCCGACAAGCTGTCTGGTCGGTGGATCCCGCGCAGGCCATTGCCGACGTCCAGCCGCTCTCCGATCTGGTAGCCAATGAGCTTTCGGTGCAGCGCACCCAGCTCTGGCTCTTTGCCGCCTTCGCCGCGCTCGCGCTTCGTACGCGCGATATCGGCGTGCGTATGGCGCTCGGCGCCAGCCGTTCACAAGTGTTGCGATCCATTCTGCGCCAAGGTTTGGGAATGGCCGCCACTGGCGTAGCCGCCGGACTTGTAGGCGCGCTCTTCCTCATGCAGTGGATGCGCAACCTGCTCTACGGCGTCCAGCCCGCTGATCCCGCTACGTTTTTGCTGGTCGCGCTCACGCTTGCGGCCGTCGCCGCCGCCGCGTGCTACATCCCCGCCAGCCGCGCTTCCCGCATCGATCCCATGGAAGCGCTGCGCCAGGATTAAGCCGCGTATCCGGTTTGTCCGTCACCGTCGTATAACAAATGTAGAGGGGCAATTCATGTTAATACGCCGGGCCGCCGATCTTCGCTATTCCGATATCACGCCGAAAAGTCTTTATCTGAATCGGCGCTCCTTTCTAACCGGCCTGCCCGCGGCATTTCTGGCCGGAAAGGAACTGCTCGCGCCATCCGCGCGCGCGCAGGCAGCGCCGGCTCCTATTCCGAACCTGGTGAAGAAGCCCAACACTACCGGGGAGGCGATTTCCAGCCAGCAGGACGTGACGCACTACAACAACTATTACGAGTTCGGCACGTCGAAGGACGAACCTGCCCAGTTGGCGCAGAAGCTGAAGACGTCGCCCTGGACAGTCTCCATTGAAGGCGAAGTGGAAAAACCGGTGAAGCTGTCGCTCGACGACATCATGAAAGTCGCGCCCATCGAAGAGCGCATCTATCGCCATCGTTGCGTGGAGGCGTGGTCCATCGTCGTGCCCTGGGCAGGCTACTCGCTCAGCGATCTGCTAAAAAAGGTGACGCCAAAGCCAACAGCCAAGTACGTTGCGTTCCAGAGCCTCTATGATCGCAGCGTAATGTGGGGCCCGTCACAAGCGGGCATCGAACTCCCGTATGTCGAAGGCCTCCGGCTGGACGAGGCGATGCACCCGTTGACCTTCGTGTCCGTCGGCATGTATGGCGAGACGCTGCCGCCGCAGGATGGCGCGCCCGTTCGCATCACCATACCCTGGAAGTACGGGTTCAAGAGCATCAAATCGATCGTCAAAATCAAGTTTGTCGCCAAGGAGCCGCCCACTACCTGGAACATCACCAATTCGCATGAGTATGGCTTCTATTCCAACGTCAATCCAAAAGTGGATCATCCGCGCTGGACTCAAGCCACAGAACGGCGCCTGGGGGAATTCCGGCGGCGTCCAACCCTGATGTTCAACGGTTATGGCGATCAGGTGGCAAGCCTCTACAACGGCATGGACCTGCGCAAATACTACTGAGCCATGTGGAAATCTCGTTGGGTGAAACCAGTCATTTGGCTGGTGTGTCTCACGCCGTTTGTCTACATTTCCTGGCTGACGTGGCAAGGTAACCTGGGCCCGAACCCGCCCGAGCGCGTCGAGCATTTCACCGGCGATTGGACGCTCCGCCTGATCGTGGCCTCACTAGCGATTACGCCGTTGCGCCGCCTGCTCCGCCAGCCGAACCTGATCCGGTTCCGCCGCCTGATCGGCCTGTTCGCCTTCTTCTACGCCTGCCTGCATTTCCTCTCCTACGTGGTGCTGGACCAGTTTTTCGATTTCCACGCCATGATCGCCGACGTGCTGAAGCGCCCATACATCACAGTCGGTTTCACCGGTTTTGTACTGCTGATCCCCTTGGCCGTCACTTCAACCGTAGGCTGGATTCGCCGCCTGGGTGGCAAACGCTGGCAGGCATTGCACCGGCTGATTTACGTGACTGCCATCGCCGGTGTTTTGCACTACTACTGGCTTGTCAAATCGGACGTTCGCTTGCCGCTCCTGTATGCAGGTCTGGTCGCACTCGAGCTCGGGTACCGCTTCTTCACGGGCAAACTGGTGCGCAAAGCAGTGGCCGCCTAAGCCGCCCGGGGCTCCATCCTGAGTTGTTGGAATAGGGAAACTTCCGCCTTCCGCATCGCATCCAATTCATTAGCCATGCAATTTCTTGGGACCCGATTCCAAAGCACGAAATTGGCCGCCGCTGTTGTACTCGGCGTGACCGCTCTCGCAACGTCCGCAATCGCACAGGTTTCCGGTGTCGAAAACTTTCATCAGGTAGATCAACGCGTTTACCGCGGCGCGCAGCCCACAACCGAAGGCTTTCAGAATCTCGCCAAGATGGGCGTAAAAACCATCATCGACCTCCGCGAGACCGATGGGCGTTCGAAACAGGAACAGAAGGTGGTGGAAGCGGCGGGAATGAAGTACATCAACATTCCCCTCCGCGGAATGTCGGCGCCCTCCGCTGCCGATGTCGAGAAAGTGATGGCTCTGTTCAACAGCTCCGACGCGGGTCCCGTGTTTGTGCACTGCCGCCGCGGCGCAGACCGCACCGGAACCGTAGTGGCCTGCTACCGCATATCGCACGAAGGTTGGGACAACGCTAAGGCTCTCAAGGAAGCTCGCACCAATGGCATGAGCTGGATTGAGACCGCGATGCAGCATTATGTGCTGCGATACAAAGCGCCTACCGCGATCGCCACGGCGACTACTGGCGCGGCCACCACCGTAGCGGGCCAACAGTAAGTTTTTCTTCTCCTCTGACGCTCCTTCTCGGGGCAGGCTACTTCCTCGTGCCTGCCCCTTTTTTTTGCGCCTATTTTCCAACCGTCGAAAGCTTGCGGTAGTATTCAGCCACAGAGTCTTTGTAGCCGGCCGGGATCTTTCCGGGATCGGTGTTGCGAATCGTCCCGCCATGCCCGTCCTGGAGCTGCTTTCGCAATTGCAGCTCCAGCGCATCCACGCCGCTCACCAATTGCTGATGCATCTGCTCCACCAGCGCGGGGTTGCCCGGGAAGCGCTTTGGATCCAGACTCCGCATCTCGTCGATCAGCGCCTGCAACTGCTGCTTGGCCTCAGGACTATCCTGCACCGCGGCACGTATCTGGTTGAGCATGTTCAAACCCTGATCGATCTCGCGCTGCGCGTCAGCCGGATTGGGCCCTTGCTGCGGCGCCACCGCGCGGCCCTGAATGCGCGTGTTTCCTGTATCGAGATTTCCATAGACCGTGCTGGAGCGGTCGCCTGATCCGCCGCCCGGGTTACCCATCGGACCTGCCAAACGGTCGCCCATCACGCCGGAATCGCGGCCGCCTGGTCCGGCGGTGGGCTGCCCATTTGCGCGTTGTCCATTGCCGTTCGCGCCGCCACCCTGGCCGCCTTGTTGACCCTGCTGGCTTCCCTGCCCCTGTTGTCCGCCTTGCTGACCCTGCTGCCCGCCCTGCCCCTGTTGTCCGCCCTGTTGACCTTGTTGCGCGCCTCGTTGACCCTGTTGGCCTCCCCGTCCCTGTTGTCCCGCTTGCCCGGGCTGTCCATTGCGGCTGAGCTGATTCTGCTGATACTGCTGGCCCGCCGATCCATTGCGCGCCGATTGCTGCTGCCCTTGACGCCCGTTGCGTCCGCCTAAATCCGAAAGCTGGTCGCGCAATCGCGACAGATTATCCATCGCGCGGTTGATCTCCCCGTCACGCGAGGCCGTCTGCGTAGCGCCCACCGACCGCGCCGCATCGCGCAACTGCTCCGTCAGCTTCTGCAGATCATTCGTAATTGCCGTTTCCGCGGGATCCGAAAAATCGCCGCTGCGCAGCGAGTCGGAGCTGCGTTGCATACGCGTGCCCAGGTCGCTCTGATCCATCCCATCGACCGCGCCGCGCACTTTGTTCGAAGCCCCTGGCTGCGTAGACGCCAGTTCGCGGGCCGCGTTGCGCATCTGCTGCTGCAGCCGCGCCAGATCGTCGGCGGCAGCCTGACGGTCGTTCACCATCTTGTCGATTTCCTGCTCCGAAGGATACTTCGGCTGCTGCCCCGTCGTCCGGGCCGCGTTCACCTGGTTTAGAAGCTGCCGCACCTGGTCGGCCTGCTGCTTCTGTCGCGATGCGATCTCTTCCGCGCTCTGCGCCAGATTACCCAAACGCCCCGAAGAGTCCTGCTGCTGCGTGCGCGCCAGCGCCTCTGTGGCCTCGCGTAACCGTTCCGCCGCTC